>DASWHG010000252.1:0-2758 GCA_036393315.1 Anaerolineales bacterium | reverse complement strand
GGATCACCAGGCGATCGTCCTCATCCCAGTAGGTCACGGTAACGTGGGGCTCGATGTGCGCTTGCTGGACCTTTGGGACCTCGTATTCATTTTCGAAGATGTAGTCTGCCTCGGCAAAACCCTGTTCCACGTCGCCAATGTCGATCTTGATCTCCGCTGCCAGGTTTCGGTCGGGATCCGACTCGGCGAAATTCACGTATTCCGGCTCGTCGTGCAGGCGCGGGACGCCGGGCTGCAGGGCCTCGGCCGGGTCGAAGATGGGCGGGAGCGGTTCGTATTCGACCTGGATCAAACCAAGGGCCTGGTTGGCGATTTCCTCGCTTTCCGCAGCCACAAAGGCAACCCGATCGCCGACGAAACGCACTTTCTTATCCAACGAGAACGTATCGAGGGGGCCGGGGATCGGGTCAGACTGCCCTGCGGTGGAGTACACGACTCGCGGCAGGTCCTTCCAGGTGAGCACCGCCGCTACCCCGGGCAGTTCCAGGGCCTGGCTGGCGTCGATGTGCTTGATGTTGGCATGCGCCACCGGGCTGTGCAGCACCTTAGCCACCAACATACCGCGCATCTCGATATCCGCGGCGAATGCCGGCTTGCCCTGGACCAGTTTAACCGCGTCCACCTTAATTTCCGGCTTTCCAACACTCTGCCAGGTCTCCGTCTCTGGCGTGACCTGGATGCGCGGCATGACCCGGGTAGAAGCCAACACATCCTCGGACGGAGAAATCGGGAAAGGAGCGGGACCCAGGCTACCCGCCGCTCCCGGAGCATGTGGACTGCTCTCCCCAGGAAGCCATTCAACCGGGGCTGGGATCGTGTCATCCAGCGTCCCAGCAGCCTCTCCCCTCATGACGGCGGCTGCCAGCAAGATCGCCTGGACGGGCTTGAGGTAACCAGTACAGCGGCACAGCACACCAGAGAGTGCTTCCCGCACCTGTTCTTCCGAAGGGTCTGGCAGGCGGTCCAGCAGCTCTCTTGCAGCCAGGATCATCGCCGGGGTGCAGAAGCCGCACTGGATTGCGCCGTTCTCCACGAAAGCGGTCTGGAGAGGGTGCAGGCCGGCAGTCAATTTCCAGCCCTGTTCTGGATGCCTTCCGACCGGCTCGATCGTCTCGACCTGGTGTCCTTCGGCCTGAGCTGCCAGGAACACGCAGGAATTCACCGGTTTCCCGTCCAGCAGGATGGTGCAGGCGCCGCACTCTCCGGTTTCACAGCCGTGTTTTACACCAAAATTGCCCTGGGCGCGCAGGACCTTCAGCAGGCTGTCTCCGGGAGATGCATCCAAATCAAAGAAAGTACCATTAACGTGCAGGGATAATTTCATCTCAATTCCTCGATACAACGCCGCACCAACACACCCGCCACCTCCTCACGGTATTCTGCCGAGGCCCACTCATCCCCTGCCCCGCTGTATGCGTTCTGAGCAGCCGTCTCCGCGCCGGCGGCCTCCGGCCCATCCAGCGCCAGCACCGGGGCCGTCCCAAACCCTCCTAAAGCCACCCGGGTCCGCCCGGAGGGCCACTGGGCCGCGGCCGCGCAAACCACCGGACGGTCGGCTGGGGTGCGTGCCACGTAGGCGTAAGCCAGGGAGGCGTTCAACGGGATCGTCACCCGCGTGATCAAACGCCCATTCAGCATCTCTTCTCGGACCGATAGGAAATCGCCCAGGTGGACTTGATCCGAGTCTTTCCCTTCTTTCCCCGGGCGGAGATGGATGGCTGCATCCAGAGCGTGCATGGCTGTTCCGAAGGGAGAGCGCCCATCCGCAGCGACCAGGGTCCCGGCGACCGTCGCAACCTGGCGCAGGTTGTGCGAGGCTTCCCGGCGGATGGTCTCATAGAGCGCTTCGGGGAGATTGGGAGTATCCAGAAGTGTTTGTAAGGTGACCGTCGCCCCCAGATCGATCCAGTTGCCCCGCTCCTGGACCTTGTTCAGGTCCAGGCGCTGCAGGTCGATGACGGCAAGCGATCCAGGCCCAAAACGGTCGATGGCCGTCCCCCCTCCTAAAGGCCGGGAGACGACTCCTGGCCGTGTGAGCAGGGTGAGGGCTTCTTCGAGAGTCTCCGGGCGGTGATATTCCACAATCATGGATTATTCCTTATTTGAGGAAGTTCCTCCCCACCGGTCATGCTTCTTCCATCCTTACGAGATCCTCTCCCTCGTAAACCTTCCATCCCAACGCCTCCAGGTTTGCTGTGCCGACGACATCCTCCGGGACGTCTACCAGCAGCGCCTCTGCCTCTGCCAGCACGGAGCCATCTGGGCCGAGGATCTGGCCTGTGCTTGTGGCCGTGCGGCCTCTCGACTTCCCCGCCTTGCCGACTAACCGTAGAGGTTCGCCCACCGGGACGTTCTGCCGGTAGCGGATATCCAGGCGGGCGGTGTACATGAAACGGGGTGGATCGCCGCCCATATGGACCCGGCCACAGACCTCGTCGAGCATGGCAGCCACGATTCCCCCATGGACTACACCCGGGTATCCCTGGAAGTGTTCAGGAACGGTGTACTCAGCGGTGACTTCACCGGCACTCGAATCGAAGAATCGAAGCTGCAGGCCGAAAGGGTTGGCTAACCCGCACACGAAGCAGTGCCGGGAATTCGGTTGGAGTCTATTCACTTATCGATGTCTCCTTGATTCAAATTATACTATCCAGATTTTCACTGTCATGAATTGTATCACCTCAACTTCCCTCATTCGTTATAAGGATATCTGGGTCTTTGGGAATCGCCGTGGAAAAAGGGATATGTGGGGGTTGTT
>DASWHG010000251.1:0-4059 GCA_036393315.1 Anaerolineales bacterium | reverse complement strand
AAACAACCCCCACATATCCCTTTTTCCACGGCGATTCCCAAAGACCCATTTTCTAATCTTCTTGACATCGTTCTTCTTTGGAGGCTTATGAAACGCAGCGCTTTGAAATTGATCTTTGGTATCCTGCTCCTGGTGCTCACCGCGTCTGCCTGCAACTTCCCAGGCGCTTTGACGCCTACGCCCTTCGTCTTTCCCACCCCGAACCTGACGATGACGGCAGTTTTCAATCCGACCCAAATCATCCCGCCCACCCCGACCTCGCTGATCGTGGACACCGCCACCTCGGAGCCCGGAACGGCCGCCAGCCCGACCAACACGAGCTTGCCGCCCACGGATGTCCCCACCGCGGTTCCCACGGCCACGCCGACGGTCGTCCCTTCCACCGCGGTCCCGACCAACACGCCGGTTCGCCCTACTGCGACGCAGCCTCCCCCTGATTCCCGTCCGCGGTACCAGGTCAAAGCATTTTACGTTGACGACCCGATCAATATCGATGGCGTAATGGACGATTGGGACCTGACCCGCTACGACGTCGATTACGTGGTCTTCGGTGAGGACCGCTGGAGTGACGAAGACGACCTCTCAGCCCGAGCCATGTTCGCCTGGGATGAGAATTACCTGTACATCGCAACCCGCGTGCGGGACGAAGAGTACGTGCAGAACGCCCGCACCCGCGAACTCTTCAAGGGCGACAGCCTGGAAGTGCTGATCGATACCAATTTACAGTCGGACTATTACACCCGCAGCCTGAGCCCGGATGATTTCCAACTCGGAATTTCCCCCGGCTCACCCGGCCCCGGCGATGACCCGGAGGCTTACCTGTGGTATCCCTCCGCGATCGAGGGGCGGCGCACTGAGGTGAAGATCGGCGCCGAATCGGTCGACGCCGGATACTACGTCGAAGTCGCCATCCCGTGGGACGTGTTCGAGATCGACCCGGAGGAGGGCGATCACTACGGCTTTGCCTTCTCCGTCTCCGACAACGACCGGGAAGCGGAGGACGTGCAGCAGAGCATGGTCTCTAACGCCGCCACCCGCTCGCTGAGCGACCCGACCACCTGGGGAGACCTGGAGCTGGTGGATTAGAGAGTTTATTCCCCCTCATCCTCCGGCCCGATCGCGCCTGGCTGTTCGACGCCCAGCACGTCGCCGTGCATGTTGATCTTCACCTGGAAGCCCATCATGCCCATATAGGCCCGGCTCTCTTCAGGGATGCCCGTTTCGAGCAGCGCGTCGAACTGCTGGTCGAGCTGCTTGAGCTGTGATTCGATCATGGCGCGCGAGAAGGGGTCTTCCTGGCCGAGCATCTTGGCGGTCTGGTCGGCGATGATGTCTTCGTGGTCTTCGATCATCTCCCGCATCGACTCGAGGACCTGGCGATCGACCGTCTCGGCGGGGATGTGGCGGAGGAATCCGTCATCATCAACGACGTAGCAGGGCTCGTCGCCGACGTAGGCAACTTCTACCGGGTGATCGAACTCGTCGATCACCAAACCGGCGAACAATGCTTGGCGGGGCATAACTTATTCCTGGCGTCCTTCGATGGTCCCGAGCAAGATGGCGGCGGCGATCCCCAGGCGGTGGTCCAGGCGTTGCCCGGGATCCATCCTGAAATCGAGATCTAATTCGTACCGGAAAAGGTTGAAGCGCTGGCGCAGGTCTGCGACGCGCTGGCCGCCGATCAAAACGTCGTAATCCTGCGGCAGCCAGCGACCCAGGAGGAAGCGACGCAGGATGGCTCGAGTCATGTCGTCTTCCTGCATCAGGCCGACTGGCTGTTCATCCGCGTCGAGCACTTCCCACTCGTCCCTCAATAGCGAGCGCCAGCCTCTGCGGCGCAGCACGCCGACCCGTTCCCGGCTAAGGCTGTCGACCACGTCGTAAGCGGCCGAGAAATCGATAATCTGGCGCGCCTGGATGTGGAGCAGCTCCTGGCTGCAGCTCTCGTCAGAGTAGGCCCGGATATCCTCCTTGAGCCGGAACATTTTCTGCTGGCTGTAGAGCACCAGCTGCCCGTTTGGGTCGAACAGCCGGAACTTGCCGGTCAGGGCCAGCACCTGCCGGCGAAGTAAATAATGGTCGAAGCGGAAGGCAGAATGGAGGTTCATTGTCGTTTAATAATGCACGTTCACGACGGTGCCGACACTTGCGAAATCGAACATCCAGGCAGAATCGTCGATGGTCAGGTTGACGCACCCGTGGCTCATGGGGGTGCCAAAGTTGTTGTGCCAGTACGTGCCGTGCAGCCCGTATCCTTTGTAGAAATACATCACGCTCGGTACGTCGGGCAGGTAGTACCCCGGGCCGGACATGTCAGCGTACGTGTACTTGACGTAGATCTTATAGGTGCCGGTGACGGTGGGGTACTGCCAGGTGCCGGTCGATACGGTAAAGCTGCGGATTAGCTCTTTACCTTCGTAGGCAAACACCTGCTGGGTGGTCAGGTTAACGTCGATCCAGCGCTCGTTTTTCCCCACGCCGGGCGGCAGGCCGCCAAACCCGGGGTTCGGGTCCTCGGTCGGGGGCGGCTCGGTCGGAGGTTCCGGTGTGTCGGTCGGGAGGGGGGTCGGGGTTTCGGTGGGCGTCTCGGTTGGCGTCGGCGTGGGCGTATCGGTGGGGGTCGGGGTTGGCGTAAAGGTCGGGGTAGGGGTGAAGGTGGCCGTCGCGGTGGGAGTGCGGGTGGCCTTGGAGAGCGCTTCCTGGGCAATTGCCAGGGGGGTCTCCGCAGAAAAGGCCAGCGAGATCTGCGGGGCGCCCGCCCAGGCCACCAGGGCAGCCAGGACGAGCAGCATGGCCAGCGCGAGCGGGATCAGCCCGATGAAGGCCGGGCGGCGCATGGTCAGCGAGCGCGGGGTGGGCGGTTCGACCACCACCTTACGGCGCTGGATGGCCGGTTCTGGGTTGGCCCGCATCCGCTGGACTGCCCAGTGCATCCCCTGGCGGGCTGGCTGGCTGTTCGGATTGATCTCCAGGGCGCGGCGCAAGTAAGCCAGGCTGGCCTGCGGGCTGGCGATGGCGGCCAGCACGAGCCAGGGTTCCTCGCGGCCGGGGTCGAGGGCTGCAGCTCGCTCTGCCCAGCGCCGCGCCCCCCGGCGGTCCCCTTCCTGAAGAGCCTGGTAGGCCTGGCGAATGGCGTTTTGGGCAGACTCGGGACCGGTCTTCATGGCTGGGCGTCCTGGGATACATCCTCGTTGCGGATGTAGCAAAGGATGCCGTTGGTGATCCCCTCGGCCACGGAATCTTGCTGCTGGGTAAGCAGCTGCCGGTCGAGGTTCAAGAAGCCGATCTCGATGATCACCGCGGTGGTCTCGCTGTCGATCTCGTCGAAGGCGTGGTAGCTGGTCATATCCGGGGTGACGCTGTTAACGTGGAAGGGTAAACCGGTGACCCGGGCATAGCGATCCCGCAGGCAGGAGGTCAGCCGGGCAGCTTTTTCGGGGCGCGGGTTGGAGAGCGCGGCTGCAACCTTGAAGCCGGTGGCCTGGTCGTTCACGTAATTGCACGAATCGGCGTGGATCGAGATCAGAGCAAGGGCCTGGTACTCGTTCAAGGCCGGGTCGAACTCCTTGAGTACGTCGACGTCGTACTCCTGTGCTTCCAGGTTCGCCCGCACTTTCGTCGCCACGTCCAGGTTGACTTCGGCCTCCGTCAGCCCATCTGCGCAGACGGCGCCCGAGTCATTCCCCCAGTGACCCGCCACGATGCCGATCAGCGGGCGAGGCCGGGGTGTCGCCGTCGGAAAGTCTGCCAGGGGCGTAACCGCACCCGGAGCCAGGGCTTGGGAGAGCTTCTCCGTCAGGTTCCCGGGCAGTAGCACGGCTGGAGTCCAGGCGGTAAACAGGGTCGCAACCACAAATGCAACGCTGAGCACCACCTGCAGGAAGTAAAAGGTGCCTTGCCGGGGCCGGCTGGCTGCCCTTGGCAGCGGAGTGGGATTGGCCGATGTCTGCATGGATTCGATAGTACCTTAAACGCGCGTAGAAAGCAAGAGTTTTTGGATTACGTAGCATCTTTAGTTTCCGGTAACATGTGACCTGTTTCCTTGGAACAGGTCGTAAA
>DASWHG010000250.1:0-2359 GCA_036393315.1 Anaerolineales bacterium | reverse complement strand
CTTACGCATTCGGGAGGCGGTCGAACGTTATAAGGAGGCGACGGGAAGTTATCCTGCCGAATTGGAAGCGTTGGTCTCGGGCGAACTCTGGCGGGTGCCGCGCCCGATGATCTTTCAAGACCAGGGGTGGTGTTACGAAGGGGGCCCGGACTATTACCGTCTGGGGGCAGTTTACCGGGAACACTGGAGTTCTCCCATCGTTACCGTTCGTGTTTATGCCTCTGCCGGAAGCGTCCCTGAGACCAGTTGGATCTGCGATGAAAAACTGGCGGAAGTCAGGTCTGAGGTCGCGATGGTGTTCAATACCCCTCCAACGCCGGTCCCCCTCCCGACCAGCGCCGTTGCCATCGAGCGGACCACGGTCCAGCCGCTCCTGCGCGCAACGTCTTTTTCGGTAGGCGGTTGGTCGCCGGATGGTATCTACCTGGTCTTTGGGTTGACAGAATATTACGGGGAACTCGGGGATCAAGTGGAGATTGACCTGCATTTTCTCAAAGCGGATACGGGTGAGGTCTGCCAGGCGAGCAAACCAAAGTGGAGGGCGGGGCCGCAGTCGGATGGCCTGCGCGAGCATTATGCCTGGCTGCCCGACGGGCGGCTGCTGTACGTATCCGAAGCCGGGGAGATGGTGATGTTCACGCCCTGCATGGATGGCGTCGAGGAACTGGCGGGCCGCTACCCGGTCACGTTCACCCACGCGGTTGCTTTCGACGAGCAAAGCGGACGGGTTCTGCTCAAAAACCAGGATGCTTACTGGCTCCTGGACGGGGCCAGCCTGGAGGCCCGGCCGATCCTTGGCACAACCTTCAACCCAGCTGAAATCTATTGGGGCTGGTATGCCTGGTCGCCGGGCGGCGAGCGCCTCGCCATGTCCCTGACGAAGGGCCCGGAAACGGCCGATGAGACCGCCCTTTACATCGTAGATGGGGCCACGGGTGAAGTGGAGAAAAGCCTGCCGCTTGAGGATGCCTCGGATGCCAGCCTGCCCATCGTCGAATGGCTGACGCCCGGCGAGATGCTGATCCAGGGCAGCAGCCTGACCGTGATGGACCTGGGGACGGACCCGCCGGAGATGACCGACCTGATCCGGGACGTCTTCTTGCTCGACATTGAGTATCCGACCGATTTCTCGTCGATGGATTCCCTGCCCAGCGTGGCCGGGGAGGGGTACTACCTGGGGGTGCGGGCCAACCACCCGCGCAACCAGGGCGTATACCTGTACGCCTCGGAAACAGGCCAGGTGGAAGTGTTCCAACACGATACGCACAGCCTTTTCTTCTTTCCCGGCGGTCAATGGATGCGGCTGTCAAAATGGGAAGACATTCCAAGCTACCGGGACGAATATGAGATGGTGTGGCTGGAGCGAGCCAGAGAAACGCGGCGGTTGGCCGTGGAAGGTCACACGCCGCGCAGCCACCCGCAAATGTTCCCGCAATACCTGCCGGCTGCCGCGCAGCTGGTTTTCAGTTCCTCGCAGGGCATTTCGCTGGTTTCGATCCCCGGCGGAGAAATGGCCGGTTTCTGGGAACTGGCAGGCGGGGGAGATTTCTACAATGTGCTCCCCGCGCCGGGTGGCGAGGCGCTGGTGGTCATAGCGGGGGGAGACGGGTTGTATTACATCCCGCTGCCGCCCGGCCAGTAATGCGGCCTTCACGAAAGGTAAGCGCCTATGAGCATGAGTTTCTTACAGCAGACGGCCATTCTTCCTGCCCTTCTGGTCGCCCTGGCCGGTTCGCTTGCGCTGCGTGGCCCGGATAAGGGAAAAGCCGCGCAGCGTTTCCTGCTGTTTCTGTTGGGGATAGCCGCGCTATTCCTCTCTGTGCTTTTTATCAGCATGCGCTTTGTCAGCGAGCCGTATGATTGGCCGTTCTTCCAACTCTCAAGCCTGTTGGCTCCCTCCTTAGTGGGAGTGTTGGCGCTCATCACGCTGAACTTGAAGCATCTGGTGGGCATGAACCGTAAAACCAGAATCGCGGCAGCGCTGTTGGGGCTGGCGATGTTGGTCCTGTTCAGCCTCCTTTGGAATTCCGGGCTGGAGGTGCAGTATTTGATTCTGCCGGGTGCTCTGGTGCTGGTTCTTGGGTGGGCGCTGGGAAGCCGGCATCGCTGGCTGGCAATTACCTTGAGCCTGCTGTCTCTAGGCATAATTGTTTTGTTTAACCAGCTGATGAGTAATCCGCCCGACTACACCACGGGGCCGCCGTCCCCTGTGCTTGGGTTTCTGTTCACATTCGCTTTCCACGTCACGCCCGGACTGCCGGTGGTAATGTCTGGGTTGCTTCTGACCACAAGTTTGCAGCCAGCTGGCGCACGAGGGGAAAGCCCTGCGCGCAGCCGTTGGCGGCGGATGCGCGTGTTC
>DASWHG010000249.1:0-8790 GCA_036393315.1 Anaerolineales bacterium | reverse complement strand
TTTTCCACGGCGATTCCCAAAGACCCATAAAATTAACCAGCGCCAGCATGGCGCTCTTTTAGAGGCGCGGAAAACAGGCAGGTGTAGGTTGCTCCCCCCGGCTGCAGGTCACTTCGGTAAAGATGGACGGCATTTACCCAGGCAGCGCCAAGAAAACCGACCCGAAACTCCTCAACTACGCTGGCAACCACGCGGATGTCAGCCGGTGTCGCATTCCGTGAAACCCTTCCCACCGTAAGGTGAGGCGAAAATGGACGTTCTTCCCGGGCATATCCCAGTCGGGCCGTTTCCACGTCGATGCCATGCTGGAGGGCCGCCAGTTCGGCTGGAGCCTCGAGACCTACCCAGATCACCCTCGGCCGGTGGGCTTTCGGAAAGGCGCCCAGCCCCCCTGCGCTGATTTCTAAGGGATGGTGCGCCGCACTCACTGAACGCAAGATCTTCTGCAAAATGTCAAGGTTGGAAAGAGAAACATCCCCCAAGAATTTCAATGTCAGATGAACGTTTTCAACCGGTACCCAGCGGATGGGAAGCCCCTCTAATCGCTGTTTGAGTTGAGCCGATACTTGTTCCAGTTGCGACTGGATTTCCTTCGATAAATCGATGGCAATGAATGCCCGGATGACTGACATTACTTACCCGTTGCTTTTTGCTCCGATATTCGAATCGCGTTTTCTACAGCAGCAATTAAATCCATAAATGCTACCGGCTTGGCCAGGTAAACGGATGCTCCTGCATCCATTCCGTGCTTGATGTCGGAGGTCAGGCTCTTCGCGGAAACCACAATCACCGGGATCGAAGCCAGGTCCGGGTCGTTCCTCAAGATCCGTAGCACCTCCAGGCCGGAAAGATCTGGCATCATGATGTCCAAGACCACTGCGTCCGGTCTTTCTCTCGCGATCAGGGAAACAGCGGTCTCACCGCCATAGGATTTAATCACCTGGTATCCGTTCAACCGCATCATCTCTGCAAACATCTCTGCAGTATCCGGTTCATCCTCGACGACGATAATGGTTTTTTCGGCGGTTGCCATGCTTGCTGCTCCTGCGGGCATCGATCTCATTAGAAAAATAGCACAAGATTTGTATTAAGGCAAGGGGTTATTTTGTAACCTGCGGTAGTCCTCTTCCGTATCGATATCTTGAAGTAATTTTTCGTCAGGCCAGTTCAACCAGGCGACCGGGTAGCGAGAAAAAAGCCCTCGACCACCCACATCGCCACGAATGGCCATCAAATCAGGAAAGGTCGAGCGATCGAATAAAACCGGGTTGGCGCGCTGCCCCCCCACCTTAGGGGCAGCTACGGGCGCAAGGGTCTCGCCATGAAGGCTAACCAATGCATGCAACAGAGAAACGGTTACCTGGGGCTGGTCGACGAGCAGGAACACTGCAGCCCCGGTTTCTTCAGGCAAAGCCTTCAGCCCAGCGCGGACAGAGCTGCTCTGCCCACTCTTCCAATCTGAGTTCTCGACCACGGTGACGGGCAGATCTGCGACTGCCCGGCTGACCTGATCATGGAACGCGCCGGTCACGACGATGACCGGTGAAAGCCCGGCTGCCAGGGCTTTTGAAGCGACATAGCGGACCAGGGGCTCCCCTTGCCAGGGGAGCAGCTGCTTTGGCCGCCCCATCCGGCTTGACCCTCCCGCTGCCAGAAGGATGCCAGCCGCCGGCTCGCGTACAGAAAATACTTTTGGATCGGGGAGTTCGGCAGATGAGACCTGGGTTTTACTTTCCCCCGGGAAAGGCTCGTCCCCTGGATGAAGCGAGGCAATGACGACCGCATGGTAGGCTGGCAGGAGGCGAGCGGCAAGTTGATCTGCGGCAGCCCGGCGTTCATCCGTATCGGCCTGGGTGAGCAGGGCGATGCGCCTGGCCCCAGGCGGGATGCGTTTCAATCCGCCCTGTTGGCTGTTGAGCACCTCCGCCAGCCCATCTACGGTGATCGCCAATCCGAGATTCAGTCCGGAAAGGGCGGCGAACCGTTCAGGGCGGTGCACCCACGCTTCCGTGAGCGGTTTTCCAAGGGCGGAAAGTCCGGCGACCACGATAACCTGCTTCACGAAGGGTGGGAGAGCCGGCTCGTGTTCTTCCGGTGCTTTTACAGGGCGCTGCCTGGAGCCATCCGCCTCGATCAGCAGGGGAATCTGCCGGTCCCAGGCGAAAGAATGCAACCGGTCCAAGGTGGCTGGATCGACGCCGGAAACCCGCTCTTCCTCCGCTTGAGGACCGGTCACCAGGATCACATTCCCGGGGAGCAGATCCTCCAGCCCGTCGAGATCCCCCGGGCTTCGAGCGAGAATGTGACGGTCCGCCAGGCTCAACTGGCCGATGGCGAGATGGGTTGTCGCCGTCACGATCACTGGGGTGGGCAGCTCCCGGCTGATCTGAAAGATAGCCGTCGTCTTACCTCCCGCTCCGACCAGCCCAAGCAGAGGCGGTTCCTCAGAGACCAGAGAATCCATCCGGGCCAGGCGCAGACCTTGAGCGAGGTTCATCGAATTAATCTTGAGTTCAGCGGTTCAACCCCAAAGATACGGGCGCAGTCCCGGGCGAGAGAGGATCGCCTCGAGCACGCCACCCCCGACTGCCAGGGATTTGTCGGACACCAGCCGGCAGTAGTCCGGCTTGTCTCTCGGGTCCAGATCGCCGATCTTCATCCCCCGGGTCACCAGGATTCCAGACAAGAGCAGGCCACGCAGGACACCGGAGAAAGGAGCCGGGATCCGCTGTCCTGAAACTTCTCCAACGCTCTGTCCGGGTTCGAGATGCGTACAGATCTCGACCGAGGCCAGAAAGATCCCATCCGCCGGCGCACGCAAGACGCGTTCTGCGACCCCCTCGGGAACACCTGTATCCGCTTCGGGGCTCCCGTCCCAGTTAACCCGGCCTAAGAAATGACCACGTTTCGTCTCGATCGCGGCGTGACAGTTCTCTCCAGCAACGAAGCCGGGCCCCAGGCCAATTACCAGGGCGGCGCAGTCGAGGTCGATATCGCCGGGACGTTTGGTCATGCGGGCATCGACGAGTACGACCGGCTCCTGCCGGTTCGACTCCGTCAGGCTTTCATTACTTGACCGTAGGACGGTCAGAGCTTCACAGTCCCGGTCGACGAGGACCGGGATCTCTCGCTGATCCATCATTCGACGCGCTGTTTCCAGGTCGTTCACTCGCCGGGCAGTCACGTCCTCCACGGTAAATACGCCGCGATGGACGGCCTCGGCAAACGAGACCAGGCGGCGAACGACCAGGGGCTGGGGCAGCTCAGTGATCATCACCCGTAGCCCGGCCCGGTGCAGCCGCAGAGCGACGCCGCTGGCCAGATCACCGCCGCCGCGGATTAGCGTTATCAGGCCCATCGAAGCATCCCTGTCCCTTTATCCGGTATTCCTTAATCCCGAAGCGATTCCATTGATGGTCAGCTCGATCGCTTCCCGGAGAGCTTCTGCGTGAGAAGTGTCCGGATCCGGTAAGGCACGCAGGCGCCGGAGCATCTCGACCTGGATGTAATTCAGCGGATCCACATAAGGGTTTCGCAGATGTACGGAGCGCTGGATCACCGGTTCACCCTCCAACAGCTCCTGGTGGCCGGTAACCTTCAAGATCGCCGCCTGTGTGCGTTCGAATTCGGCCATGATCCGTTCGAAGATGCGATCGGCAAAGTCACGTTCCGGTACCAGGCGCGAGTAAAGCGCAGCGATGCCCATGTCCGCTTTCAGGAGCGACATTTCTGCATTGTCGAGCAGGGCGCGGAAAAACGGCCAGTTCGCATACATTTCCCTCACCAGTGGCAGGGACTCAGCCTTTTCCGTCCACAGCGCCTCGAGCCCGCTCCCTAAACCATACCATCCGGGCAGGTTGAAACGGCTCTGCATCCAGGAGAAAACCCATGGGATAGCCCGGATTTTTTCGACACCCAGGCTGCCGATCTGACGGGAGGCAGGCCGCGAGCCGATGGACAATCGGGTGATCTCATCAAGCGGGGTCGCGAATCTCCAGTAATCCAGGAAGCCGGGGGTCCCGTAGACCAGGTCGCGGTAGACCGTAAGCGCTGCGGCGGACATAGTGTTCATCACCTCCCGCCACTCATCAGGCACTTCCCTTTCACTGTTGGTTGTTACCGGGGAAGAGGCGAGCAGCACCGCGCTGACGATTTGCTCCAGGTGGCGATGAGCCAGTTGCCGGTTCGCATAGCGCGAGGCGATGATCTCCCCTTGTTCCGTCAGGCGAAAGCGCCCATCAATGGTGCCGGCCGGCTGCGAGCGGATCGCCCGGTTCGCAGGCCCGCCCCCTCGGGCGACGGTCCCGCCCCTCCCGTGGAAGAGGGTTAATTTCAGGCTGTGCTCACGGCAAAGCCTGGCGATGTTTTCCTGGGCCTGGTAAAGCGCCCAATTCGCGGCCAAATAGCCGCCATCTTTGTTGCTGTCCGAGTAGCCGATCATCACCATCTGGTTGTTGGCGCAGCTGGCCAGATGATCCTGGTAGATCTCCAGGGTAAAGAGGTCGGCCAGGATTCCGGGAGCCGCCTCCAGGTCCGCCATCGTTTCGAAGAGTGGTACGATCTGGAGGCAGTCCGAGCAGCCCGTCCAACGTGCCAGCAGCAGGACCGTCAGGACGTCGGCCGCGTCCCGGGTCATCGAGATGATAAACGGTCCCAAGAGCTCCGGGCCGTAGACCGCCCGGGTCCGGGCAATGAGCTGGAACAAGGCCAGGGTTTCCGCGGTCTCTTGGGTCACCCCTGGGTGAGGGGCAAGGTCCGGAGACGGCAGGTTTAACATCTCGGTAAGGATGGATTTCCGTTCGAGGGCATCTCCTTGTTCGAACGCCGGGTGGATCTTAAGCGCCCGGAAGACTTCTGCCAGGGCAGCGTTGAGCCGGGCAGAGTCCTCCCGGATATCGAGCCGGGCCGATTCCAGGCCGAAAATCTCCAGCTGGCGCTGCACGGTAAGCGCCTGGTCGCCCGCGATCGGAGCGGGGATCGTATTCCGGATGAGCCTGATCGGGACGAGGAAATCGGATAAACGCGCCCGAGCGGTGTGAGACTGGCTCGAGAGAAGGTGTGCGGTCATGTCGTCTCTGGAGGCCTGGGCCAGGTCATCGGCCAGCAAGGACAGGATCAGGCGATACGGCTCGTTCGCATACCGCTCCTGCAGGTAGGCGACGTGCTGTGGTAAAGGCCGGCGGCCTTCATACCAATCGACGAGCTCCGGGGGCGGCGGGATTCTCTTGGCGCTCAGACTTAAGCGCCTTGCCAGGTCTTGCAGCGCCTGGCGATGTTTTTCCACCGCCATACCGCGGTGCAGGCGCAGCGTTTCGGCGGTGACTTCCCGGGTCACGTTTGGGTTGCCGTCGCGATCGCCTCCGATCCAGGATGCCAGGCGCATCCACGGATGGCCCAGCTTGAGACCCGGGTAGTGCTGATCTAAAGCTTCATCCAATTCCCGGTAGATTTGAGGCAGCAAATCCCAAAAAATTTCATTAACGAAGTACAGGCCTGTCCGGACTTCGTCTGTCACAGCCGGGCGGGAGGTGCGAGCCCGGTGGGTCAGCCAGAAGGAGGTCACTTCGGCGACCAGCGAGCTCCGGTAAGACCGGGCTTCTTTTGGCAGGACGTCCGGGTGGCTGAGGCGTGTCAGGAGATCGGCAATCCGCTGGATCTTAGACAGGATCGTTCGACGTTTGGCTTCGGTCGGGTGCGCGGTGAGAACGAGTTCGATCTGCAGTTTCTCCAGGAGTTGCGCCATTTGCTCCTGGGTGATTCCATGCTTTTTTAATATGGAAATCGCCTCTGGGATCGATTCATGGACTACCTCGACGTCATCCTCACGTTCTTGCTCGCGCAGGACGCTGACGCGGTAATGCTCTTCGGCAAGGTTAACCAGGTCGAAGTACAGGGTGAAGGCTGCCGCGACGGCTCGGGACTCATCGGGAGTCAGCCCGGCGATCTCTGCCGTCAGGCCCTCCGCACCGCTGGCCTCTCCCGCCCGGCGCGCTTTGGCGTGCATCCGGATCCGTTCCTCTAATTCGAAGATCGCCGGAGATTCCTGGGCGGAAATCACTTCTCCTAAAATATCGCCTAACAGGTGGATGGTGGTCGAAAGATCCATCTTAATAAAACATGCGATGCCTTTCTGGCGGCACCGCATAACCAGTTCCCGGTCTTAGATCCTTCCCATGCCGCGCAGGATCCGCTCTGGCGTGAGCGGAAAATCATGGAACCAGACCCCGGTCGCTTCTTTCACCGCAGCGATGATGGCGGGCGCAAGCGGGAGGAATGGCATTTCCGCCATGCCACGCGCTCCCCAGGGACCGATCGGGTCAGGGTATTCAAGGATCAAAGACTGGACACGCTCGGGCACGTCCAAGACCGTGGGGATCAGGTAAGTGGAAAGATGTTCGGTCTGGACGTAGCCATCCTTTTGGACAAAGTTCTCAAGGATGGTATAGCCGGCCGCCTGGACGACTGCCCCCTCGATCTGCCCCTGCACCTGCTGTGGGTTGAGCGCCCGGCCAACATCATCGGCCGTAACCACGTCCAACAGGCGCACGTGGCCGGTCTCGATGTCCACTTCGACGGTCACTGCCTGGGCGACGTAACCATAGGCGAAATTCGGCTCGGACCTTCCGGTTAGCGGATCCAGGGGGGTGGTGGCAGGCGGGCGGTACTTGAAAGTAGCGATCGCCGGCCGCTCTTCGGCGCGCCATTTTTCCAAAGCCAGCTCGGCCGCCCCTTTGATCGAATTTCCAGACATAAACGTCATTCGGGAAGCCGAAGCGCTACCGGAATTATCCGTAAAGGCGGTGTCCGACACGAGCATCTCGACGGAGTCCAAAGGAACGCCGACGGCCTCAGCAGCCATCTGGGCCATGACCGTGTGGGCTCCCTGGCCCACGTCCGCACCCGCCTGGTGGACCACCACCCGTTCGATCTCGGCGCCCCCGTGGATTTCGACGGTCGCCCAGGAATGCTCCGGGGCGCCAAAGGAGAAGCCGACGTTCTTGAAGGCGCAGGCGAAGCCGGTGCCGCGCCGAATGTTTGAAGGCCTGCCATCCCCAACCGGTTTTTCGGTCTCCACCTGCTCTGCTCGCTGCCAGCCCTCGTCCGTCTGCTGCCAGCCCCCGGCACGGGCGCATTCTTCCACCACCTGGGGCAGGCTCACACCTTTCGGTAAAGGTGAGCCAACCGAAAGTAAAGCGCCCTCACGCAATACGTTGCGCAGGCGGATCTCGACCGGGTCGATCCCCAGGGCTTCGGCCAACCTGTTCATCTGCGTTTCGGCGGCGAAAGCCCCTTGCGGGCCGCCAAAACCGCGGAAGGCTCCACCGGGGATATTGTTCGTGTAGACTGCGTAGGAGTCAACCTTTACATTAGGGATCCCGTACGGACCGGTGCACATGAGGGTCGCATTGCCCAGCACCTTCGTGGAAGTATACGCGTAAGCCCCTCCATCGGCGATCACCTCCACCTCGGCGGCGATGACCTTACCCTCCCGGGTCGCGCCCCATCGCGACCGGAGAACGTACGGGTGCCGCTTATGATGGCCGATGATGGATTCCTCCCGGTTCCAGATGATCTTCACAGGACGGTGGATGCCGCGTTGAGCCAGGCGCCAGGCCGCCAGGGCGAGCACGATCTGGATCGACATATCCTCGCGCCCGCCGAATGCCCCGCCGATCGCCGGATAGATGACGCGCACCTGCTCGAGCGGTAAACCCAGAGCGTGGGCGATCTGCTCCTGGTCTTCGTGCGTCCACTGCCCGGCCACTTCAACGGTCACCCGGCCTTCATCGTCGATGAAACCCAGGCCCGCTTCAGGCTGCAGGTAGGCATGTTCCTGAGCCGGTGTGTGGTACTCTCCCTCGACGATTACGTCCGCCTGGGCAAAAGCTGCCTCAACATCCCCCTTCCGGATCCGGTAGTGGCAGATCACGTTCGAGTCGCGATCGGGGTGCAGCCGGGTCATATCCGCCTGCATCGCGGCCAATGGATCGGTGACAACCGGCAGGTCTTCGTATTCCACTTCGATCAGGTTTCGCGCCCGTGCAGCGATCTCCTCCGTTTCGGCGACGACCACCGCAACCTGGTCTCCGATGAAGCGCACCCGCTCCGCGAACGGTTTGGAGGATCCGGGACCGCATAATACCGGCTGGTCGGGCATAATCAAGCCATATTCATTTACGGGTACATCTTTGGCAGTAAATACTGCCACCACTCCGTTTAGCGCCTCTGCTTTTTGGATTTCCAAATGCCGGATGATGGCGTGGGGGCGGTGGGCAAACAAGATCTTCATGTATAGCTGGTTTGCCCGGTTGATATCGCCCGGGTAGAGAGTCTGCCCGGTGACTTTTCCGATCGCGTCAATGCGTTGAACGGATTGGCCAAGAACTGGCATAGGTTCAATCTCCAGGGTGAAAGTGGGACAGCGAACCGGCGGTAAACGGTCGCTGGCTTTGCTGGCGTTGATTATACCGCCTATCCTGATCACCTTCCGAGGACACCTTCCCAGGTCACCTTCCGAGGTCACCAACCCTATTCGAATCTAACCGCGCCGCGCCCGGTATGCCAGCCCGGATAGAACTGCCAGCAGCGAGGCGGCAGCAGCCCATCTGGCTGGATTTACCCACCTGTCTTTTTTACAGAAAACTAGCATTGTCCGCCTTTTATTTAATACGCAGGCGTGATGTATAATAAATTTTAGAATGCCTGCACCACTTCTCTTCACCAAACTTTATATCCCCCCACCTCGGCCTAAAATTATCCTCCGCCCCCGCCTGATCGAGCGGTTGAACG
>DASWHG010000248.1:0-6079 GCA_036393315.1 Anaerolineales bacterium | reverse complement strand
TGCAGCAGGTCGAAATCAGGCCGGTCGATGATAGTCTTGATCAGGTCCAGGCTGAATCCCAGCTCGCGGTAGAACAGGATCTGCTGCAACCGGAACACGGATTCTTCACCGTAGAAGCGATAGCCGTTATTGCCATATGATGCCGGGTGCAGCAGCCCGATCTGGTCGTAGTAGTGCAGCGTACGGTTGGTGACGCCCGCCAGTTTGGCGAGCTGCCTGACAAGGACGCGAAGATTCTTATGTGATTTCGTCATTCCACAGGTTTTTGAATGAAAGACGATGAAATTTCTGAAAACAACTTTTAAAACTTAGCGGGTCTTCGCGGCTTAGCGGTGAGAAACAGGTGGACGGACGGGTCCTGTGGGCGAACCTGCACCTTCTTTTTTGGCTGTCGCTCATCCCCTTTGCCACTGCCTGGATGGGCGTGAACCGCTTCGCGGCCGCGCCGGTCTCACTTTATGGTGTGATCCTGTTGTTTGCCGCGCTGGCTTACTACCTGCTCACCCGAGCTCTCATCGCGCTCCACGGGGGCGATTCCGTCCTGGCGACCGCCGTTGGAAGGGACTTCAAGGCCAAGATTTCGCTGGTGCTCTACGCGCTGGCCATCCCGTTATCGTTCGTGAACTCCTGGCTGGCCTGGTCGCTTTACGTTCTGGTCGCGGTCTTATGGCTCATCCCCGACCGGCGTATCGAGAAGTCTTTAGCAAGCTGAAGCGTATGGGTTTATATGCAAAGAGGCTGTCCAGGTCTTTTTGGACAGCCTCTTTCGATCTCTATTACACTGTGTCGGAAACTGCTACCCCGGGCAGCGACCTCACATCCACTTACGGTATGCTGTAGTTCCTCAACCTCAGGCTGTTGCTGACCACGAAGATGCTGCTGAAGGCCATCGCGCCGGCGGCCAGCATCGGGTTGAGCAATCCCACGGCCGCGGCCGGGATCAGCAGCACGTTGTAAATGAAAGCCCAGAACAGGTTCTGTTTGATCGTGCGCAGCGTTTGCCGGGAGAGGGCGATGGCGCGCGGCACGCCGCGCAGGTCACCGCTGATCAACACCACCGGCGCAGCCGCCATGGCCACGTCCGTGCCGGTGCCGATGGCAATGCCGACCTCCGCCTGAGCCAGGGCGGGCGCGTCGTTGATCCCGTCCCCGACCATGGCGACGACCTCCCCGGCCTGCTGCAGCTTTTGGACTTCGGCGGCCTTGTCCCCAGGCAGCACCTCGGCCATCACACGGTCTACCCCGACCTGCCGGGCGATGGCCTCGGCCGTCTGCAGGTTGTCGCCGGTGATCATGGCCACCTGCAAGCCCATGGTGTGCAGCGCCGCGATCGCCTCCAGGGAGCCTTCCTTGACCGTGTCCGCCACGCCGATCACGCCGCGCACTTCGCCGTCCACGGCCACCAGCATGGCAGTCTTCGCCTCATTCTGCAGGCGGTCGACTTCCGGCTGCAGGCCGTTCAGCGCCAGGCCGTGGGCCTCCATCATGCGCAGGTTCCCGACCACCACCTGGCGGCCGTCCACCTGCGCCTCGACCCCATGCCCGACCTCGGCCTGGAAGCCTTCCGGCGGGCTGAGGACCAGCCCCCGGTTCCCTGCCTCTGCCAGGATGGCCTCGCCGAGCGGGTGCTCGCTGCCCTTCTCGACCGAAGCCGCCAACCGCAGCAGCTCCGCCTCGGCGAATGGGTTCCCATTTTCCCCGGAATGCGCCGGGCGGTCCGGGAAATGCGCTTCGCCCTCCGCCACGCGGAGCCGGTCAGGTTCAAATGCCTGTTCCTTTGCCAGCACGACGTCTGTCACCGCCGGCTGGCCGCGCGTGATCGTGCCGGTCTTATCCAGCACAACGACCGTGATCCGCCCGGCCCGTTCGAGCGCTTCCCCGGATTTGAGCAGGATGCCGTTCTCGGCCCCTTTGCCAGTCCCGACCATCACGGCGGTGGGCGTCGCCAGGCCCATGGCGCACGGGCAGGCGATCACTAGCACGGCGACCATGTTGATCAAGGCCCTGGTAAACGCGTTGACTTCGGAACCGGCTGATAGGGGGATGAAGAAGTACCAGATCAGGAAAGTGACCGTGGCGATGGTGATCACCGCCGGGACGAAAATGGCGGAGACCTGGTCGGCCAGCTTCTGGATGGGCGCCTTGCTCCCCTGAGCCTGCTCCACCAGGCGAATGATCTGAGCCAAGGCCGTCTCCTTGCCTACCTTGGTGGCCTCGAATTGGATCAGGCCGAGCTTATTGAGCGTCGCCCCGATGACGGAGTCGCCGGGCCCTTTTTCGACCGGCAGGGATTCGCCAGTCAGCATCGATTCGTCCACGGCCGAGCGGCCTTCCACCACGACCCCATCCACCGGGATCTTCTCTCCGGGGCGCACCAGCACCAGATCCCCGACCCGCACCTCATCTGCCGGCACTTCCAGCTCCTGGCCATCACGGATCACCCGGGCGGTCTTGGCCCGCATCCCCATCAGCTTCTTGATCGCCTCGCTGGTCTGCCCCTTCGCCTTGGCTTCCAGGTACTTGCCCAGCTTGATCAGGGTGATGATCACCGCGGCGGTCTCGAAGTATACGTGACCCGGGATCAGACCGAGCACGATGGGAAGCGAATAAAAGAAAGCTGCCGAGGTGCCCATTGCGATCAGCACGTCCATGTTGGCCGAGCCGTTGCGCAGGGCCTTGTAGGCCCCGACGTAATACTGCCAGCCGACGTAAAACTGCACCGGAGTCGCAAGCGCCAGCATCAGCCATTCGAGCCAGGGAGAGTGGGCGAGGCTCATCGGCAGCAGCCCCAGGTCCCGGCCCATCGCCAACAGGAACAGCGGCAGGGTAAAGATTAGGCCAACGATGAGAAAATGACGTTGTTGGGCGATCTCGGCCTGGCGAGCCTTGCGTTCAGCGTCCTCGGCCTCGCCGCCCGTCTCGACGGCTTCAAAGCCGGCCTGTGCCACCGCCCGGCGGATCTCAGCCTGGCTGATGACGGTGGGGATGTAGCGCACCCGGGCTCGCTCGGCGCCGTACGTGACCTGGGCCTCCAGCACCCCTTCCAACTGGCTGAGCGCCTTTTCCAGGCGCAGGGCGTCGTTGCTATCTCTCAACCGCTGGATGTTTTGGTCGGCTTCGCCGGTGGCGACGTCGTAACCGGCCCGGCGGACACGGCCGATCAACTCTTCCATCCCGGTCAGTGCCGGGTCGAACTCCACACTGGCGCGCTCCGAGGACAGGTTGACGGACGCCTGTTGTACGCCGCCCACCTTTTTGAGGTTCCGTTCGACGGTGGCCACGCAGTTGGCGCAGGTCATCCCGGTAATGGGTAATGTCACTTGTTTCGAATCAGGCATGCATGCCTCCTGACAGCAAACACGCAGCCGTGCCGGTCCGGCAGCCTGCGTGTCCTACTTTTACTGGATCCGGGAACTCAGGCTGGGCAGGTTCGCTCGAGTTCCCGGGTGTTTCAACATCTCCCCTACCCGGCAGCCGGGTAGTTGATCTCTACCAGCAAGCTCTTGATCTGCTCTTCGGTCGCCGGAGGATCGAAGCGGATGGTGGCCTTACGCGATTGAACGTCGGCGACCACGCTCTTCACACCCTCCAGGTCTGCGACCTCGGTCGTGATGGTGTGCACGCAGTGGTTGCAGGAAATGTTGGGGATACTGTAGATTACGGTGTCGGTCATTTGGTTCTCCTTGGATGAGAATGTGATGGGGTCCTGGATTGTCGACATAGAGGTGCGGGGATCAAGTCCGGGTGGCGGTCTCGAACACGTCTGTGAGCTCCTGCAGGACGCGCTCGCGCTCGTCCGGGTCGTCGCCGCGCACGGCTTTGATCAGGCAGGAGTTGAGGTGATTCTCGAGGATCTGGGTGCTGACCTTGTTCAAGGCAGCCTGGATGGCCTGGATCTGGCGGATGACGTCGATGCAGTAGGCGTCTTCTTCGACCATGCGTTCGACCCCGCGCACGTGGCCTTCGATCGTTTTCAAGCGTTTGAGCGTCTCGGCGAGATTCATCATCTTTCGGCCTCCTGCACCCCACCCCCCTGGGGGGGGTATAGGTTTATGATATCACAATCGATAACTGTGTCAAGGATGAAAGTCATTCGTAGAACTGGATTAAAATCATAGGGTGCGCAATAAAAGTGCGCACCCCTTGCGTTTTCAATTCCGGTTATTCTCAAGACACGAAGATTGAATTCACTGGGCCAAGCCGGCCTCGAACGCCTCCACCAAAGCTTGCTCGGTGACCGGTCCCACCCATTCGTTCAAAACCTGCCCGTCTGCATTGAGCAGAAAAATGTGCGGCTGGTAGCGGTAGCCCAGGGCCTCCTTGAAGGAGTCGTTCGCCGGGTCGTCGATGTCCAAATAAACGAAGTTCATCCGGTCCGCGTACTGGCTCTCGAGCCCATGCACGATGGGCGCTATCCTGCGGCAGGTCGGTCACCAGAAGGCGAAGAATTCGACCAGCTGCACCTTCCCTGAGGCCAGCTGGACCGAAGCCGGGTCGGTCGCCTCCAACCCCTCCCGGACGGGCGGAGGCGAGGCTTCCTCTGGAGCGGGCTCCTCGATTCTGGTGGTCGCCTCAGTCGTTGCAGGCTCAAGGTCTTCGACCGTATCTGTTGCTTCGATCGCAGGAGCGGCCGGCGGTTGGACAGCCTCTGTCTCCGCTGCAACCGCTTCTACCGGTGTTTCCAGGCCAGCTTCCGGCTCCGGCTGGGAGGCCGCGCCGGTGCAACCGGCCAAAACCAGGATTGCGACGATCCCGAAGATGAAGATTAAAAAACCTTTACGATGCATATGTTCTCTCTTATCCAACTGTCTCTCTCCCTGGTTGTGGACCTTGAAGGTATCATATCACCAAATACACGCACGAATATTACAAGAATCTTAACCCCCGGATAGGTAGAGAACACTCCCGGTTCGTGATATCATCACAAAACAACCTTTGTTGGCAGCCTGGGCTTATCGATGAAAACTCTTACCCGTTATTGGACGCAATTGTCTATCGCATTCTTACTCGTTTCCGCAGCCTGGGTTTGGGCCAGCGCGGCGCCGCCTGGGAGCACCACCGGCGGGCGCATCCCCGCCCCGCGGCCGGGGTTCCTGGCGCCTGATTTTCGCCTGCAAACCCTGGAGGGCGAGACGGCCGGCCTCGCGGACCTGGCCGGGCGCCCGGTGCTGATCAATCTGTGGGCCAGCTGGTGCCCGCCCTGCCGGGCCGAGATGCCGGCCATGCAGCGGGTTTACGAGGATTTCAAAGGCCAGGGATTCGAGATACTGGCCGTCAACGCGACCGACCAGGATAACCTGCCCTCCGCCCGGGCCTTCGTCGATTCGCTCGGCCTGACCTTCCCCATCCTGCTGGATCCCAGCGGGGAGGTCTCGGCTGCCTACGAGCTGCGCGCCCTGCCGACCTCCTTCTTCGTCGACAGGCAGGGAGTGATCCGTGAAGTGGTGGTGGGCGGGCCGATGTCGGAAGCGCTGCTGCGCATCCGGGTTCAGCAGCTCTTCGAGGAGGGAGACTGATGCTGCCCGTGCTGCAGGTCGGACCGCTGGCCCTGCAGGTGCCGGGCCTGGTCTTGCTCCTAGGGCTGTGGCTGGGCCTTTCCCTGGCCGAGCGGCGCGCCCCGCGTTATGGGGTCAGCCCAAGTGACCTTTACAACCTGGTGTTCGTCGCTTTGCTAGCCGGGATCGCCGGAGCACGTCTGACCTACCTGGCCCTCTACCCGGAGGCCTTTGCAGCCAGCCCACTGAGCCTGTTGTCCCTCAACCCAGGCCTGCTCGATCAGGCTGGGGGCGCGGCTGCTGCGGGGATCGCCGGCCTGGTCTTCACCCAGCGAAAACACATGCCGGGCTGGCAGGTGCTCGACGCCCTCACCCCGCTGCTGGCCGCCATTATGGTTGCCACCGGACTGGCGAACCTGGCTTCCGGGGATGCGTTCGGCGCCCCCGCGGATCTGCCCTGGGCGATCTACCTGTGGGGCGCCCGGCGCCACCCATCTCAGGTATACGAGATCCTTTCGGCGCTGCTCATGCTGGGCGCGCTTTTTGGACTGCCCGCGACCCGGCGCCTGTCTCAACGGCCGGGC
>DASWHG010000247.1:0-2481 GCA_036393315.1 Anaerolineales bacterium | reverse complement strand
AGAACTGGAGGAATAGAATGAACAGGATCAACTGGACTGCGGTTGTGGTTGTTGCCATCGTCGCGCTGCTCGTCTTCCTGATTGGCGTGAGCCTGATGGGGGGCTGGGGATACGGCAATTGGGGGATGATGGGCGGCTATCGCTCAGGTATGATGGGCCAGTGGGGTTTCGGACCGTTCGGCTGGATCGGGATGATCTTCATGTGGCTGGTCCCTATTGGTTTTATCCTGCTGATCGTGCTGGGAATCGTCTGGATGATACGGGCGATTGGCAGCGGAGGAAACCCTACTTTACCGGCGCGATCTTGCCCCAATTGTGGGCGCGCCGTACAGGCTGACTGGCGAAATTGCCCGTATTGCGGTGAAACGCTATCTTCTGCATAGGTCCCATGATGATCAGCGGGCGCAGGGCAAACCCTGTGCCCGCTGCTTCTTCATAAAAATTCTAAACCGGCTTCACACTCCCTTCACATTTGCCTGCTAACATCCAGACAATAGTGAAACCAGGCCGGCATCTGCCGGTAGATTGGAGATGAGTCCTATGTGTGGTCACAACCCTATGCATCACGTTCCTGTTTATGCCAGTCACGCTGGAACGCCGGCCAACCCGGCTTCTGGACCAGCCTATGCCCCGCCCCAGGCAGTCACCCGGCCCTGTCCCCAATGCGGCGAACCGGTGCAGGAGGATTTCGTCTTCTGCCCGCGCTGCGGCGCTGAGATCCTGACCGCCTGCCCATCTTGCCACCGGGCCGTGGAAACGGACTGGACCCACTGCCCCTACTGCGGGACGGATTTGCTCGCCGGGAAAACAGAAATCTCAACGCATTCCCATTCATGAAAGGAGAGAGACCCATGAGTTTCCTTGCTCGACTACAAGCCATCTTTGGCGCTAAAGCTAACCAGGCCCTTAACCAGATCGAAGACCCACGGGCCGGCCTGGACTACAGCCTGACGCGCTTGCAGGCCAGCCTGCGACAAATCAGCGACAGCCTCGTCGAAGTTTCCACATCCCGCCGCATTCTGGAGGCGCAGCGCATACAGACGCAGAAAGCCATCGAACAGAGTGAGGAGCAGGCTCACCAGGCCGTACGCCTTGGCCGCGAAGACCTGGCCACCCGCTCCCTGGAGCGCAAGGCTGCCGCCCATGAACGGCTGAACAACCTTAACGACAACGTCGCTTCTCTAGATGCCCAGGTAGAGAGTCTCAAGACCAGCCAGGCCAACCTTCGGCAGAAGATCGAGCTTTTCCAGGCCAAAAAAGAAGAACTGAAGGCGCTGTACGACTCGTCTCGGGCGCAACTACAGGTAAAGGAGGCCACGACCGGCATCTCCAAGGACCTGGCCGACGCCGGACACGCCATCGCCCGGGCCGAAGCGCGCATCCAGGCCATGCAGGCGCGGGTGGAGGCGATCGACAACCTGGTCGCCAGCGGTGCGCTGGACGATGCACTCGCTCCGGAAGGCGACGATATCGACCGCGAGCTGGCCCGCCTGACCCGCGCCTCCTCCGTCGAGAATGACCTGCAGCGGCTCAAAGCCGAAGTAACTGCGTTTAAAGAGCATACGGGCGAAACCGGGTAACCATGGGCTGCGGATCGCTGCTGGGTGACCTGTTCTACCTGGCCGACGTGTGGATTGCGAGCTCTTATTCCGGGCAAGCCGCGTCGCACTCTCCTGCTCCAATGGCATGGGCGCGGGGCGGAGGGGACGATCTTAAGGACGACCTGCGCGCCCGCCTGTACCGGATGCACGGAGAAGGCCAGATCGGCGAGGAAGTCTTCCATGCCCTGCGTTCTCTGGCCGAACGGGGCCAGTTGCGCCCGGCAGACCTGGCCGTGCACCTGGCGCTCGCCAGGCGCAGCGCAAGCGAACGCGGCGATTCGGCCATTGGGAACACCCTGCGCGGGATCCGCTCGCGGCTAGCCCAACTGTCCCAGACCCGCGCCGCCTCCGAGAAGGTCCTGGCCAATCTGGAAGCCCGCCTGTCGGAACTGGATGAGCGCCTGGCTGCGAAGGAGCAGGCTGCCCGCCAGGCTGTGGTTCAGGACGAAGAAACCGCTCGCCAACGCCTGTTCGAAAAGGCAAACCTCGCCAGCGGTTACGAGCGGCTGGCAGCCCAGGCACAGGCGCTGCGCGCCGACCTGGCCCGGCTGGATGATCTGTACACGCAGTTAGAAGCGAAATCTGCCGAACTGGAAGCCGTCCAGGCCCGGTCGATTGCGGCACAGTCATTCCGGACAACAGAGGTTGAATAAATGCCGCAACCGCGCCAGTTGGGCCAGGAGATGCTAAAATAGGACTGAAAAGGTGCCAAAATGATGATGGGTGTTGGATTACTCTTTATGCTGCTGATCGGGCTGGTCGTGATTGGCGTTCCCCTGCTGATCGTGGCTTTGGTCGCCGGTGGGTTGCCGGGGAAGCTCACGTCACGGCCCCGGCAGGTTGGCTCCGAGGCCCCTCCGCCCGCCTACGTACCCGCTTC
>DASWHG010000246.1:0-31461 GCA_036393315.1 Anaerolineales bacterium | reverse complement strand
CCTGCTGTTCCTGCACGGGCCGGTATTGATCATCCTTCTTTACGCGTTCACGACTGACGAAGCTGCTTACAGTTTTCCTCCCCCAGGCCTGACAACGGCCTGGTTCGGCGTAACTGTAAACCGGGTCGATTTCTGGCAGGCCCTGGGGCTTTCACTGCGCGTGGCTGTGGTGGCCACCCTCTCCGCGCTGGCCCTCGGCAGCCTGGCAGCCGGCGCCGTCTACCGCAGCAAGTTCTTCGGCCGGGAAGCCGTATCCTTCCTGCTGCTGCTGCCCCTGGCGCTGCCCGGGATCGTGACCGGCATCGCCCTCCGCTCGGCGATGAGCCTGGCAGACGTGCGGTTCAGCTTCTGGACCATCGTCGTCGGCCACGCCACATTCTGCGTCGTCGTGGTTTACAACAACGTATTGGCCCGCTTCCGCCGCATGGGCCATTCACAATTCGAAGCCTCCATGGACCTGGGAGCGAACGTGTTCCAGACCTTCCGCCACATCCTGCTCCCGCACCTCGGCACCGCCCTGCTGGCAGGAGGCATGTTGGCCTTCGCCCTATCCTTCGACGAAGTCATCGTCACCACCTTCACGTCCGGCCAGCAGTCCACCCTGCCGATCTGGATCTTCAGCCAGCTGACCCGGCCGCGCGACCGGCCTGTGACCAACGTCGTGGCGCTGTTCGTCATCGCTATCACCTTCCTCCCCATCCTGCTGGCGAACCGCCTGACCATGGATCGAGAGAACCCGAATTGACCAACAACCCCCATATATGGCCCCTACCACGGCAGATCCCAGAGAGACAATTTTCTTTTGTAGTTTGGGCGGCGGCTTTGCCGCTGCCCAAACTACAAAAAATATTTCTCGGAGAGACAATCAGACCCACCGGTTGTGGAAAGCAGGCCGTTCAGTTTTCTGCCCTGCCGTTGGCTAAATTCGTGATCCGGGTTAGAATCAGGAAGGCTGCCGCCCTAAGATCGACAGCCAGGAATGGATGAATTGGAGCACAACCCGGTGCGTTATAACTTGACCCACGTGGTCGAGGATTACCTGAAAACCATCTACAACCTTACGGCGGCGAGCGGCCGCGCCTCGACCAACCAGATCGCGGAGCGGATGGGAGTCACTCCGGCCTCGGTTACCAGTATGATCCAGAAACTGGCAGCCACCCAACCCCCGCTGCTCGAGTACCGCAAGCACCGCGGAGTCGTCTTGACCGAAGAGGGCGAAAAGGTTGCCCTCGAGATCATCCGCCACCATCGCCTGCTGGAGGTATTCCTGCAACAGACCCTTGGCTACGGCTGGGACGAGGTGCACGCCGAAGCGGACCGGTTGGAGCACGTCATCTCCGAGGAGCTGGAAGAACGCATCGCCACCAGCCTGGGAGATCCGCGTCACGATCCCCACGGCGATCCGATCCCCACTCGCGACCTGCACCTGCCCCATTCGACCACGACTTCCCTGGACGAGCTGCGCCCGGGCCAGGAGGCAGTCATTCAACGAGTCCGGGATGAAGATGCGGACCTGCTGCGTTATTTGAGCGGTCTCGGGCTGACGCCAGAAGCGCGCCTGGTGATTCTGTCGTACTCCCCCTTCGACGGCAATCTAAACCTGCAGGTAGCGGGACACCCGGAGCCGGTCATCCTCGGCCCGAGCGTCACCAGCCAGGTTTACGTCGAAATCTTGTGAACTCACGCGCGGTTGATCGAAGCATCGAACCCCTCGAACATTGCGGAACACATTCTTCCTTGGAGGACCTTGATGAAATACCAGAAGGATAAGCGCGCGGCCGGGTGGCTGGTGCGCTATTATTTTACGGCGGGGATCCTGGAAGGGATCGCCGCCCTGATCTTTCTTTTGAATATCTCTACCGAATCCGAAAATATCTGGTTGCTCGGCCTCTCAAAACTCCGCTTGGGGCTGGTGTTCGCCTTTCTGCTGGTGATCGGGGTGTTCGCATGGCTTTCGATAAAAGCATGGTTGGATCAGGCCTGGCTGAAGACCAGGCTCCACCAACTCGAAAATATTGTAGCGGAATATCGCTGGTCTCTCCCGCTGATGCTCTTTCTCGCTGGACTGGCGTTATTTCTCCCTTACCAACACCTGCTCTCCGTTGCCCCGCTCGAAGGCCTGCCCTTGAGGGTATCTCCTTTTGTACTCTTCATCTTCACTCGCACCGTTCAAACGCTCATCGTCTTTCTGCTGCTTAGCCGGATCAACCGAGCACAACCGACCGCGAGCTCTGAACCGGTCACGAATCTAACTCTGAGCCCTCGAAAGATCACGCTTCTTCTGGCCGCCATCGCCATCGTGCTCATTTTCGCCAGCATTATGGGAGACATCATGGAGTATTCGGTCCCCTCCGACCGGGCGGCTGTGCGCTTTAATAAAAAGTTTAACGTCGACCTCGAGATGACAATCCCCACTTATTTCAACGCCTTGATCCTGTTGTTTTCAGGTGTATTGCTCACCATAATCGCGTTGCTGAAAAAGAAGACCCGTGACCCACACACGATCAACTGGTTCATCTTAGCCTTCCTGTTCTGGTTCATGGCGATGGACGAGACGATCAGCTTGCACGAGTTCTTGATCAAACCGCTGAGAAGCGCCTTCAACACCTCCGGCTTGCTTTACTTCGCCTGGGTGATCGTCGCCATCCCGCTCCTGGTTCTGCTGGCGATCACCTATCGGAAATTCCTTCTGAATCTTCCCATAAGAATCCGTATCCTGATCCTGCTGGCAGGAACCCTTTACGTTGTCAGCGCTCTGGGGCTCGAGATGGTCGGCGGTTGGTATTTCGAGCAGTTCGGAGGAAACCGGATTCCGTACATCGTCCTGACGACCATCGAAGAAACGCTGGAAATGACCGGCATCCTGATTTTTATCTACGCCCTGTTGAAATATCTATGCGAGTATTTCCCTCAAATCCAATTCAGCATTCACGATCCCCAACGACCTCTAGAGTCCGGCAGCGAATTTTGAAAAGATCACTTCCGCTGGCGATAAAGAGAGAGATCGACAATGTCCGCCATTTTCTCGATGTCCATGAGTTCATCGAGAAAGGCGTTGATTTTGTCAATAGAAGCGCGCGGGTCCGCCAGCATCTGGTTGTAATCCACATACAATACAGAAATATTGGGCTGCGCCTTCAGCCAGGCATCGACCTTGGCAATGTGCTTCCGGTACATCTCTGCTAACTGTTCATCGCTGACTTTATCGGTGGGCTTATTCGAGCGGATGAGCATCTGGCGTTGGGAGGCCAGGATTTCATCCATCTGGCGGTTCATGAAAATCACTTTGTAGGCATATTCCTTTGGAAGGTTCTCGAGCAGCGCCGAGATCACTTTGACGACCTTTCCGCGCGCTTCCGGCAGCCAGCTGTTGTCACCTTCAGGCAGCTTTTTGACCCGCTCGAACTCATAATAGCCTTTTGGGTTGTCGTCGTCGGCAGTCCTGAGGTTGTCGCTGACCGGCTGCAGGCCCCCGGCCTCGAGCATCTTCATCATCATCGAGGTCCCCGATCGAGGCAGTCCAGACACAACGAAAACGCTCTCATCCTGGTTCGATTTCCGGAAGATTCGGAACAAGCTTTTCATGGATATCGTCCTGTAAAGAAGATAAGGGCGATCCTCACGCAAAGGCCTTACCCCTCCCATGATTCGCCAGACCGCCCCGGCAAGCGCAATCATACCTGAGGAATGGTCCTGTGTCAAAGACTCCCGAGCGGTTCTAAGGCTTTCTCAAAGTCGAAAGCCCTGCTTTTCCCCACCCCCTAACCCCCGCCCCAGGGCGGGGGCAAAGAGGAATTTGGGGTAGGAGAAGGCGGCTTTGCCGCCTTCTCCTACCCCAAACCCCATTTTTGAGAAAGCCATGAGCGGTTCGCGGATCAGAAATGGCCGGATGTTCGCTCGAGGCAAGTGTGCTATAATCCCGGGGAAATTGCAATAATCAGAGAAAACAGGTAAAGTTAATTCGATGCTTCAAAAATTCGTCCGAATCATAGGGGGAGACCCCAATAAACGCCAGATCGAGAAATTCACTGAGATCGTCGATCTCATTAACAGTCTGGAAGACCAGTTCGAGGCCTTCAGCGACGAGGCCCTGCGCGCCAAAACCACCGAATTCCGCCGCCGCCTGGCCTTGGGCGAGAGCCTGGACGACCTGCTGTCGGAGGCTTTTGCTGTCGTGCGGGAGGTCAGCAAGCGTAATCTTGGCCAGCGCCACTACGACGTGCAGCTGATCGGCGGCATCACTCTGCACCAGGGGAAAATCGCCGAGATGCGCACCGGTGAAGGCAAGACCCTGGTCGCCACTTTGCCGATGTACCTGAACGCTCTGTCGCTCAACCCGGATTGGGTCGAACGGGCCAATAAAAAATGGGGAGGCGACCCGGCGCGTTGGACTTTCGAACCGATCGATGAACTGCCGGCCGGCCGCGGCGTGCACCTGGTCACGGTCAACGACTACCTGGCCCGGCGCGACGCGCGCTGGATGGGGCCGATCTTCCAGGGTTTGGGCCTGAGCATCGGCGTGCTTCAGATGGCAGCTCGCACCGAGAACGGCAAGAAAGCGTTCCTGGTAGACTTCACCCGCGAATCACCACACGAAGACCAGGACCATTTGCAGATGGTCCCCCGTGTTGAAGCTTATGCGGCCGATATCACCTACGGAACCAACAGTGAGTTTGGCTTCGATTACCTGCGCGATAACATGACCATGCGCCTGGAGGACCGGGTGCAGCGCGGCCATTACTACGCCATCGTCGACGAGGTCGACAACGTGCTGATCGACGAGGCCCGAACCCCGCTGATCATCTCAGGGCCGGCGCAGGACGACACGGAGTGGTACCTGCGGATGGCGCAGGTGGTGAAAAACCTCAACCCGGAAGATTACGAGATCAACGAGCGTGATCGCAATGTCACCCTCTCAGAGCTCGGCGAGAGCCACGTCGAAAACCTGCTGGGCATCCCACTGAGGGATCCGGAACGCCCTGAAGACGTCACTCCGGAGCAGGCTCGCCTGATGGGATACCTGGAACAGGCCCTGCGCGCCCAGTTCCTATTCAAGCGGAACAAAGATTACCTGGTCCAGGCCGGGAAGGTGATCATCATCGACGAGTTTACGGGCCGCTTGATGCCCGGCCGGCGCTGGTCCGATGGGCTGCACCAGGCCGTCGAGGCCAAGGAAGGCGCCAAGGTCCAGCGCGAGAACGTAACCTATGCAACCATCACGATCCAGAACTACTTCCGGATGTATGAAAAGCTGGCCGGTATGACAGGCACCGCCGTCACCGAAGCGGAAGAGTTCGATAAGATTTACAAACTGGATGTGCTGGCTATTCCAACCAACCTGGAGTACCTGGCCTCGCGCGCCGACACATCCCTGGTCGAAGTCGAGGATCGGGATGAGAAAGGCTACCGCTACTTTTTTTACGCCGAACAGGAGAGCCTGGATCGCAGGCCAATTTTCTGGAAGCGAAAAGATTACCCGGATGTCGTCTACCGGTCCGAAGAGGCCAAGCTGCGCTCCATCGCCATGGAGATAATCCGCTACCATGCACAGGGGCGCCCCGTCTTGGTCGGTACGACCTCGGTGGAGCTTTCCGAGCGCATTTCCAACCGCCTGCGGGCGGAGCCGGTGCGGCGATTGGTCCTGGTAGCGCTGCTGCGCGAAGCCTGGATGGAGCGCCACAACCGGGCTGAGGACGGCCGCGCTATCCCCGAGCTGGGGTTCCTCAACGAACCGCTCGAACAGCTGCAGATCTCCGAGATGCGCAAGATGGCGCGTGAGCTGGATATTTCATTCAATCCCGATTCCCCGGAGAACCTGGATCGCCTGCTGCAGATGCTGGAACTTTCCGAAGCCGAAAAAGGGCGGCTTTCTTCCATTTTGCAGGCCGGCATTCCACACGAAGTGCTCAATGCTCGCAAGCACACGGAAGAAAGCCAGATCATCGCGGGCGCCGGGGCCTTTGGGGCCGTCACCATCGCGACCAACATGGCCGGCCGCGGCGTGGACATCAAACTGGGTGGCGAGCTGGCCGAGGAGATCACCGCGGCCGTCATCCGGGTGCTGCGCCGGGCAGGGCACACCAACCCTTACGACCTGAACCTGGAAGAGCGACGCCAGGCGCTCCTGGCGATGGATCCCGCCGATTACGGCATCTACGAATCCGAAGTCCGCTATTTCCTGAAGCATATGGATGACATGCAACGCGTCCGAGACCTGGGCGGGCTGCACGTGATCGGCTCCGAACGGCATGAATCACGCCGAATCGACAACCAGCTGCGCGGCCGGGCTGCCCGCCAGGGCGACCCCGGCTCCTCCCGGTTCTATCTCTCGATGGAAGACGAGCTGATGCGCCTGTTCGGCGGGGGGCAGGCCGAGAGCCTGATGGAGCGCTTGAAGATCGACGAATCCATGCCTTTGGAGGTTGGCCTGGTCGGCCGGTTGGTCGAACAGTCGCAGACCCGGGTGGAGGGCGCGAATTTCGACGTGCGCAAGCACCTGCTCGAATATGACGACGTCCTCAACACCCAGCGGGCCAGCATCTATACCCAGCGGGACCGCATCTTCAAGAAGGAGGACCTGAGCGAAGATGTGACCGAAATGCTGCGGAAAGAGGTCACCGAGCGGGTTCCGAGGGCCCTGGAAGATGAGGAAGGTCCTTGGAAGCTGCTCGCCTGGTTAGATCAGATCCAGCCCCCGCTGTCGATTAACGGCTTCATTTACCCGTCCTACACCTTGCGACTGCTGGTCGACTACCTGCTCGGCAGGAAGGAGCCGGGCGGCAATGGGCGGATCACCGCAGACGTAGATTACGACCTGCCCGTGCCCGTCAGTGACAGTGCGGCAACCCTGAGCCGGGAGGAGGCTTTAAGCGCCCTGCTGGAGGTGGCCTCCGAGAGCCTGAAGACCGAAGAAGAACACCTGCTGAGGAGCGTCGATAACCTGCTCGAAGCGACCCGCCAGCGGTTGGAGAGCCAGCTGGACGATCGACTGGAGGCAGTAGACACCTACTTCGAAAGCCTCTCCCTGGACGATGAAAGCCCAGAGCGCAACCCCCGCCAAATTACAGAAGAGCTCACCGGCCTTCTGCAGCTGCCGGTGAAGCTTTCTCCTGAGGAGCAGCGAGCCCTGCGGCAGGATCCCGAGCAGGTCGCCGAAAGCGTGCGCACCCAGGTGGCGACGCTTCTATTCGACCAGGCCGTTGCCCGCCTGGTTGGCGCAGTCGAGCGCCGGTTCGAGGAAGATGTGTCGGTGAACCAGGCCCAGCTGGACGGCGATGACTGGGAGGCACTGGCAGACCTGGTGCTGGACTCCGTCCAGGCTGCTTTCGAAAAGCGCAGACAGCGCCTGATCGGCGAGAATCAGGACGGGCTGATCGCCAAAGACCTGGAGCAGGGATTGGCGAAAGTCCCGGACACGCTTTCGGCCGTGCACCTGATCTACCTGCTGCTCCAAATCCCCCAGGGGACCCAGGCGGCCTTCGACAAGCGCACTCACCGGCGGATCGTCACCCGCACGACCCGCCTGACGTACACCTACGCCGCAGCGCACCTTCTTGATCAGCGTGACCCTGAAGAGGTGGCCGCAGACGTGCTCAAGCATCTGGAAGGGGCGCAGGCAGCCCTGCGCTACGCCTGGGGCCGGAACGAGTGGAGCCGCCTGGCTTCCGCCCGGCTGGTCGACCTGGACGAGACCACGCAAAAAGGGCTGCTGCGTCTGCTGGGAGAGGATCGTTTCGTGGCCATTGGCGAGCAGCCGCTACAGGTGCTGGAAGGGGAGGAGCGAGCGCAGGTGGTCGACGAGCTCGGCCGCCAGGCGCTTACCGAGATCTACCGCCAGGTCCTGTTAGGTGTGATCTCCGAGCTGTGGGTGGAATACCTGACCAGCATGGAGGCGCTACGGGTCTCGATCGGGCTGGAAGCCTATGCGCAGCGCGATCCCCTCGTTCAATACAAGAACCGCGCCTTTGAGATGTTCCAGGAACTGCTCAGCAACATGCGGCTGGGAGTCGTCAACCGTATGTTCACCTTCCGGCCACGCGACTTGAGCAGCATCCAGACCACAGTCAGCCGCATCGAAGCGCCCGAGCCACAGCCCGAGCCGGTGAAGGTGAAAGAGATCGCCCCGGGCAAACAGAAACGCAGGCGAAGGCGCCGCTGACAACCCGAATCTCATTCTATGGACCATCCCTCCCCGCACCGGCCCGCTGAGTTCTACCGGGCGTTGCCCAAGGTCGAGCTGCACCGCCACCTGGAAGGCTCGCTGCGCCTGATCACCCTGCTCGAAGTAGCGCGCGCCCACGGTCTCGACCTGCTTGGCACCGACCGCCTGCGCCCCTTGGTGCAGGTAAGGGCCGAGGACCCATACACCTCAAAAAATTTCCTCTCCAAGTTCGAGACCTTGCGTAAGTTCTACCGTTCGCCCGAGGTCATCGGACGTATTACCCAGGAGGCCGTCGCAGACGCGGCGGCCGATAACGTTCGCTACCTGGAGCTGCGCTTCACCCCCGTTGCCCTGAGCAAGGCAGAGAACTTCCCGCTGGCCGAGGTGATCGACTGGGTCATCCAGGGAGCGCGGCAGGCCGAGGCAGAATCGGGCACCATCACCCGCCTGATCGCCAGCGTCAACCGCCACGAGAGCCCCGACCTGGCCGCCCAGGTCGTCGAGCTGGCCATCCAGCGCAAGCAGGACGGCGTCGTCGGGTTGGACCTGGCGGGGAATGAGGTCGACTTCCCGTCCTCACCTTTTATCGAAGTGTTTGCGGAAGCGCAGCGGGGCGGGCTGCGAACCACGGTTCACGCCGGAGAATGGGGTGGCGCCGGCAACGTTGCCGCCGCCATCACACAGCTGGGGGCGGAGCGCATCGGTCACGGCGTGCGGGTGATGGAGGATGCGGCAGTCGTTGCCCTGGCGCGCGAGCGCGGCACCATCTTTGAGGTGTGCGTCACCAGCAATTACCAGACGGGAGTCGTCCCGGCGCTGAACGAACATCCCCTCAAAGAGATGAGGGAGGCCGGGCTCGAGGTCACGATCAACACCGACGATCCCAGCATCTCACAGATCACGCTTTCAGATGAATACTACCTGGTTTGCGAGCACCTGGGACTGTCCCTGGCCGACCTGCGAGGGCACATCCTGGCCTCCGCCCGGGCGGCCTTCTTACCCGAAGCCGAGCGCAAAAACCTGGTTTGTGCCCTGGAGAAGGAATTACCCGATACTGGTTAAGCACTTCCGGATAGGCCGCCGCAGGATTCGAGAACGGCGTTGGCCTGTCCTCATCGCCGGCGCGATCTTCAGCGCGGCGCTCCTGGCCTGCCGGCTCACCGCCGGACCGCCGGTAAGGACAACGCCCACACTGCCAGCCCTCGCCGGGACGGCCGTCCCCCAGAGCCAGCCTGCCACCCCTCAACGGGTACAGGAAGGCCGTCCTGCGCAGACCATAACCCCCATCCGCCTGCCCACCCAGACGCCCAGGCCTACCCTGGCAGGCGACCTGCCGGACGATTTACCCGTCATCCAACCGGAAAACAGCGCCATGCTGCGCCCGTTAGCCCGGCCGGGCCAGCAGAGCAGCCGGCCCTACACCGATCTGGCTTACTCGCCGCAGGGACAGTTCCTGGCGGCTGTAGGCTGCGACCAGATGCTCGATCTGTGGGAAGCCGACGTCAGCCGCCCGCTGCCCGTCCCACCCACCGGAGATGCCGCCGCCTGCCAGGGTAGCTGGAAGCTGGCCTTCTCTCCAGCCGGATTCCTGCTCGCCTCGACCGCCAATACGGCCTCTGCCCAGGACTCTCACAACTTGGTGCTGCTGTGGACGGTCTCGAGCAGCTTCGGCGCGCAGCGGCTCCACAGCCTGACAGCCGGCCGCAAACCGGTCACCAGCCTGGCGTTCTCGCCGGACGGGCGGATACTGGCCGCGGGTACGCAGGAGAACGTTGTAAAATTATGGTTCATCTCGGAACCGGACAACCCGCTCGCCACACCGGTTACCGAGCTGGGAGAATTGGCGCTTTCCGATTGGGCGGTGGATGTGGATTTCTCGCCCGATGGCCGTTGGCTGGCTGCCGGTACCGCCGAACGCCGCGGCGACCGGTTCGAACCGGTCGTCCAGCTTTGGGCGGTGCAGGACCTGCTCAAAGCAGGCGCACGCGAGGCAGCCGTGCTCGAGACCTTGATCGCAAAATCCGGCCCGCTCCGGCAGATCGGATTTTCCCCGGACGGGCGCCTGCTGGCAGCCGCCGGCGACGGCGTAACTCTTTGGGAATCCAGGGTAGAAGGATTGGGTGCGGGCCCTGGCGAAGAGCAGGGTAACACCGCCAGCTGGGATGAGCGCGCCTTCCTGGAAATGCCCGCCGGAGCCCTCAGTTTCTCCCCGGACGGCAGTCTCCTGGCTGCCGGCGGGCAGGACCTGCTGATATGGGATGTGGCAGCCGGTCTGGCGGCTGAGAGCGCCGGCGCCCAAGAGTGGTTGTCCCTGGACCAGGCAGACGAAGAGATCCTGAGCCTGGCTTTTGCGCCCGGCGGGCGCGCACTGGCATCCCTCTCGGTTGAAGGGATGGCAACGCTGTGGGGCATCCCCCCATAATCATCGAACCAGGTGCAGTAAAATGACCGAATCGTTTATCAAGGATGGAGAAATCACATGTTCCCGCGATCCAAACACACCGCCTGGTGCACGCTCGTAGCTCTGCTCGTCCTGGCAGCCTGCACCACCCCGACCAGCCTGCCGGGCACCCCCTTGCCGCCAACACCTGCGCCCCAGGATACCTCTACGCCGACCGTATCGCCTGAAGTGCCCACCCCGACCGTAATGGATTCCTCTCCGACGCCCGTAGAAGCGAGCAAAACGCCCACCGGAGTCCACGGGACCGGCACTCCAACCAGCGAACCGCCTGGCTCTCTCCCACCCATCTCTCCGGAGAACGCGGCCATGGTCCAAAAGATCGCCCGGGTGGTCGACCAGGGTCTGGCGGGATTTACCTGGTCATCGAGGGGTGATTGGCTGGCAGTTGCCGGAGCGGAGGGGGTGACGGTTTACTCCCCGGACGATTTAGGCGAGGCTGGTGGTGAGGAGCCGGCCGGCGGCAGCTTTGTCCCGACCGGGCCGGTCAACCCGGCAGATGTGTTCCTTTCACCCGGCGGGCAGACGTTAGGCGTATTGCTGATCGACGAATTCGCCGTGCAGCTGTGGGACGTGGCTAGCGGAGAAATGACCGGCACCCTGGCGTGGACCGAACACGCCGCCCCGGTCTTGTACGGCGTGGCCTTCTCGCCCGATTGGAGGAGTTTGGCCTGGTATACGCGCGGAACCCTGCAGTTCATGGATGTCGCCAGCGGGGCGCTGGGCTCGACCGTAAACTACGAAGAATTTATCCAGGCCGTGGCATTTTCAGATGAAGGCGACTTCTTCGCCTCCGCCACCCTGGGTACGGTGCAAGGGGATTTCATTCCCGTCGTGCAGGTTTGGGACGTGGACGATGGCGAACCGTTTACCACCTTAAGCGGGCACGAAATCACGGTAACCCTGTTGCGGTTTTCACCGGACGGGCGATTCCTGGCTGCTGCAACTTTTGAAGGGAACGTGGCAGTGTGGCAGGTCGCCCAGGGGCAGCTGTTACAGGTGCTGGACGGGCATAGCGCCGGCGTGCAAGAGATGGCCTTCACCGGCGACGGGCAGCACCTGGTGGTGGTCTCCCCGGACGGCTCGGCTCGTTACTGGGATCTGGCCAGCGGCGAGGAGCTGCGCTCCTGGCAGGGGATGCAGGCCGCCGTCTCCCCAGACGGGAGCCTGCTCGCATTTCAGTCCAGCGCCGGGGAAATGATGCTGATCGATCCGGCCAGCGGGGAGGAGCTGCGCGGGCTGGAAACTCCGGCCAGTCTGAGCCTGCTGAGCTTCTCGCCGGAAGGTAAGTTCTTAGCCGGGCTGTCTCCCGAAGAACCAGCCCTACACCTGTGGGGCGTGCCGGAATAGGCTGAAAGAAAATGCTACAGGGAGATCCTGTGGCATTTTTATCTTGCCAGGCGCGCTTCCCACTCGGCCACCGCTTGCCGGATGGCTGCCCGCACCTCGGGGTCAGGGACCGCTTCGACAGCCGAGTATCTTTCCAATCCCACCATCACGGCCATCCCCTGGCCGGCCGTCTCTACCAGGCGGATGCCACGCGCCGCCAGGGGCGTGGCTTCCAGCCTGGCCTGCAGCAGCGTGTCGATCTGGGCGACGATGCTTTCCGGCGCGATCTCTCCGGTGGGTTTCTGCACCGCTCGAAAAGCGCGGGTGAACACCTTGAACGGGTTCAGGTCGGGGCGTTCAGGCTCACCGTCTACCGGATGGGAGGGCATAGCCGTCGTTGCAGGGAGCGACGGAGTGGGTTGGACAGCGGCCTGCAGGGGATGCTCCACAAGAGAAAACTCAGTGTCAGGACCGGCCAGCCAGCGCCGCAGGTCGCCGGCGAGGCCGATCAGCCGGTCACGCTGCCCTTCGCTCAGCTCCTCGGCCGATAGGAACACCTTCCCACCAGCCTCGACCCGCAGCTGCTGGCTGCTCCTGTCGCGCCACAGCCTCACTGCCTCTTTCGGTAGGGAGTCGGGCGGGGAAACCTTCTCGGCCGCTCGATCACCCGGGTTCTTTCGCATGGATGAAACCAGCGCGTTCAATAAGAAGCCGATGGTGATGCTGATCAAAACCAGGAGAATGGTTGCGACGAGATCCATGGGGCACGCTCCAGGGAAGCTATATGGCTGTCAGCAGGGCTGGCAGGTCGGGCACAGGTGGGTGCTCCGCTGGCCGACCAACATGCGTTGGATAGGGGTGCCACACTCCGGGCAGGGTTCGCCGGAGCGCTTGTAGACGCGGAAGTAATGTTGGTAATCGCCCCCGCGGTAGACCCAGTCGATGCTTGCACCGCTGCGGCGGATGCCCTCAGCCAGTACCTGGCGGATGCTGGTCCACAGCCTTTCCACCTGGCCGAAATCCAGCTCGCTGGCAATGGCCAGGGGGTGCAGGCCGGCCCGGTGCAGCGCTTCATCGGCGTAGATGTTTCCCAGGCCGGCGATGAAGGTCTGGTCGAGGAGCAGCGGTTTGAGCTGCCGGTGGCGCGCCTGGAGGCGCCGGTAGAGTACCTGCGGGGTGAACTCCGCACTGAGCGGCTCCGGTCCGAGCGGTGCCAGCACCGCCTGCGGGTCGGATACCAGCCAGACGCGGCCAAACTTGCGCGTATCGTTGAACGCCAGGCGCAGCCCGCCGTCCAGGAACAGTACCATGCGGTGATGAGGCGCCAGCGGGGCCTCCGCCGGCTCCACCCACAGGTCGCCGCTCATGCGCAGGTGGACGAGGAGCGTGTCCGGAGTCAGGTTTAGGAGCAGAAACTTGCCGCGCCGGCCTACGCCCGTGATCACCTGTCCAGGCAGGCGCGCCCGGAACTCATCTGGAGTGGGCTCAGCCAGGGTGCGCTCCCAGAACAACCGGGAGTCCAGGATCCGGCGGCCTGTCACCGGCGGGCTATCCCGGCCTCCCTGGTGAAGCGCCTTGCGAATCGTCTCGACTTCCGGAAGCTCGGGCATCCATTATTCTCCGAACATCTGGCCCACGCTTCGGCCTTCGTGCGCCCGGCGGATCACTTCGCCCAGCAGCGGGGCAACCGATAAGGTCTCGAGCTTGCCGTCCAGTGCAGCGCGCTGGGCGGCCGCGATCGGGATAGTATCGGTGGTAAGGATGGCCTTCAGGGGCAGGGCGGCCAGGCGTTCGACGGCTGGATCGGAAAAGACCGGGTGAACGAAGACCGTGTAGACGTCCCGGGCCCCGTGTTCTTTGACCAGGTTGACGGCCTGGGAGAGCGAACCGGCGGTGTCCACCTCGTCGTCCACCACAATCACGTCCCGCCCAGAAACATTCCCGATCAAGGTCAGCGCGGCCGGTCGGGCGTCGTCACCGGTGCGGCGTTTCTCCACGAAAGCCATCGGGGCGTCGATTGTGGCAGCGAAGTTACGGCCTTTCTTGGCAAAACCCAGGTCGGCGGCCACCACCACCGGATCGCGCATGTCCGGAAGCATCTGTTGGATCCGCTCGGTCAGGATGTGGAAAGCGCTTATTACATCCCCTGGGATCGAGAAGAACCCCTGAATCTGGCCTGCGTGCAGGTCGAGGGTCATATACCGGTCGGCGCCGGCGATCTCGATCATGTCTGCCACCAGCCGGGCGGTGATCGGTACGCGCGGCATGTCTTTTTTATCCGAGCGGGCGTAAGCCAGGTAAGGGACGACCGCCGTGACGCGCCCCGCCGAATCCAGGCGCAGGGTCTGAAGCAGGATGAGCAGTTCCATCAGATTGCGGTGCACGGGCCGGGAGGTCGTCTGGATCACGTAAACATCCTGGCCGCGCACGCTGTGGTGCAGGCGCACGAAAAGGTTATCGTTCGGGAAAAGGGTGACATCTCGACCGCCGAGCGGCAGGTCCAGGTACTGGGCGATATCCGCCGCCAGTTCCGGGCAGGAGGTCCCCGCAAACAGCTGGATCTCACCGTAGACGCCGCAATCACGTGCAGCTAGGGTTGAATTCATCTTAATCTCCTCATTATGACCCAGCCACAACCCACGGGCCGGGGATCTGGGAAGGGGTTAATCCACCAGGCAAGCAGATCATTTCTCGGCTGGCTTCTCACTCCACTCCGGAGAGAGCACGCTCATCAGCAGCACGTCCCAGTACTGCCCGTCACGGTACTCGGCCTGGCGCATGCGGCCCTCGAGCACGAAACCCGCTTTCTCGTAAGCCCGGATGGCGCGCGGGTTGTTCTCGAAGACGCGCAGGAAGATGCGGTGCAGGTTGAGAGTTGTGAAGCCGTGCCGGAGCAGCAGGCGCATCACCTCGGTGCCGTAACCCTGGTTCCAATAAGTTTTGTCACCGATCAGGATGCCCAGCTCGGCGCTGCGGTTGCGCCAGTCGAACTTAAAGAAGCCGGAGTTTCCGATCATCGTCCAACCCGCTTCGCCGCGAACTTCGATGACCAGCGGCTGCTCGTCGCCCGGGCGCTTGAGCAGTTCTGTGAACCAGTTCTCCTCCTCGGCGTTGGAGAGGGGCAGGTACAGAGCCAGGCCGTGACGGACTTCCGGGTCATTCAGCCAGGCGACGAAGTGGGGCAGGTCTTCTCGTTCGACATGCCTGAGACGGACGCGTTCACCGTAGATCATAACGGCGATCCTCCATCTAACAAAGCGGCGACTGCCTGGTGTGGGGATACCTGGCGGGCGACCAGGCGGTCGATCGTCTCTTCGAACCGGGAGGCAGTGATCGTCTCCCGCCAGCGGGCGACCAGCCGCTCCCGCAGGAGCGCCTCCAATTCGGCGTGCAGCCGGGCCCGCTCGCGACGCTCCCAATCGCCGGACGCCCGTAGGTGCTCGTGGTGGCGGGCGATGGCGGTGGCCAGTTCCGGGATGCCGGCGCCCTCCGTTGATACGGTGCGCAGGATGGGAGGCAGCCACAACGGCGCATCTTGCGCGGGGGGCGGTGTTGCCTGGTCTTCCATAAGGCTTCCGTGGTGGCTGAACAGCCGCGGACCGGGGTGGGCCAGCTGCAGCATGCCACGCAGGGCCCGTTCGGTGTTCTCGACGCCCGGGCGGTCGGCCTTATTCACCACCAAAATATCGGCGATCTCCAGGATGCCGGCCTTGATGGCCTGGATGTCGTCGCCCAGTCCGGGCGCTTCGACCACAAGGGTGGTGTGCGCCAGGCGGGCGATGTCGACCTCGGCCTGTCCTGCGCCGACCGTCTCGATCAGGATCACCTCGAACCCGGCCGCGTCGAAGACCTGGACCATGCTGGCGGTGGCGGCGGCCAGGCCGCCGAGCGAGCCGCGCGCCGCCATCGATCGGATGAAGACTCCCGGGTCGCCGGCCAGGTCGCGCATGCGCACCCGGTCCCCGAGGATGGCCCCGCCGCTGAACGGGCTGGAGGGATCGACCGCCACGATGGCAACGGTGCGGGCCGGCTGGCCTTCCGGCGGGCGGCGGTACCAGCGGGCCAGCTGGTTGACCAGGGACGATTTCCCGGTCCCCGGCGCGCCGGTCACCCCGACCAGGTGGGCGCGGCCGGTATGAGCGAAGAGCTCGTTAAGAGCGGCGCGCCCGGCAGGCGTGTCGTTCTCGATTTGCGAAAGCAGGCGGGCCAGGGCCAGCCGCTCGCCCGCCAGGACAGCAGGTACCAGGCTCATGAATTCCACAGGCAGAGGGCTTACGAGATGGCCGCGCCTTGCACGGCCTGGCGGATGTCCCGGATAATGTCTTCGGTCAAGGTGCCGGGGCCGTACACTCCGACCACGCCCATCTCCATCAGGCGTGGAACGTCCTCGTCGGGGATGATGCCCCCCAGGAAGACCTTGACGTGCTCCTGGCCGTTGGCTTTCAGCAGGTCGAGGATGCGTGGCACCAGGGCCATGTGCGCGCCGGAGAGGATCGATAGCCCGATGGCGTCTGCGTCCTCCTGCAAGGCCGCCTCAGCGACCATCTCCGGAGTCTGGCGCAGGCCGGTGTAGATCACCTCCATGCCGGCGTCTCGCAGCGCACGCGCCACCACTTTTGCGCCCCGGTCATGCCCATCCAGGCCGGGCTTGGCGACCAGGACGCGGATCTTACGCTCACTCATACCACCTCCCGTGGTGTAGATTTGTGTTTTCGATTATACCGCGGCAGAGGAAAAGTCGCTCAGGCGCAGTTCGAGCGTCTCGGCGGCGGCCGGCGGCAGGTCGAATTCAAAACCGAGGCCAAATTCCAGGGCCAGCAGCGCCTCCCGCCGGATCACCCGGATCCAGGGGCGGGAAGCTTCCAGCCGCATGCCTTTCCCCGTCAGCGGGTTCACCACCGCCAGGAAGCCGCCATGAGTGGCGAAATCCAGGGCTTTGCGGCCGTGCCGCAGCACCGCGGCGTAGTCCAGGCACACCTCGCTGGTAATCGCCAGCGAAAGGTGGCGGGCGCCCACGCCGGAATTAGCGAAGCGGTAAACGACCCGCACCCCGTACGGTTCAAGGTAGTAAGTTTTCTCTATGGCCAGGCCGCCCGCCATTCGTCTCGTGTACGTCACCGCCTCTCCCTCCTGGCGCAGCTCCAGCGCTTCTCCCGGCTCCTGGGGCTCGCCGCCGTCCAGGCGCAGCTCATCGACCAGGCCGCGGCGCTGGGCTGTCAAACAATCACGCTCGCCCGGCAGGCGCAGCTCGCGCACAGCCAGGGTGACGGGCGCGGTTTCGTGCTCCCAGATCCAGCCGGGCAGGTAACGGCTCAGGCGGGTGGGCGGGTCTTCGGCCAGCAGGGTTGCGGGAGGTGACCCGGAGCTGCCCGGCACCCAGAGGTGCGGGCACCTGGCTGCCGGCGGCAGGGCGGCATCGCCCTGATAGTCGCCCGGCGCCACCGCCAGCGGGTTGCCGGCCAGCTGCCGCCCGGTTTCCAGGTCGAACCAGTACAGCAGCCGCCCGCCGAGCGGAGAGGTGATCGCCAGCCGGCGCCCGTCGCTCTGGCAGGCTTCCGGGTAGCCGTCCGCGTTGACATCCTCGACCCACAGGCCGGCCCGGCGTTCAGCGGCCCAATCCGCGGCGCGGGCCAGCGTCAGGGCAGCACGGGCGCCCTCCCAGCCGCGGTAGCGCCCAGACCCGATGCCGATACAACCGAACTCGTACTGGTGCGAGAGGAACGTGTGCAGCGCAGCCTCGAGCAGGGCTTGCTCGCCCGGCTCCCGCGGAGCCGCCCTTGGACTGCGCTCCAACCGGGTGCGCAGCTCTGACCGCACCCCGGCGTACAGGCCCCGGTAACGGGCAAGCTTCGGCGAGCGGGCGTTAAAATCGAACCAGCCGGCGTAGCCGTCCTCGTGGTAGGGCCGGCCGGGCTGCTGCAAGGAAGCGTCCATCCAGCGTGCGCAGCCGTCCTGGATCGGGCTGCACTCGGCGACAGGCTCCGGCGCCTGGGAAAGCAGCCCGGTCTGCAGGTCCGGGCGGGAGGCCAGTTCATCCAGCGCATGCCCGAGCCGCTCCCAGGTCTGCTCCGGGTCTACTCCATGATGATAGCCCCACAGGCCCATCGCCTCAGCATCCTCGGCGTAAGCCAGGTAGCGCCCGCCGGCTTGCGATACACTTTCCAGGTAGGCGTGCAGCCCGCGGGTTTGCCCGAACCAGGCGGCAAAGTTGAAGTGGTGCTTGAGCCGCTCGTCGTCGCGCACCAGGTTCAAAACGTGCTCGCCCTGGCGGGTTGCGTAGACCTGCGCTCCAGGCGCGCCGCTGGCTTCCAGGATGTGGTCCTCCACCAGGGTCGTCCGGTAGCCAGCCCCGGCGATCAGCGGCACCAGGGACTGGCGCCAGCAGCGCTCGGCGATCCAGAAGACGGAGGGTGCGACTCCAAACGCTTCGTGCAGGGTATATCGGTGTAGTTCGATCTGCCGGGCGTTGTCCCAATCGTCGCTGGCGTAAGGTACGTTCTGTGCATAGGTGCTGCCCAGCAATTCGAACTGCCCGTCCAATAGCCCCTCCCGGACCAGCTCGAGCGGTTCCGGGTCGAGCCACTGCAGCGCGTGCAGCAGGGTGCCGGAGAGGTGGATGTTCGCTTTGACCGCCGGGCGGGCGCGCAAGACGCGCAGCAGGCCACGGTAGCAGACCTGGCTCGCCAGCCGGGCGTGCTCGCTGATGTGCTGGTTAAAGTGGAAAACGAGCGCCAGGGTCAGTGACACTGCCGGATGATAGCATAGAACGAAGCAAGACGAGCACGGAATCAGACTTCAGGTTTTATTTAAGCTGGCTACTGGATCCGCTTGACGGTGGCTAAATCGGCGCCGTCCCGAGTGACGGTATATACGGTCTTGGCTTCCGGGAACAGGGTCAGGTCCTGGTTGCGCCGGGTGTAGAGGAGGACGTAGACCGGGTCCGTAAAGCTCGGAATCTCATTTGCCGTGAACCACTTGCTGTTGAGATCCTCGCGAGCATAGCGGATAAATATCCTCCGCGGTCCTATCACAAGCACCTTCGAGTTCAACGGCGCTTCCCGGTTGAGATAGAAGGTGGCCTCGCGGTAGGAGGTCACCCAATAATCCAGCTCATACTCGCGGAATGCTCCCCTGACGCCCCCAGCCAGGCCGTTGTAGTAGATATACTGGTACGGATGAAGCGATATGCCCCCCAAGATCCCGGGGATGACCAACCCCAAAAAAATGAGTGCGGATAGGACCTTCGACGGGACGCGCCTGAAGACGGCTTCCAGAGCAATCCCGGCAAAAATAAAAACGGGGGGCAGGATGAACAAGGAATGCCTGAAGTTATCATACATGATGGGGCGAAAGACCATCACCAGGATCAGGGGGACAATGAACCAGGCGCCGAGCCAGAGGGCGTCTATCCAGTCCATTGATTTCTTCAACGATCGTCTACCTGCGAGGAAGATTCCTGTAAGTGTTAGGACCAGGATCGGTTCGGTAAACTGGAGCGCCATCAGCACAGGCAGGTAAGTCCAGGGCAGGTCATAGGATTTGTACAGCCGCCCTTGAAAAAGGACGTCTCCCGTCCACTCAAAGTTGGAACTGGCCTGCAGGCTCCGGATAAAATTTCCCAGCGGATCCGGCCACAGAAAAGGCCAGGTGATGTACGTGACGGCCACCGCGATCAGCGCATAGGTAAGCAATACCGGTATAGCATGCCTCCCCGCTTTCCGGAGAGCGTAACCGAAAACGATCGCGCCCGCCAGAGCCCCCAGCACCCGAGTGGAAACGGCCAATCCCAGAAATAACCCTGCCGCGAACAGGAAAAGTGGGCGTCGAAGCGAACGCCAGGATTTGTCGAGGGCACGGTGCAACCGCTGAGCCGTTGAACGGAACAGATAGTAGGCCAGGATCAAGAAGAATACCAACAGCAGGGTAAACAGGACCGGTTCAATCCGCCGGTAAAGAACCACACTCTTATGGACGTACTGCTCCGGTTGAAGCGCCTCCAGGTTCTGGGCAAACTGAGAGACAACCAGGCGGAGGAAGCTCGACGGTCCGGCACGGTAAACTTGAATGACGATGAAGGTGACGATCTCTTCGATGGTTCTCGCGATGAATAATAGAATGACCAGCAGCCCGGTCAGCCCAACGAAGGCCTTCTTCGACACTTTGCTCGCCGATTTCCAATCCTGAGATACAGATTCTGCCAGGGGAACGTGGGGGTCAAGAGAGCTTGCCTCGGGAACTACCGAAGAAGCAGGACGGGTGAGCGATACTGCCACCATCTTAAAGCCCAAGGCGATGCTTCCCAGGGTAAACACCATGAAGGGGATATCTTTGGAGTTAACGAAAGCATGTCCCCAGAGCAGGGGCTGCGAGGAGAACAGCACCGTCGCGCCAAAGGCGGCCCAGTTCCCGATCACTCGCCGGCACAGGGAATAAAAAAACAGCAGCCCGAGCTGGAAGGCCAGGAAACTGCTGAAATGCCACAAGTCGATCGCGGCCCATTCCTGGTTCACTCGCTGGAGAAGGGAGACGAGCAGAGTCGCCAACACCGGATAGGCGGGGCCGCGGTAGCGCTGGTTCGTCGGACCGAGATGTCGTTCTAAGTCCACGCTCTTGTCCCACAGCCAGGAGTACGCGCCCAGGGACTGTTCGGCGTAGATCTTGTTGTTTGCCTCGTCCCAGCTCTCGCTATAATCTCCAACAACTGCGATCCCTATGACCAGGTTTACGCAGATCAACAAGATGACTGCAAGTTGAGGCCGGGAGAGGAATAACTTCTTCAATGATTCCAGGCGAGACACGTCGAAGGGACCCTCGAGATAGTGGCTAAGATCTTCCATTGCCTACTATAATACCAGGCAAACCGCTCAAAGTAATTTTAGGGTCTTTGGAAATCGCCGTGGAAAAAGGGAAATGTGGGGGTTGTTTGCGGATGCGGAACTTTATGAATCATTCATCGCCGAAATACCGCTGGTTATTCTCGCTTCTCTCGATCGAAGGAGCCTTATGCGCACTCGCTTTCTTGCTGCTCCCTGGAGGGACAGCCAGCGCATGGCTGTTCGGTCTGTCCAAAGCCCGGCTCGGGCTGCTCGCCAGCTTGCTGCTCCCGGCCCTGGTGAGCGGGACACTGGCGATCGGGCTGTGGCGGCGGCCAGAGCTCGAGCGGGCGGTTAACAGGTTCGCCGATCATGCTCTTTCCAGGCCGTGGATCCAATGGCTCTTGGTAGATCTCGCCTCGGCCGGAGCCGTTATGGGGGGCGGATTGCTTATCCTGCAATGGGTGATAACAGACCGGCAGGCGCTTGGCATCTTACAAATTCTCACCCCACTTTTGGTCTTTTTTACGATCGCCTGTGCCCAGTTGCTCGGAGTGCTGGTTTCCAACGTGGACCGGGACCGCCGGGCGCGGCTGCTGGCGCCCATGGCATTCATGGTTCTTTTCTCCCTGGCGCAGTGGCTATCGATCCCCGAGAAGCACCGGCTGGGGATGCTCCCTTATGCCCCGGCCTACCTCGTTTTGACTGCGGTGAGCGCTCACCTCTCACTTGTCCTTCTTACCCACGTAAAGCGCAATAACATGGCCTGGGTGCTCATCCTGTTCACGCTGGCCTTCTTTGTCTTCAACTGGTTTCTTCTACCTCCGGCGTACCGGCAGAGGACTGCTCCGCTTATCCCGATCTTTCTGCTGTTATCGTTGGTATTCGCAAGGGGATGCGATCTCCTCGCCTTCCAGTTACGAGGCCACCGGGTGGCCCGCCCGCTGCTCCTGGTGTTCTATGGAATCCTGGCTGTTATCTTCATCGCTTTGTACTACACCACAGCGACAGAGCACGCTCAAACCGTCAATACGGACCCGGAACCCAGCGACCAATCCGCTTACCTCCGATTCATCCAGCAGGTCAGAGCGACGAACTATCGATTCACCGGGGACCGCAACCGGATGCCGCTGTACCCGTTCCTACAGGCGCTTTTTCACGACCCTTCACAGGCGTGGCTTGAATTCTTCAACCGTAGTAAGCAGGTCAATATTCTGCTCTCGATTGCGCTGGTCCTGGTCCTGCTGGTTGTCTTTCGCAGGTTCCTGCCATCCCATCCCAGCGTGAACCTGGCGTTGATCACGGCGTTTTCCTTGTTTATATTCAAGGCCGGCTACGTTCAGGCGGAGTTGCTATATTTCTTCTTGATATTTCTATCCTTCCTGACCCTGGCCTTGATGCTGGTCAATCCCACTCCGCAATTGGGGGTCTTATGCGGCTGCCTGGTTGGATTGACGCACCTCACCAAAGCCTCGGTGCTGCCGCTGTTCATCCTGTTCGCAGTTTTGTTTATCTTGAAAGAATTCTTCCACCTCTATAAGAAACACAAGGAGAAAAGCGCCAACGATGAGAATCCAGGAGGGAGGCAAAGGCACATCCTGGCGCTGTTGGCTGTCGCGCTGGCCTACCTGCTGGTAATCTTTCCCTATATCCAGGAGAGCAAGATCGTTTATGGTAGCTACTTCTTTAATGTAAATACCCGCTTCTATATGTGGTACGACTCGTGGGAGCAGGCTAAAGCCGGCATCCGCCAGGACTATAACAACCTGGAATGGCGAAACGTATCTCCCGAGCTGCTGCCCGGGCCGGTCAACTATTTGCGAGAACATGATCTCGCAGATATCTTGCAGCGATTAAATACCGGGTTCAAGTCTCAAATTTTCTATCTGTCCACCCCGTATGGTTTATTTAATTACCTCATCGGATGGCTGTTGATCCTGGTGGGAGTGGCGTCTGCACAGAGAAGGGAATTACCGATCCTCGCCCGGAAGTACGCCTTTGTGATCGTTTTTACTTTTCTTTATTTCCTGGGCTACATTACCCTGTACGCCTGGTATTCTCCGATCGCAGGCGGGCCCCGGTTCATCTTGAGCCTGTTCCTGCCCATGATCTTTTCGGCCTCCGCAGCAGGATATGCCCTGTCTGCCGCGAGAAACGGCCTCAAACAAGGATTCAAACCTGAACTGGCAGGATCTTTGTACGCAGCAGGAAACTGGGCTATTACCGCGCTCCTGGCGATCGACGTTTATTTCATCCTCACCGAGATCCTAAAGAACGGATACTTCGGTTCCTGACCCTTTCCTTTGCTTTTTACCGTCCCCAAATGATTGAGGCATGCCGGCGCCAGGCGGCGTTCCTGATGGTAGTCCTCTTGCCCTATTGACGGGCAGTCTGGAGTGGGATATCTTGTAACCGGCGTTCCGCCGCATCTCGACCCCGGGGAGATAACATGACTCAAGTAAAGAGCCCCCTGCTCTTCTGGCTGGCTGTACTGGTCCTACTCGCGCCGCCCGGCAGCCCAGGGCTGGCGTCTCCAGCCGCGGAAACATCCGTTTACTTGCCGCTAGTGCTGCGCCCGTCAGAGGAGCAAGCCGTGCAAGCCCCTACACTCAAATGGCAACGCGGCGGCTGCTACTCCTCGTGGTGCGAGACCGGCTGGTACAGCTCGCCGGCTGTGGCAGACCTGGACGGCGACGGCGCGCCAGAAGTGATCGGATCGGCCTATTCCATCGTGGTGCTGGACGGTGCAACGGGCGCTCTGGTATGGCGAGCGCCCTCCGGACACGACCGGTCGGATCCTGGTGCGAGCAGCGTTGGACGCACCTGGCCGGGAATCGTAGCCGCCGACCTGCAGGCGGATGGCGACCTCGAGATCGTCACCGCCCACGGCGGCGGCTACGTGGCCGTCTACGATTCGAATGGCTTTTTCGAACCGGGCTGGCCGCAGCGGCCCACCGGTGGGCAAGAGCTGCGCGGCCTGAGCGTTTCCGACCTGGATGGCGACGAAAATATGGAGGTTATCGTGACCGGGGCGGTCACGGCTCCGGCTAATACCTGGGTCTACAGCGCCACGGGGGTCTTGCTGCCCGGCTGGCCGCAGCTGAGCGACGACAGCGGCTACGCCCACGGTGTGTTCAACGCCAACGCCGCAGCAGGCGACCTGGACGGCGACGGAGAGCTCGAGCTGGTGGTGCCCTCCGACGTGCACTACATCGCCGCCTACGAGCCGGACGGCTCCCAGATCCCGGCCCATCCGATGTACGGAGGGAAAGGCTGGGGCAAAGTCGGCGCCTGGGAAAGCCCGGAGATCGAACTGCGCGGCTGGGGGACTTGCGATAGCGCTGACGATCGCGCCGAACGCTACCGGGCGAACTTCGCCCACGGCGCGGCCGCCATCGCCGACGTGGACGGGAACGGCGCCCTGGAAGTCGTCGTGTCCGGCAATATGTACGACTGCGCCGGGGCATCCTACCCCAGCCAGTACACGGCGCTTTTCATCTTCAATGCCGACCGCAGCCGCTTCGTTTCAGGTCCTTACGATTGGAGCGTTCCGGCTGTTGACACCGGCGCGCCCTTGAGCGAGGATTACGGGTTAATCGAAAACGCCCAACCTAACCCGGTCCCGGTCGATTTGGACGGAGACGGTAAGATGGAGATACTGTTCGCCTCGTACGACGGCCGCCTGCACGCCTTCTGGCTGGACCGGAGCGAGCACGGCAGCTGGCCCTTTCAGGTTTACGATCCCTCCAAGAGCTTCCTACGCTTCGCTTCGGAACCGGCGGTGGCCGACCTGAACGGCGACGGCCGGGCGGAGGTTATCTTCGCGTCGTGGGTCGAGAAAGGCAGCAGCGCGACCGGCAAGCTACACGTGCTGGACTACCTGGGAAACCCGCTGCACGAGGTCGACCTGCCGCCGGCTTTTTCGGGGAATTGGAACGGCGCCCTGGCCGCCCCGACCCTGGCCAACATCGACGGCGACCCCGACCTGGAAGTCGTGCTCAACACCGCCGCCTCCGGTCTGGTGGCCTACGACCTGCCTGGCACCGCCGGGGCGCGGGTGCTTTGGGGTACCGGCCGCGGGGACCAGCACCGGGATGGGCTCACCCCCTAGGCCCTGGCTCAAACCCCGGCCGCTTTGACCCTCGGCCAGACGTGCAGCACGAAGGCCGCTGCGGCGGCGAGTTCGGCCGCCCGCCCCAGGAATGGCAGCCCCGCGGAGACGGTGAAAGCCGGGCCGAGGCCGGCCAGCCATACCCCCAGGTTGAGCAGCCCGAAAGCCAGCCAGGCCAGCGGCTCGTTCCCACGTCGCGGGGCGCGACTGAAGCGCGGCAGGATCCAGAAGGCCATGCCCATGACGAGCTGCACGGTCCAGCCGAACAGCAAGAATTCGATGTGCGCCGGGAGCAGCCGCCACAGCGCCGGGTGGAGCGGCACGCCCTTGTGGAAGAGTAGCAGGCCGCCGAAGGTAAAGCCCACCGCCAGGTAGACCAGGGCGGCGCGTAGCATCCAGATCGTCAGGCGAGGCACCTCAGCGCTCCTTGACCCGGCCCCAGGTGTTGAATACAAAGATCAAACCGGCCGCCCACTGGGCCAGCGCTGAGACCGCCAGCAGCCAGTCGAGCCCGCCACCGGGGTTCAAAGCCTGGTATGGCTCGGCGACCATGCGCAAGATCAGGCCGCCGTTGAGCAGCCAGAATGTCGCCCAGGCCAGCCTCTCGCTGCCGCGCGGCCGCTCGAATGACTGCTTGGGGAACATCCAGAACACCACTCCGAAGATCAGCTGCGTCACCCAGCCCACCAGGAACACGTGGAAGTACACCGGGCCGAGCGCCAGGAAGACCGGGGGCAAGTCCAGGAAGGCGTTCGCAGCCAGCCCCAGCCCGAGCAGCAGCGCTGCCACGAAGAAGAGCAGGGAGGCCTTGATAAACCAGCGGGTCAGTACCGGCATATCCGCTCACTCACCGCCGGCCTGCTCGCTGGCCACCGGACCCTCCGGCAGAACATCCCCATCCTCGGGATCGGGATGCCGGATCCCGGGCACCAGGTATTGGACCTGCTTGAACGGCCTGACCTGCTCTCCAACTTCATCCCTCAGGATGTTGCCCGAGACGTGCATCAGGGTGTCGCCGTAATCGGCATCGATGCCCATGCTGGCCAGGCAGGGGTAGTGGTGGTGCAGCATCCCGGCCTGCTGCTCGGCATCGTCTGCCGAGACTCCCACCAGCCGCTCTGCCACGTAGCGGGCGCAGCCGCACACTGCGTCCCGGCGGACCTGCACAGCGGTGATCTGGCGTGTGCCTGGATCGACGGCAATGTCGAAGGCCGGCCGGCCGAAATGGCAGGCAAACTCGGCGATCAGCGGGTGGTCGACGGTTCCCTTCTCGCGGCGGGTGATCTGGTAGCCGGTCTCCGTCAACGAACACAGTGGCTTGGGCGTGGCGCAGGCGATGCCGGCTTTCTCGAGCCAGCCGCGCAGCTGGCGCGCCAGGCCGCGCGGCAGCCAGGCCTCGCTGTCGACCGGGGCGATCACCGCCTGCGCCCCGCACAGCCGGGCAATCTCCGGCAGCAGTTCTGCGACGCCCTTGTGCTCGGCGAAGGAGACCACCAGGTCGGCGGGGAGCAGAGAAGCCGGCAGGTAGTCCTCCGGGTAGTCGATCACCGGCGGCAGCAGGCTGGGGGCCTGCCAGGTCTCTACAGCCCACCCTGCCGGACCCTGGGCGCGCAGGTTCTCAGCGTGCCGGAGACCGTATTCGCCTGAGATGATGGCCAGGATGCGCATGCTCACTCCATTATATAACGGGTGGTTACCGGCTGTGCCTCGGGTAGCAGGCTGTGCGCCTCCCGCCTGGCCCGCAGGACAATATAGGCCGTGCTGGCGATGAACAGCAGCAGGGCGACCCCGTTCAGCAGGCCGGCCCAGCGGCGCACCTCCATGGCGAACATCAGGTCGGCGCCCACCCGCACCAGCAGCGAGGCGTGCAGCAGGACCAGGTGGGCGTACAGGAAGCGGTGGAATGCGACCGGCACACCCAGGACGGCGGGGATGATGATCGGGGCGTGGCCGAAGATCATCGAGAAGACGAAGCCAAGGAAGATGGCGTGCAGCAAGGCGTCGTAATACGGCCCGGCTGGCACTTCGCCAAAGGCCACGGCAATCGCGCCGGCCGCGCCCAGCCAGAAATAGCCGCTGAGCAGGCAGACCGCCGCGAAGCGCGGCAGCCCGGGCTTGCGCACCGTGCGCCGGGCGATGTCGTAGCGCAGCAGCCAGGCGGCCAGGGCGAGCATCCCGGCGCCGGCCAGGCGCGTGCCCAACGCATAAGCCGGGAGCAAGGTCACCAGTCCAGCCACGAAAAAGCCGGCCGCGCCCAGGAAGGCGAGTTGGACGCTTTGAGACAGGCGGACCAGCCGGGCCAGCTCCAGCCGCTCGCCGGCGATGGTCAGGATCAGGAAGCCAGCCCACCACAGCACGATGTGGAACACTGGCCAGCCGGAGACCCACAGCAGGTTGCCGGCCAGCCAGGCAACGGCCCCGGCGGCCATGACAGCCGTGTACAGGGCCGGGTGGCGGCGAACGATGGCGGCAAACGCGGCCACCAGCCCCAGGCTGCCCAGGGTGATCAAGAGAGGGCCGGCGGCTCCCGGTACACCCACGACCAGGGCCAGACCGCCCAGCCCGCTCAGCGCCGGACCCAGGTAGGTCCAGCGCTCTCGCAGGGCTACCGCCCGCTCGAGGCCGATCAGCGTCCCAAGGAAGCCGGAGACCATCAGCGGGCCGTGGGCCAGCGGCAGTCCCTGCCGGAGGGGCGGCCAGTTCCATCCCAGGCGCACCAGACCGGCCCACAAGGCCGCCAACAGCGCGACCATCGCCAGCCCCATCAAGGGATAACGCAGGCGGCTGTCCTTCACCGGGTTACGCTACCTTTCCGATCCGCACCTGCCAGGCCTCCGGCCCCTGCTCGACGTAGTCCCAGGTGAACTGCCCTGGGCGTTCGAACATGAACTGGTAGTACAACGGCTTCGGGTCGTGGTCGTTCAACAGGATGAACATGGCTTTCTCAAAGTCGAAAGCCCTGCTTTTCCCCACCCCAAACCCCATTTTTGAGAAAGCCATGACAGGATGAAGGCCTCGCCTGCACCCAGGGATTCGAAGGTCTGCAAGATCAGCGGGTGGCGCTCGGGGGGCGCCGTCTGGCGCACGTCGATGATGGTCTTTTCGTTCATGGTTTGCTCCTTTGGGGATATGGCCTGCTCGACCGGGCAGCAGGCAAGCTGCCGGCCGGTCGAGGCAGGGGGACTCAGTGCGAGCCGTCCGCAGGCTCGTCGGATTGGAACACCTCGGGGTTATCCGGACCCTCGGCGACGAGGAAGCCCACCAGGCCGCGCTCCAGGCGGGATAGGGCATGGTCGACCAGCAGGTAGCGTCCGGGCACTTCCAGGCCGAATTCGACCATGGTCGCGCCACCGGGCGGTACGAGGGTCGTCTGCACGTCCGTCAAGGGGGCGGAGGTCAGGGAGGCCTGGTCGTAGACCCGGTCGAAGATCTCGCCGATGACGTGGAAGGAAGAGGTCAGGTTGGGTCCGCCGACGCCGAAGAAGATGCGCACTGTCTCGCCGACGTTCGCCTGTAAAGGGAATTCGGTGGTCAGGGCGCCGACTGCCCCGTTGAGCACGACGTAGTCCGGCGCTTCATCCAGCAGCTTCTCGATGCTGATATCCTGGTGGCCCGTCGCCCGCAGGTTCCCGGTCGTGTAGATCTCTCCCTGCATGACGTAGAACTCGCGGTCGACCGGTGGAAGGCCGCCCTCGGGCTCGACCAGGATCAGGCCGTACATACCGCTGGCCATGTGGTGGGCCACCATGGGGGTGGCGCAGTGGTAGACGTACAGGCCAGGGTTGAGGGCTTTGAAGGTGAAGGATTTCTCCTCGCCGGGCAGGACCTGGGTCACGGCTGCGCCGCCGCCTGGACCGGTCACGGCGTGCAGGTCGATCGAGTGGGTCATCTGGCTGTCTTCACGGTTCTTCAGGCGGATCTCGACCGTATCACCTACCCTCACCCGCAGGAAAGGCCCGGGGACACGCCCGTCGAAGGTCCAATAAGTGTACGTTGCGCCGTCTGCCAGCTGGCCGTCCAGTTCGACTGCCTCCATATCGATGTGAACGTGTTCAGGCTGGCGTTCGCCAGGAGCGCCGGGCAGGTTCGTCGGATCCTGCACGATGCTGACCGCCTCGGCGCTGGCCTCCCGGGCAGGGGCGGAGCTGGCAACAGGCTCCGGCGCGGGGCTGCTGCCAGAGCTGGCGGCGGGGGCGAGAGGGGCAGAATTCGCTGCCATAGTGCCCACGACCACGCGCCCTTCCATGCCCGCTTCGCGGTGCCCGGTCAGGCTGCTGGAATACTTGAACTGCGCATCTTGTTCGACCTTGAACCGGATGGTGGTGGAACTGCCTTTCTGGCTGATCGTATCCGACTTCACCTTCAGCCCGGGGATAGTTATATCATGGGCGATGCCATCGCCGTTGATCAGGGTGATCTCGACGATGTTTCCCGGCCTGGCAGGTAGATCTGGGTTGGCGAGACCGTCGATCTCGCCGCCCTGGCCGACGAAAACCATCCGGCCGTCGACCATACTCGTCACCAGGGTGTAGGCGACCGAGGGGTTGCCCTCGGCTGCCGCCAGGCTGACAAAGCCCGCCGTGCCGGCCTGCCCGCAGGCGGACAGCAGAAGGGCCAGCGCCAGCAGCGCAGCGGTGAAGGGCAACAGTTTCTTTGTACGAGGGGTGTTCATCAAAGTACCTCCAATGTGGCTCCAAAGAAAAAGATTTGACATTAACATGCGGCCAAACCAGGCCGGTCAGACCGCTTGACCTCCGTCTTGATCGGAAGACCGGACGGCGGCCTGAAGCTCTTCCAGGAAGCATCCGGGATCAAACCGGTAGATCCGGGCGACGTCGGCGACGGTATCGAAAGGTGACATATCGCAGCCAACACAGCCCAGGTGGCGATTCAGGAAGACGGGGACCGTCTCAGGCCAGTCGCGCAGCACGTCTGCGACGATCGATCCGGCAGTGATCTCCATTTGAGAATGCGAATCGGGGAGTTTCCGGTTCTGATCTTGCGTATCCATGCCCCCAGGATACCGGAAAGAGAAGGGGTTGTCTTTGCGCTGGCGCAAAAAGCCGGAAAAGGCCTGCGCGATCAGCGGCTTACTCGTCGAGTGTGCCAGGGCTGGCCAGCCCTGGCGGCAAGTCCTCCGCGATGGTCACCAGGCCGTGCGGGAACAGGATGACGATCTTCTCCCGGCCAGACCGGATCAGCCCCTGAGTCTCCCAGTGGCTGAGCGTGCGGCTGACCGTATAGAGCGTCGTGCCGGTCATCTCCGCCAGATCCTGGCGGGATATCGGCAGATCGAGCAGGACTCCATCCTTTACTTTCCGGCCGGTCTGGCGCACCAGGCGCAGCAGGGTGCGGGCGATGCGCCGCTCCACCCGTTCGGTGGAAAGCTCGCGAATGCGATCCTGGAACTCGCGCGTGTGCCTCGCCAGGATTGCCATAGCCCGCAAGGCAATGCTCGGGTGCTGGAGCATCAATTTCTGCATGGTATCCTTGTCCCAGGCTGCCACCTGGCTGTCCTCGACGGCCTGGACAGAGGTTGGATAAAGCGTGTCTGCCAGCACCGCCAGCACGGCGAAGGCCTCGCCGGGATTGACATAGCGGAGCAGCACCTGCTGCCCATCGACCGTCACCTGGGTGAGCTTCAGCCGGCCGGCCAGGAGCACGTGCAGGTGGGTGGCCGGGTCTCCCTGGTGGATCAGGTAAGAATCGGCCGATACCCGCCGCCGCCGGGCAGCCTGGGCCACGCGTTCTAACCCGGCCTCATCCAGATCCTGGAACAGGTCGACGCCTCGCAGGTAATGGCTGCTTTCAGGTTTGGGTGTGGGGTTGGCTGTCATGCTGGAAGAGAACAATTAATCCGGGAACAGGAATACACCGGCTTGCCTTTGCCGTCTTTCGTCGTAAATCTTGATGGCGCGGACCTCCTCAAACTGGGACAGGTTGGCGAAGATCGGTTGAGCGATCGTGTAAGTCGCGCCGCCGGACTGGCATAGACCGGTCAGGTACGCCCGGGCGGTGCCTTCCTCGATTACCAATTCGCTGAAACCGGTGAAACCGCTGGTGATTGCCTCCAGCCCCAGGGCCTGCTCTGTTTCAGTCGGCCCCCGGAAGAACTCGGCCAGGATAGCCTGCGGTAGATCGGCCCCGGCCTCGACCTGGCGAGGGACGCCCGCCTCGAAGGGCGGCGTCCCGACTGCATACCTCCTGCTGTCCGTGAAATAGACCGTGACTTCTACCAGGCCGGGCTGCTCCGGAGTGCCGGTGGCAACCACGGTCGGGGGCAGGATCTCAGCGGCGGCCGGCAGTCCGCTCGCCACTGGCGTGGGCTCCGCTTCCCGGACCGGAAGCGCGCAGGCCCACACCGTGGACAAGACTGTCAATATGAGGCTCACGAGAAGCAGGTGTTTCATCGACCAACCGGGTATATTTTACAGCCCTGAGGCAAGTTTTTAGGTCGAGACTTTCCTGGCTCTTTAGGATTTGCCGTGGTGGAGTGGAAATGTGGGGGTGTTGGGCGGGCGTCCCTCGCCAGGTCGAGGCCGGGGCCGATCTACCGCAGGCTATCCTGGCCGAGTTCTTCCGGGGGCCG
>DASWHG010000245.1:0-6114 GCA_036393315.1 Anaerolineales bacterium | reverse complement strand
CGGACTACCACCGGCTGCGGCGGGGATACGTTCACATCCCCCAGCAGGCGGCCTTCTTCCGGGCGGACCTGTGGCGGCAGGTCGGTCCCCTGGATCCGAGCTTCTATTTTGCGATGGACTACGACCTTTGGGTCCGCCTGGCCCGGGTCGCGCCGCTGGTTTACTACCCGCGCCCCTGGGCGAACTTCCGCTTGCACGGTGGCGCCAAAACGGTGTCTGCAGACGACCGCTGCTGGCCGGAGATGATGCGGGTGCACCGCCGGGAGGGCGGCAGCTGGTTCTCGTGGTTGGCGATCAAAGCTCTGCTCCGCCCGGTTCTCTACGCCTGGATCCCCCTGCGTCTACGGCTGCTGTTCCGCCGGTTCTTCTGAACTTGAGCCATCCCCTATGGTAGAATGAGCCAGCATTGGACATAATCATTCCCGCCCAACTTTCGATGGAAAACTCCCCCTGATGCAGAATTCTCCAACGGTACAGATTTACGATTCCGCCCGCCAGGGATCGGCTGCGATTGACGAGCTGAAGGAAATTATCCGCTACCGCGACCTCATCCTGCAGATCGTGCGGCGGGATATCCTGACCCGTTACAAACGCTCCGTCCTGGGAGTCGCCTGGACGATGTTGAACCCGCTTGGGATCATGCTGGTCTTGACCATCGCTTTCTCGCAGGCCTTCGGCACGACCCGCGGGTATGCCGCTTACCTGCTATCCGGCCTGATCGCCTGGACGTTCTTCTCCCAGACGACCAACGCGGCCATCTCCCATTTGGTCTGGGGAGGCGGGCTGCTCAAGCGGATTTACGTGCCCCGCACCGTGTTCGCTTTTTCGGCCATCGGCACCGGCCTGGTCAACCTGGTCTTTTCGGTCGTCCCGCTGGTCATCGTTATGTTGTTCACCGGGGTTCCGCTGCGCTGGACGGTGGTGTTCTTGCCTGTACCAATCCTGTTCCTGGCGGTTTTCTCGTTGGGGCTGGGACTGCTGATCTCAGCCGTGGCGGTCTATTTCGCGGACGTGGCCGAGATGTACCAGATCGTCCTGACGGCCTGGATGTACCTGAGCCCGGTGATCTATCCGGAGAGCATCCTGCCGGAGACGTATCGCACCTGGATCGCCATCTTCAACCCCATGTACCATTTGATCCGTCTGTTCCGGATGCCGATCTACGACGGCGTGATCCCGCCGCTCTCGGAAATCCTGCTGACCGGGGCCATCTGCCTGGGGACGCTGCTGTTCAGCTGGATTTTCTTCACCAGGAAAGCAGATGAGTTTGCCTACCGTATCTGAGCGCCTTCCGGTAGAATACCGGCGCCTGGAAGATCTGCAAGAGGCCATCCGCCTGGAGAAAGTGGGGGTGCGCTACCGTGTACCGACCGAGCGGATCGGTACGTTCAAGGAGTACATCATCCGCCGGCTTCAGAGGAAGGTGCGAAACCGTGCCTTTTGGGCTTTAAAGGGCGTCGATTTAAGCATCTACCGCGGCGAGGTGTTTGGCCTCATCGGGCAAAACGGCGCGGGGAAAAGCACGCTGCTGAAGCTGGTGGCCCGGGTCCTTCGCCCGACGGAGGGCCGGGTCATCGTGCGCGGGCAGGTAGCCCCTCTGCTCGAGTTCGGGGCCGGATTTCACCCGGAGCTGACCGGCCGCGAAAACGTCTTCTTGAACGGCGCCCTGTTGGGTTTCAGCCGGCGGGAGATGGAAGAGAAGTTCGACCGCATCGTCGATTTCGCCGAACTTTGGGATTTCATCGACGCCCCCATGCGGACTTATTCCTCCGGGATGTGGGCGCGCCTGGGTTTTGCCGTCGCCACCGATATCCAGCCAGATATTCTGATCGTCGACGAAGTCCTGGCGGTCGGCGACGAAGCTTTTCAGCGCAAGAGCTCCGCCCGGATGCAGGAATTTCGGGATCACGGAGCTACCATCTTGCTCGTCTCCCATAACATGGATACAATTGAAGCAATGTGCCATCGCGCAGCCTGGATCCATCACGGTGAAGTCAGGGCCGTAGGCGAGGCTGGGGAGACGATCCGGGCTTACCGGCAGAATCAGGCTCTCTGACCAATCATGGCGGGGCGAGCGTACAAACTCAGGAGATGCTGATATGGGTCTGGCGAGAGAGAAATTCTATTCCCTGGGATGGTTGGGGATCATCATTATCGTAAGCCTCTCGGGGACCGTCCGGGTGACCGCCGGCTGGTCTCAGAGCCAGGCCCCGCTGGTAAAGTCAGCGCAGGATTCCTCTCACATGGTTTATTTCCCTGTGGCCACCAACGACTTTGCGGGACCTCCGGATGGCCTGCACACGGTCTTTGGGCTGGAGATGAATGGTATGACCAACCAGAGCGGAATGCAGAAAGTCCGGGAAGCAGATACTTCTTTCATCCGTTTCAATGGAATCCGCTGGGGGGACGTCGAACCGCAGGAGGGGCAGCGGAATTGGATCGCTATTTCCGAACGAGAGGTACAGCTGCGCACTGCGGCCCAGAATGACCTGCACGTCATCCTGGTGGTGCGGTATACGCCCACCTGGGCTCAGAAGGTGCCTGGGGCGAGCTGTGGACCGATCCGGCAGGACAAGCTGCAGGCATTCGGCGATTTCATGTACGACCTGGTCGTTCGCTACAGCCAATCTCCCTATTACGTCAAACATTGGGAAATCTGGAATGAACCGGACGTCGATCCAGAACTGGCCTTGCGATTCAGCGCCCAGGTTCCATTCGGCTGCTGGGGAGATCCTTCCGACGAATATTACGGTGGCAGGTATTACGCGGAGATGCTCAAAGCAATTTATCCCAGGATCAAGGAGGCAGATCCAGAAGCCGAGGTGCTGGTCGGCGGTCTGCTGATGTCCTGCGACCCGAATATCGGGGGCTGCATTTCCGAACTAGATAGACTGGCCTCCAGGTTTTTCGAAGGCATCCTGGTCAACCAGGGGGGTGATTATTTCGACGGCGTCGCCTTCCATAATTACGATACCTTCCACATCGGGAAGTTGGGCCACTATTCCAGCTACAAGTGGAACAGCGCCTGGAACACGACCGGCCCGGCGCTGATCGTGAAAGCGAATTTTCTGAATGCCCTGATGGAGACCTACAACGTATCCGGGAAGTACTTGATGAATACAGAGACGGCCTTGCTGTGCGGCGGGTTTTCCGATCCTCCGGGTGGCACAGGGTGTGAATCCGATCCAGATTCAATTTTTGAACGGACCAAGTCTTACTATGTTACCCAATCCTATGCCGCGGCTGCGGCCGTAGGCTTGAAGGCCAATATCTGGTACAGCCTCGTTGGCTGGCGAAACTCCGGCCTGGTCTACTCGGACCTTTCTCCCCGGCCGGCGTACACCGCCTTTCAGTTCTCAAGGTACAAACTGGCCGATGTCCCTTCCGGGGAAGCCCTCTCCGCACAGGATACCGGGGGCGTTTCGGCAATCCTGGGCTACAAGTTCCAGCACCCGGAGGGCAGTTTGATCTGGGTGCTCTGGTCGAAAGATGGGAGTATTCAGACGGTCACATTGCCCGGTCCGCCGTCCGGCGTTTGGGATGTCCTCGGGGAAGAGCAAACGATGGCTGACCCCGTGAAATTAACCGTCACGCTAAAACCTCTTTACGTAGAGTGGGGTCCCTGAAAGGGAGGAAAGGGCTCCTGAAGCAGAATATCGATTTGAAGTGGCAAGCCCAGGCGTAGATACGAAAAAACTAAGAATCGAGAGACTACCCGTGGAGAAGGTGATCCAGAAGGCGGGTAGTCTCACTTTGTTGTTGGCCCTGGGATATGTCCTCGAATTCGCCATCCTGGCGGGCCTGCGCATGTTCTACCCCTTCGAATTGGAGTGGATCGAAGGGGCTTACGTGGACGAAGCTCACCGGGTATTCCAGGGATATTTTCCCTACGGCCCGCCGGGCATTTCCTTCGTCCCGACCTCCAAAACGCCGCTTTTTTTCTACCTGTCGGCCGGCCTGATGAGGCTGTTCGGAGTCGGCTTTTTGGCTCCACGGCTTCTTTCCGTGATTTCCACACTTGGCTGCTTCCTGCTGCTGGTTGCCATCGTCAAACAGCAGTCGGGTCGCGATGACCCCGGCATATTGCCCGGCATTCTACCCGGCATCCTGCCCGGCATCCTGGCCGCCGGGATCTACGCGGCCAGCTTCCGGTTCACCGGAGCCTGGATGGACCTGGCGAAAACAGACTCCTTGTTCTTGTTCCTGATCCTGGCCGCATTCTACACCGGGCAGCGCGCCGGCGGGCGCTCGGGGCTTGTCGCAAGCGGGGCTCTCTTTGCATTGGCTTACTTCACGAAGCAGCTCGCTTTACCGGTGATTCTCGCCCTGGCTCCGGTCTCCCTGCTTGCCACGCGCGGCCGCTCCTGGCCGCGCTGGGCTGCAGCCGGGGCTGCCGGGCTGGCTGCCTTCTGGATCCTGGATGCGGCCAGCGCAGGCTGGTTCTCATTTTACACTTTTGACACGGTAGCCACGCACGCCTGGCAGCCGGATCTCTGGCTCTTTTGGAGGCTCTTCCTGCCGAAGATGGGGCCGGCGCTGCTCCTGGCCATATTCTATGCACTTTTCGTTTTGAGAAAGACCCGGCAGCTGCGTTGGGGCATGCCGGCCGGGGAGTGGGAGTGCCTGGGGCTGGGTGGGGCGCTGATCCTGGCGAGCTGGAGCATCTTCATAAAAACCTGGACCTACGATAACGGGTTCATGCTGGCCAGCCTGGGAGTTGCCCTGTTAGCCGGTTTGGGCGCCGCCCGGATCCTGGACCGGGCACGGCTTGAACCGGAGCAGGTGGATGGACCGTCAAGACTGCCCGCCTCTTTCCAAGCTATCACCCTGGGGATCCTTTTCTTGCAGTTTGGGCTGCTCTTCTACAATCCGATCGAGCAGCTCCCTACCCCAGCAGACCGGTCGAAAGCAGAGGCGTTCGTCCAGCAGGTTGCAGGCCTGCCCGGCGAAGTACTGGTGTTCAACCACGGCTATGTCAACCATCTGGCCGGCAAGACCCGCTATCTCCATAGCGCTCCTTATGGCGACGTGGTCGGGAGCGCGGCGCCACCCGGTACGGACACGGCCTGGCGCAGGGAAATCGTCCTGGAGGTCTTCAATCAGGCCCTGGTCGAACAGCGGTTCGATTGGGTCATCCTGGACAGGCCTGAGACGAGCTGGACCCCCTACTACGTTTTCGTCGCCGATCTTTCGGATGATTCTGGCGCTTTCTACCCGGTTACGGGCGCCCGGACGCGGCCCGAGAGTTTAATGGCGAAGAACCCGGTCGCCCGGGGAGGGGAACTGCCGCTCGACCAGGACCTTTACGACGGCCTGTTTACGTCCGGCTGGAGCCAGACGCAGACTCTGGGTCGCTGGGCCATTGGGGACCGCTCCACCGTCCGGGTGGCTTTAGAAGAGCAGGCGTACCAGCTGGTGGTCCAGGCCCGACCAGCCTGTGAGGACGGTCGCCCGGCCGTGCAATCGATGAACGTCGGCTGGAACGACTCCTGGCTTGGGCGGGGGGTCTTTTCGAGCTGTGCGCTGCACGCTTTTTCGTTTGAAATCGGCCGGAGCCGGGTCGCGAATGAATTCAACCAGCTGTGGTTTGAATTCGAAGATGCTCTTGGCCTAGGTGCGGAGAGCGCCCTGGCAGGCCAGCTTTCCCCGCGGGCAGCTTTCAGCTCGATCGCTTTCATCCAGAAATGAGGCCGGTTTCGATCCCCAATCTGCAGGTAACACCCCTTCCGGTAAAAGGGCTGGCGCTTCGCCTGGGCTACCTCGTCGTCGTCTCCGCCGGGCTCTACGCTCTGTTCTCTACCTGGGCTTATGACGACCCGTTTATCACATACCGGTACGCCGGTAACCTGGTCCGCGGCCTTGGTTTCGTCTACAACCCGGGCGAACGCGTCCTGAGCACGACGACGCCGCTTTTTACGCTGCTGCTGGCATTCCTGGGGCTGTTCTCGCCCCAGTTCCCGGTTTGGGCCAACTTGGTCGGGGCCGTTAGCCTGGCCGCTGGCGGGCTTTTCCTTTGGGACCTGGCCCGTTCCTGGCAGGCGCCCGCGGTTGGGTGGGCGGGCCTGCTGCTCTACCCGACCTTCCCCTTGCTGCTGACCACCTTGGGATCGGAGA
>DASWHG010000244.1:0-8635 GCA_036393315.1 Anaerolineales bacterium | reverse complement strand
GAGTATCTTCGCCCTCTAAGATACAACGACCGGGTAGAAGTACGCACCTGGGTCTCTGACCTCCAGCGAGTCCGTTCGCGCCGCTCTTACCGGTTCCAACTGGCCGGCACAGACGAGCTGGTAGCCAGAGCTGATACGGATTGGGTGTACCTGGACAGCCAGACAGGCAGACCGGCCTCGATCCCTCGAGAGATGGCCGTAGCGTTCTTCCCAGAGGGGTTGCCCGAATCTTTTCCGCCGCGCCATCCTTTTCCAACCGCTCCTCCGCCCCCTGCCGGGGTATTCGTGATGGACAGGCGAGTCACCTGGTCGGACCTGGATCCGGCCCAACACCTGAACAATGCGATGTACCTGGTCTTTATTGAAGAGTGCGGCATGCAGGTGATCGCAGCGCACGGGTGGCCGATCTCCCGGATGGCTTCCGAAGGGTTCGCAATTCTCCTTCGCCGCCACCAGATCCAATACCTCCAGCCGGCGTTCATGAACGATGAGTTAATCATTTCGACCTGGGCCTCCGGGGTGAGGCGCTCCACGGCTACCCGCCATTACGCAATCCGGCGGGCCCAGGATGGCGCTACGATCGCCATTATCCACACGCTCGGCGTGTGGGTCGATCTATCAACCGGCAAGCCTATCCGCATCCCGCCCGGGTTCCTGGCAGATTTTCAACCGAACATCGTCCAGGAGGAACCGCTTTCCGGGTAAGATCGATGGTAGTCTACTCTGGTTGCTGCCTGTCCACCTCGCCATCCCTTCTCGCGATCCGAATAATGGAGGATTAATTGATGCGAATGAGCCAGTTGTTCAGCCACACCCTGCGGGAATCCCCAGCTGAGTTGGAAATATCCAGCCAGAAGCTGCTGGTTCGCGCCGGTTTCATCCGCCAGCTGGCCGCAGGGATATTCAGCTACCTGCCGTTGGCCCGGCGATCCCTGACCAAGATCGAAAACATCATGCGCCAGGAGATCGATGCAATCGGCGGACAGGAGATCACCATGCCGGTGGTCCATCCTGCCGATATCTGGCAGGAAACCGGGCGCTGGTACCAGGTTGGTTCGGAGATGGGCCGGTTTAAGGACAAATCAGGGCGCGACATGGTGTTGGCGATGACCCACGAAGAGGTGGTCACCGATCTGGTCCGGAAAGAAATCCGCTCGTACCGGCAGCTTCCGGCGCTGATCTACCACATCCAGACAAAGTGGCGAGATGATCCCCGTCCCCGGGCCGGCCTGATCCGGGTGCGCGAGTTCACGATGAAAGATAGCTACACGTTGGATGCAGACTGGGAGGGCCTGGACGCCCAATACCGGGCTCATTACCAGGCGTATTTCAACATCTTCCACCGCTGTGGCCTCCCGGTGATCGCGGTAAAAGCAGATGTAGGCATGATGGGCGGCCGGCTGGCCCACGAGTTCATGTTTCTGACCCCGATCGGCGAAGACACGCTCATGCTGTGCGACGCGTGTGGCTACTCGGCGAACCGGCAAATCGCCCTGTTCCGCAAGCCGGTTTCGCCGGATGAAGCGCCGAAACCCCTCGAAAAAGTGGTCACACCGGAAATCAAAACAATCGAATCCCTGGCCGAATTCCTGGGAGTTCCTAAGTCCAGGACTGCCAAAGCAGTTTTCCTCGTGGCCAGCATCCCGGACGGGCTGATAACCACCGACCGGTTGGTGTTCGCCGTGGTGCGCGGGGATATGGAGGTCAACGAGACCAAGCTTTCCAATGCAGTGAAGGCGAAAGAGCTGCGCCCGGCGCGCGAGGACGAGATCACAATCGCCGGGGCAGTCCCGGGTTATGCCTCCCCGATCGGGCTAAAGGACGTCCTCGTGGTCGTCGACGAGTCGATCCCAGGTTCGCCGAACCTGGTGGCGGGAGCCAACGAAGCGGGATACCACCTCCTGAACGTCAATTACGGGCGCGATTACCAGGCCGAAGTCATCGCCGACATCGCGGCCGCCGAGCAAGGAAGCGCCTGCATCGAATGTGGGAGCCCGCTTCGGGCTGTCAGGGGAGTCGAGGTCGGGAACATTTTTAAACTGGGCACGCACTACAGCGACAAGATGGGGGCATATTACCTCGACCAGGAGGGGAAGTCGAAACCGGTCGTGATGGGCTCGTATGGCATCGGGAGCGGGCGTTTGCTGGCATGCATCGTCGAGGAGCACAGCGACGAAAATGGGATCGTCTGGCCGGTGACCGTGGCGCCTTACGCTGTTCATCTGGTGGTGCTCGCTGGGAAAACGGGGAGTGAAACCAGGGAGGCGGGTGAACGCCTGTATAAAGGACTACGAGAAGTTGGAATCGAAGGGCTCTACGATGACCGGGATGAGAGCCCCGGCATCAAGTTCAACGATGCCGACCTGATCGGGCTTCCGATCCGGCTGACGGTCAGCGAGCGTTCCCTGAAGAGCGGAGGTATAGAGTTCAAACGCCGTGACAATCCGGAAAAAACGACCATCCCGTTCGACGAGATCATCGCTAGAGTCCAGGGTGAAATCGAAATAATGGAACAGGAAATCGCAAATACAGTGGTAGAGGTGCCTTACGAGGAGCACTAAAGAGACCCGGTGAGTGGTCTCACCGGGTCCTCACGAATTGTCTTCAATCTAGCGCATCTTGAAGAACTTGGTCAGACCCAGGGCCATGTTTAAATTCCCGGTCAGCTTCAGCTTCTGCTGCATGAACGCTGCCATTGGATCCAACTTTCCCAGGATGACGCTTTTGTAATCCTCGGCATCCGCCTTTAGAGTCATGGTCGGGTTTTCGGTGACTCCCGGCTCGACCGTGCACTGTTGGTCTCGGATCGTGACGACCCAGTCTCCTCCTTCTTCCCCGGACAGGTGGTACTGGATGACTGCATCCACACCGGCCGCGTTCTCCGGGATAAAAGCTTTCGGCATGCGGTTCATCAGCTGTTGAACGGTTATTTCATCAGACATCATTCCCTCTCCTGATTTTAGTTTAAGTTTTCCAGGATCCCAGCAGCCCCCATCCCCCCGCCAATGCACATGGTGACGAGACCGAACTGGTCTCCCCGGCGCTTCATTTCATGGATGATCTGTGCGGTAAGTTTCGCCCCGCTGCATCCCAGGGGATGCCCCAGGGCAACCGCGCCACCGTTGACGTTCGTTTTCTCAAGGTCGAAGCCCAGCTCCCGGATGACGGCCACCGCCTGGGCGGCAAATGCTTCGTTCAGTTCGATAAGGTCGATGTCGTCCAGCGACAGCCCGGCTAGCTTGAGCGCCTTCGGGACGGCGACGACCGGTCCAATGCCCATCAGCTCCGGGGCCACTCCGCCGACAGCAAAAGCGACGAAGCGCACGAGAGGTTTGAGCCCGAGCGATTCGGCTTTGGCGCGCGACATCACGATTGCGCCTGCCGCGCCATCCGACATCTGCGAGGAGTTCCCGGCCGTCACGGTTCCTCCCTCCTTGAATACCGGGCGCAGTTTGGAGAGCGCCTCGAGACTGGTGTCGGCGCGCGGCCCCTCGTCTCGCTTGAAAGTGAAAGACCGGCGGACCGTTTCAGCGCCACTGCTGCCAGGTTCGACGATCTCAACCTCAATCGGGACAATCTCCGGGTCAAAGACGCCCCCTTCAACGGCGGCTGAAGCCCGCTGGTTGCTTCGCAGCGCGAATTCATCCTGATCCTGGCGGCTCACACCGTACTTGCTTGCCACGTTCTCCGCCGTTAATCCCATGTTGGTAAACATGCGGGGTGACTCACGGGCAAAAAAGGGATTGGGAGCGAACTTATTTCCAGTCATTGGGACCATGCTCATCGATTCGGTGCCTCCTGCGATGATCGTCTGGGCCTGTCCCGCCATGATTGCCTGGGCGGCATGGGCGATGGTTTGCAGGCCGGAAGAACAGAACCGGTTGAGAGTCTCGGCCGGGACGGATTCCGGCAGCCCGGCGCGCAAGGCGACCAGGCGAGCCATATTCATGCCCTGTTCACCCTCCGGGAAAGCACACCCCAGGATCACATCGTCCACATCCGCCGGGTCCAGCCCTTCAGCCCGGCGCAACAGTTCTCGGATCACTGCAGCTGCCAGTTCATCAGGCCGGGTCGTCGCCAGGCTGCCTCGCTTGGCCTTCCCAACAGCCGTCCGGACAGCAGCGACAATCACAGCATCACGGGTCGGATCGATATTCTTCATGTTCTTATCTCCTTCCTCAGTTCCGCAGCATCTTGCCGTGTTGCAAGAAGTGCCACATGCGCTGCTGAGTCTTCTCTTCACCGCACAGCGACAGGAATGCTTCCCGCTCTAAATCGAGGAAATACTGTTCGTCCATCCAGGCCGGGCGGCTCAGGTCGCCCCCGGTCATAACATTGGCCAGCTTGGACGCAACGACAGCCTCGTGTTCGGTGATATATTTGCCCTCCTTGTACATGTAGATACCGACCTGGAGGGCAGCCAGGCCATCTCTCCCGGCGGCATACAATTTCTCCGGGAGCGGGGGGGCGAAGCCGGTTTTCACCATGTTCAGCACCTCATTTTTTGCCTCTGCCAGGAGGTGGGAACGGTTCAACACCACCCGGTCACACGGCCCGAGGATGCCGAGCTGGCGCGCCTCCTCCGCACTGGTGGCCACCTTCGCCATCCCAATTTGCTCGAATATCCGCTGCAGGAATGGGAGCGCATCCACGTTCTGGGTTCGCATCGGCGGGTTGAGGATGCGCCGGACGATCTCTTTCGTACCTCCTCCGGCCGGGATTACCCCCTGGCCCATCTCGACCATGCCGGTGTACAGCTCCGCGCCTGCCACGATCCGGCTGCCGTGCATGATGATCTCGGCGCCGCCTCCCAAGGCGTATCCCACGGGGGCCATCACGACCGGTTTTGGGAAGTAGCGCATGCGCATGTTTAAGTTCTGCATCTTCCGCATGGAGGCATCCAGATCATCCCACATCTCGTTCTGGGCAGCCATGACGACCAGGAAGACGTTCGCACCGGCGCAGAAATGGTCTGCATCGTTCCCGATCACCAGGCCATCAAAATCGGTTTGCACTTTATCGAGCGACTTGGAGATCATGTCGAAAGACTCGTCTTCCAGGACGTTCATCTTGGTATGGAATTCGACGCAGGCCACGCCGTCACCCAGGTCTCGCAGAGAAGCGCTGGAGTTCCTGGCGATCTCTGGCTTTTCCTTTGTCAGGATCAGGTTCGGGGAGTGCTCGATCCGTTGGTAGCTTTTCTTTGCCGGGCTGTAAACGCCGACTTTACGATCCCCCTCGTATTTGTAGAAGGTTGGATGGCCTGCTTTCAGCATCGCATGGACCCACTGTGCCGGCGGGTAGCCCGCAGACTGCATGCACTCGACGGTCTCCGCCACGCCAAGCAAGTCCCAGGCCTCAAAGGGGCCGGCTTCGTTGTTGAAACCCCAACGCATAGCATCATCGATCGGGAGCGGTGTGTCCGAGATCTCCGGGATGCGCTCGGAAGCGTAAGCGAAGGATTGGTAAGTCAAAGCGCGCACCAGCTGCCCGGCACGATCCTGCGCAGCCAGCAGTACTTCTAGCTTATCACCCAATCGCTCTAGATCTTTCGCTTCACCGATCGATTCGAACCTCGGTTTGCTCGGCGGTTCATACTCCAGAGTCTTCAAGTTGAGTGTCCAGTACTCTTTGCTCCCGTCCGGTTGTCGGACTTCCTTGTAGAAGCCTTGCCTGCTCTTATTCCCGAGCCAGCCTTCTTCAACCATTCGCTGGATGAGAGTATTAGCGCGTTCAGATTTCAGATACTGCAAAGCGTGGAGATCGTGGGGGATTGCCGGCGCCAGGTTCCGGCCGACATGCTCCCAGACGTCTACACCTACCAAGTCGATCAGCCGGAAAGTCGCCGTCTTCGGACGGCCGATCACCGGCCCGGTTATGGCATCTACCTCTTCTACTGTATAGTCGTTGTTCAGGATGTAATCCAATGCGAAGGCACCTCCTCCGAAGCCCAACCGGTTTGCGATGAAGTTCGGCGTGTCTTTCGCAAGGACGACCCCTTTGCCGAGCCGGTATTCTAGGAAGTGGCTGACAGTTTCGATCACTTCAGGCAATGTGTCAGGCGTTGGGATCACCTCCACCAGCTTCAGGTAACGTGGCGGGTTGAAGAAGTGGGTGCCCAAGAAATGCTGTTTGAAACCTTCAGAGCGACCCTCGGCAATCGAACCAACCGGGATCCCCGAAGTGTTGGTGCTGATGACAGTATGCGGGGCGCGCACTGCATCGATGCGTTCCATCAACACTCGCTTAATTCCCAGGTTTTCGATGATCACTTCGATCACCCAATCCGCCTGGGCGACTTCGTCGAAGTTGTCTTCCAGGTTGCCGATCGAGACCAGGGCTGCATGATCCTGGGAGAAGAAGCTGGCCGGTCTGGATTTCGTCGCCCGCTCCAATCCTTCTCGAACGATGCGGTTCCGCACCTGCGGATCTGCCAGGGTGAGGCCTTTCTTCTCCTCCTCCGGGGTCAGCCGATCTGGCACGATGTCTAACAGCGTCACCCGCACACCTACGTTCGCCAGGTGTGCGGCAATTGCTGCGCCCATTGTCCCGGAACCGATGACAACTGCGCGGTGGAATTGGTATTTCATGGCGCCTCCTTTCAAAGAGATCCGAAATTAAGGCTCGTAAATTGCAAAATTATCGAACAGGACGGTGATTTCACCGGTAAGCCGGGTGCCCGCCACCAGGCCTACAAAGCCTGAGTCGAAGTCGTCATCCTGGACTTCAAGCAGTTTCTGCCCGTTCGCGTACAGGCTGAGTGTGTCACCGATACAGTCGGCGCGCACCCGGTTGGGTTCATCCCCGTCTCGAATCACACCAGACTCTGCAGTCCCAGTTTCAATGAATTCGAATTCACCATCCTCGCTTTTCCCGATCCCATAGCTGCCGTCTTCTGCAACCACCAGGGCATAGTAGCTCTCCTCCTCGTCCTGGTGGCGGCAGACCAGGCCGTAATAGCCATCCCTGGCTCCAGAGGTTCGCTGTCCATCGACTTCCAGGCGGACATCGGAAGTATCGCGCTCGCGGATACTCCAGATTGTGGCGTTGAGGATATTGACGTAGATCCGGTAACCTCCTTGAGCGTACTCAAACCCGAAATTGTCCCCTTGGTCGGTGAACCAGCTACCCTCATCAGAAAAGTCGTCTTCGAAGACCAGCCTTCCAGGCGGAACGGATGTGGTTCCAGGCTCCGGCGTTCCGGTGGGCGTGTCCTCGATTTCAGGTGTATCGGTCGGTTGTAAGGTGCCGGTCGCTTCTGCTGTTGGTGTCTGCGTCGGCGCTACGGGCGTGTCCGCAGCCGTAGTCTCGCTTGGCCCAGGCGTGGGCGGTGCAGCCAGGGCAGTTTCCGTTATTTGTGCGATGATTGTCTGGGCGGCAGCGGTGTAGGCCGAATCCGGGAAAGGGGTTGGGACCTGGGGAGTCCCCACCAACCCGCAGGCAGACATAGCCGTGAGCGTTAATGTCGCCAGACCCAGAAATACCAATAATTGGACCTTTCTCTTCAAGAAGCACCTCCTGTCATTCATCTCTTACCCAATTCAATCTCTCAATTGACGGTCAAAGAATTCGATCGTTCGCTGGATGAACAGCTGGTCGCTTTCTCCGAAAAAAGTATGTGGCTGCCCGGGATAGGTAAAACACTCGACCATTTTCTCCAGGCGCTGCAAGCGATCGCATAGGTCGATGGACCATTCGAGGGGGACTTCCTGGTCGTCCGCTCCATGATGGATGCTGACAGCCGCCTGGACTTGCTCGAGGAAGTTGATCGGCGAGATTCGCTGCAACGCTTCCGCAGGAGCGTTGAGCTCCTCCTGGCCACGTTGTCCTTCTGAAAAAACATGGAAGATCCGCTCGTAATTCTTCTGGTCGTCCCCGCTCATCGCCCCATATAAAACGACCGCGTCCACATCTCGGCTCACCACCATGGTTCGTGTGGAAATCCCGCCGCCCATACTGTGACCCCAAAGCCCGATTTGCTCCGGATCGGCCATCTCCAGCGGTCCGGGCTGGCCTGCCTGGTTCTTCACGTGCGCGATCAGGTTCAGTACGTCGATGGCCATCCCCACCCGGAACTGGTTTGGCCCGTCATCTGAAGGCCAGTAGCCTCGCAGGTTAGGGTGCAGGACGAGGAAACCGGCTCTTGCCAGCTCATCTGCGTACCGGGTAGTGTAGTCGAGGGTGTTGTAGATTTCCGGGTTGATATAACCGTGGGAAGCAATGATGACAGGGAATGGTCCGGTGCCGCGCGGCAGGTTCATAAACCCGTAAATCGTCAGGCCATCGCTTGGATAGGAAACCAGGTAGCGGGTGAAAGTGGTGTATTCTTCCAGTGTTTGCACCATCAGCAGCTCCCCGCCGCCAAAACTTCTCGAGGTCAAATCCCCAATCGTCAACCCGGCGTATGGATCCGGCGTGGGCGACAGCGTACTGGTAGGCGTGAGTGTTAAGGTGGGCGTTATCGTCGCCGTCATGGATGACACGGCCGTATCCGTCGGCCACGGGGAGCCTGTGGGTATGGCGGATACAGCCAGTGAGCCGCTCTCACCGGACGGCAAGATCAGCTCCGCCTGCTTACATGCAGACAGCGCGGATGCTAAAATCAATATCAATACGAGTAAACGATAAATTCGCA
>DASWHG010000243.1:0-3399 GCA_036393315.1 Anaerolineales bacterium | reverse complement strand
GCTGGTTCGATGTATCGCTTGCCGGCCCAGGGATGATTGGCAGGCACAATCAGGATGAGATGATCCGTAAAGAAATGTTGGCAATCCAGCCCGCTCATGCCCGCCTCAAAACTGACCACGCCTAATTCGGCCTCGTCGTCCTGTAGCCGGTCAATCGCGCCGTCTTGTGTACAGGAAAGAATGTTAAACTGCACGTGTGGATGGCGGCGGCGAAAGCGCGCCGCCAGTTGTGGCAAAATATACTTGCCTGCTGCCGTGGTGCAGGCGATCCGCAGTTGGCCAGCTACGTCCCCCTGTAGCGATTTCGCCAGATTTTCGAGTTTCCCACATTCTCGCACGAGGCGACGCGCCCAGGGCAGGATCGTCTGCCCGGCCTCGGTCAAACGCAGCCCGGCTCCATTGCGGTCGAACAAACGGACGCCCAGGAGGCGCTCCAGGTCTTGAATATATTTGCTCACAGTAGGCTGGCTGACGTGCAGGTGATGAGCCGTCTCGGAAAAGTTCAAGGTTTGAGCCGCATCGATAAATGCATAAAGCCGGTCTATATCCATCTGGTGAAACCTCCTACTCGTCTCAAGTCATTAGCCGTAGCATAACCGTCTTCAGGTAAGCTGGAAAGTATCGTTTGGCACCTTGCGCGGCTGCCAATCATCCCGATATCGCGTCAAATTGATCCACAAAATCAAATTCATAAAACCGATATTCCTCGTGATGTAAGGTTTTTCCCTACAAATTGCGGCAAAGATACCGACTTTTCCTGATACAAAAGCCTCTTAACTCCCTATAAACTTAGCATGCGACATTTTTCACAATCTGTCCTGAAGGAGGCTGTTTATGTTCGCTGTGCTGGAACAACGAGATGTTCTTGTGCGCATGCATGAAGAACTGCAGCGGGCCTTGAAAAAGAAGCCCGAGGAACGGCGCTGGGTGATGGTGATCGACCTGCGCAAGTGCGTGGGCTGCCACGCCTGCACTATCGCCTGTGTCGCCGAAAATAAGCTGCCGCCCGGCGTTGTCTACCGGCCGGTGTTGGACGAGGAGTTTGGCAGCTATCCTAACGTCACCCGCCGGTTTATTCCCCGCCCGTGCATGCAGTGCGACGAACCGCCCTGCGTGCAAGTCTGCCCGGTGAATGCCACCTATAAGAATAGCGAGGGCGTCGTCGTGGTGGATTACGATCAATGCATCGGCTGCCGTTACTGTGTTACCGCCTGCCCGTATGGGGCGCGCACCTTCGACTTCGGATTGACTTATACAGAGGACACCCCCGATAACTTCCCCTTCCTCTTCGGCCAATCCAATGCCGATGACTATGAACGCCATGCCAACTTTGAGTACAGCGAGACCCGCCAGCGTGAAGGTGAGAAATCCCCCATCGGCAATGCACGCAAGTGCCACTTCTGCCTGCATCGCCTGGCGGAGGGGATGCTGCCGGCCTGCACGACCACCTGCATTGGCCGCGCCACCCTGTTCGGCGATGCCAACGACCCGGACAGCCTGGTGGCCGAGATGATCGCCAGCCCGAACGTGATCCGGCTCAAAGAAGAGCTCGGCACTGTGCCGAGAGTATATTACCTGGTATAGGGAGGTCTGCGATGAATCTCAAACGCACGATAGTTGCCATCAGCGCCCTGGCCTTGCTCATTGGTCTATGGGGCATCTTCCTTCGCCTGACCACCGGTCACCGCGAAGCTGCCTACGGCTCCTACGTGGTGTGGGGCCTGTGGGTAGCCATGTATCTATTTTTCGCCGGTACAGCAGCCGGGGCGTTCATGATCTCCACTCTGGATTTCCTGTTCAACGTCAACGTATTCAAAGGCACCGGTCGGCTGGCCCTGTGGGTAGGGTTAATCAGCCTGGCTGCCGCTCTGCTCTCCATTTGGTTAGACCTGGGCCACATGGGACGCATCTGGAAAGTGTACTTGCAGGGCAACCCGGGCTCGGTTATGGCCCAAATGGTCTGGGGCTACACCCTGTTTGGCCTGCTCCTGCTGGCTGCCCTGATTGTTTCCATTCGTAGCCCCCGAAGTGGTATGCTGCGGGTCCTGATGATCGCTGGCCTGCCGCTCTCCCTATTCGTCAGTGGTGCGGTGGGCGCCTTGTTGGGCGTAGACGCCAGCCGCTTGTTCTGGCACGTGGGTCTGCTGCCGGTGCAGTTTCCCGTTTTCTCGCTGGCCTCTGGGGCCGCCGCCATGTTGGCGGTGATCGGCCTCTTCGGGCCGCGCCAGGATCCAAAGCGCAGCGACCAACTCCTGATCCTTTCCGTTGCTACCGTGATATTGGCGGTGATCAAGCTGTATTTCCTGTGGGCCGACTTCTCTCAGAGCATGTACGGCAACGTGCCGCAAAACGTCCAGGCCGTGCGCGCCGTCTTGTACGGACCGTACTGGTGGTCCTTTTGGATCCTGCAGATCCTGATCGGCACCCTGGTTCCCATCGTCTTCCTGGTTCAGCCCAGGTATGCCCGGCATAACGGCTGGGCGGGATGGATGGGCATATTGGTGCTGCTGGGCTACGCCGTCGCCCGTGCCAACATCGTCTTCCCGGCCTTGACGGTGCCTGAGATCGAAGCCTTGACTACCGCTTTCAGCGGTCCGCACCTGACCTTTGATTATTTCCCCAGCCTGATGGAGTGGGCCGTGACGCTAGGCATCACCGGCCTGGCGACCCTGGTCTTCCTGATCGGCAACGAAAGATTGCCCCTGCGTAAGGAGGAGGTAGCGTAACATGACCAAGATACCCCAGATTTCTGAGGAGGAAACGATGGAAAACAAGGATCTCTCCCGGCGTGAATTTCTCAAGATCTCCGCGGTTGCCGGCGGCGCTACCGCCCTGCTGGGCAACCTCCCCCAGGCCCGGCACGCTATTCAGGGAGTGATGGCGGCGGGCGAAGGGTTATTTTTCGAGAGCAAATCCGAAAACCAGATCTACACCGTATGCCTGCAGTGCAATACTGGCTGCGCCATCAAAGTGAAACTGCTCGATGGCCTGGCGGCCAAGATCGACGGCAACCCCTACAGCCCCTGGACGCTCTGGCCGCATCCGGCTTACGATACGCCGGTGAAAGATATGGCCACTATTGAAGGCGGCATCTGCCCGAAAGGACAGGCCGGCCTGCAGAGCGCGTACGACCCTTACCGCATTACCAGCGTGCTCAAGCGCAAGCCCGGTACGAAGCGCGGCGAAGGCCAGTGGGTGACGATCCCCTTCGATCAGGCCATCAACGAAATCGTCGAGGGCGGCGACCTGTTCGGCGAGGGTCCGGTGGAAGGTCTCAAATCGATCCGCGCCTTGAAAGACAGCGAAGTCGCTGCCGAGATGGCCGCGGAGGTCAAGGCCATCTGGGACGAGAAGGATGCCGAGGTAAAGAATACCCTGGTACAAGAGTTCAAGACAAAG
>DASWHG010000242.1:0-12555 GCA_036393315.1 Anaerolineales bacterium | reverse complement strand
CGTTCGGGCCGGTTCAAACCTTGCTTCGGCCTGCTCCACCTTGCGATGATCCACGCGACCGTCATCGTGGGCAGGAACTGCGTCCCCGGGATCAGGCTTTCCACCACGGTAACGCCGCGCAGCGGTTTTAAGCCCAGGTAGCTAAGCAAAGTCCAGGAAAATGGCGCTGCCAGGAAATCCAGGCTCAAATCGAGCAGGTCAAGCAGCAGAACGACGGCAAAAGGGGTTGCGCGCAGCGCTGTCAGCGGATCAGCGTCCTCAGGAATATTGATCCGCCGTACCCGCCACACGATCCAGCCCAATAAAAGCAATGAAAGCAGCAGGCCTATCCCGGCAATCACCAGTAAAGTAGAGAGAATCTCTCTCCAGTCGATACCAAAATTCGGGTCCATTAAACGTCAGTTCCTCCATGAGCAAGAGTATACCCGGACGGAGAAAGAAAGTCACCCTCCGTGCGAGGGCCAAATACAATGATGCCCATCCCGTCATTCTGATGACCGTCATTCTGATGACCGTCATTCTGATGACCGTCATTCTGATGACCGTCGTCCTGAAGGAGCGCTAGCCGATTGCGCAGGGAAAACTTTTTTCCATTGAGAGGGGCTGGGCGCAATCGGCAGCGACCGAAGGATCTCGCGAGACAATCTGGTGAGATGCTTCACTTCGTTCAGCATAACATAACGCAATGCTGTCAGGCACAGACACGCTAGGCCGCACGGCTGCTTTCTAGAAGTGGTAGACAAATATGTCATGAGTAGGCAGCATCGCGGTCCGTCAATTGGGGTTAAAATACGGTAAGTGGAACACCCGTGTTATCATATCGAAAAATGCAGGATGGAAGGAGGTTGATATGTACGAACGCCTTGCAGGAGTCTTCAGACTCAATGCGAACACCTTCGAGGAGATCGAACACGACGAGACTGCTACCGGGCAAGCTGCCATCATTGTCGCCGTTGTTGCGCTGATCAGTGCACTGGGCAGCGGTTTCTTTGCCACGGCCGGCCAGGGCAATTTCCTGACCAGCTTCCTATCAACCCTGGTGTGGACGTTCCTGGGCTGGATCATTTGGTCAGTGGTTACCTTCTTCGTCGGCACAACCTTCTTTGGCGGGCAGGCAACGGTCGGCGAGATGCTGCGGGTGATCGGTTTTGCATTTGCCCCGCAGATCCTGGCGATTATCCCTTGCATTGGCGGCCTGGTGGGCGCGATCTGGTCGCTGGTCGCCGGGTTTGTCGCCGTCCGGCAAGGCCTCGACCTGGATGACTTGAAGGCCGCCCTCACGATCGCCATCGGCTTTCTGGTCTATTTCCTCGGGAGCATCCTGCTTGCCAGCCTCTTTTCCGGCGTGGGTGGGCTGCTGCCCTGATTCCTCGCCACCAAATTTCGCATTCATAAATCTACTATCGCCTGCGGGAGGCAGCCCCTCCCGCAGTTGCCTGTCAGGGAACCTGAATCATCAATGAAAAAAACTTCTCTCATTCTCCTGGTCGCCCTCCTTACCCTGATCGGCGGTCGAGCCTGGGGAGCCACAGCGGGCACGCTCACCGCTGAGGCAGCGGGTCCCGACCTGGAATGGATCGTCATGCGGGTGGATACCCCCAGGCTGTTCAACTGGATGGGCGACCGCAGCCTGCGGGTCAACGCTTCCAACCAACCCCGGCTGGCCTACGGCGCGGACCATCTTTACTATGCCTGGCATGACGGTTCTGCCTGGCGCCTGGAAACCGTGGACGAATCCTACGGGGTCGGCAAACACGCCGCCCTGGCGCTGGACTCCCAGGGCTTCCCGCACATCAGTTATTACGACGCCGTTAACCTGGCGCTTAAATATGCCCGCTGGAACGGAACCGCCTGGCAGATCCAGACCGTTGACCGGCCAGCTTCCGAAATTAATCGGGCTGCCCTGGCAATGGAAGAAGATCCCCCCTGGCGCCATCCCCTGTTGGAGTTCCTGCCTGCCGGAAAGCCCGCCCCGCTGGCGGCAGGGCAGGACAGCAGCGGGATGGGCCTGTACACGTCTGTTGCCGTCGACGGTGCGGACCGCGCTCACCTGACTTACTACGATGCCGACCACGCCGACCTCAAATACGCCCGCTGGAATGGATCGGCCTGGGTCATTGAGACGGTTGACAGCACCGGGATGGTCGGCAAGTTCACCTCCCTGGCACTCGATAATGCCGGGAACCCACACGTCGCCTACTACGATCAAACCCACGGCGATCTGAAATATTCCCGCTGGACCGGGGCCCATTGGGAGATCGCCACAATCGCCAGCCCGGACGACGTCGGCCAGTTCGCCTCCCTGGCCCTGGCGGGAGGCACGACGCCCTCCATCAGCGCCTATAACCAGACCCGGGGAGATTTGATCTACGCCTATCTCGACGGAGGCAACTGGCAGGTGCAGAATGTAGACGAGAACGGCGATGCGGGCCTGTTCAGCTCGCTGGCCGTGACCCCTCAGGGCGAAGTGCACATCTCCTACTACGAGAATTCCCAGGGGGACCTGCGGTATGCGCATGGCTCAACCGGCACCTGGAAAATCGAGACGGTTGCAGCGCCGGGCATCATCGGCCGCTACACCTCTTTGGCCTTGGACGCCTCCGGCCAGCCGAATATCACTTACATGCACGCAGAAAAAGGACAGCTGCGGCGCGCTTACCTGGGCGGGAGCGGGTGGGAGACCGAGACGCTGGATTATTCCGGGGACGCCGGCTTGACGACTTCACTCGCCCTGGGCTCGGATCACCGCCCGCGCATTGCTTATTTCGACGATGGGGTCGACGATGCCCGCTACGCGCGCTGGGACGGGTCGACCTGGGAGGTTCAAACGGTCGAGAGCAGTGGAGAGGCTGGGCTTTACACCTCCCTGTTCCTGGATTCCGCCGATAACCCGCGGGTGAGCTTCTTTAACGCCACCGATAACAACCTCAAGCACGCCCGCTGGATCGAGAGTACCTGGAGCATTAACGTGGTCGAGTCCACGGATGAATGGATCTTTTACATTTCCTCGGGCCTGGATCCATCCGGGAACGCTTCGATCGCCTATTACAACGCAGATGTACAGCATCTCAAGTGGGCTCGGGGCTCGGGCAATTCCTGGGACCGGCGGACCGTGGATGATGGAGGGGATGTGGGCCTCTACACTTCCCTGGCGATCGATTCGAACGGTGCGACTCACCTCAGCTACTACGATGCCTCGAATGGTGATTTGAAGTACGCCCGGTGGACGGGTGCGGTTTGGGAGCGCAGCACGGTAGACAGCGGCGGGAACGTCGGGCTGTTCACCTCGCTGGCGTTGGATGCCGAGCTGAACCCTCACATCAGCTATTACGACCAGGACAATGGGGACCTGAAGTATGCGCATTGGACTGGCCAGAAATGGGAGATCCAATCGGTGGAGACTGCAGGAGACGTAGGCCAGTACACTTCCCTTGCCCTGGACGAGCAGGGACAGCCTCATATCAGCTACTACGATGCCAGCCTGGGCGATCTGAAATACGCTTTTTGGGATGGAAAATCCTGGGTAATCTTTACCGTAGATAGCCCGGGGAACGTGGGGAAGTTCAGCTCTCTGGCCTTGGATCCGGTCGGCCGGCCCTGCATCAGCTATTACGATGAGACCAGCGGCGATCTCAAGTATGCCCAGGGGATTTTCGGGTCGGAGCGCCTGTATTTTCCGCTCATGGCGAAAAGTACCGGAGGTATCGGGAACCCGCAGCAGTAAAGTCTGTAGAGTGTTGTTTTGCGTTCGCAGAATGCAAAACAACACCCTATCTCATCCAAACATGGCTTTCTCAAAAATGGGGTTTGGGGTGGGGAAAAGCAGGGCTTTCGACTTTGAGAAAGCCATGCTCATCCAAAGAGCCATTTTCAGAAAATTGGAGTGAGTGTGTTAGAATTGTCAGACCTACTGGTGTGAGGGAAATGAAAAGGAAGGAGTGTTAAAAAGTGAAAGAGACAGAAAAACCCGACAAAATAGAGGACGGCGTTGTCGTAACGCTGGATTATACGCTCACAGTTGAGGGTGAAGTCGTAGATTCATCTGAGGATAACGAGCCGATTCAGTTCATCCAGGGTCAAGAGCACATCATCCCCGGCCTCGAGCGCAAGCTTTACGGCCTGAAGATCGGTGAAGACAAAAAAGTCACCATATCCCCGGAGGAAGGCTACGGTGACGTCGAACCGGAGGCGGGGATGGACGTGCCCCGCAGCGAGTTCCCCCCTGAAATCCCCATGGAGATCGGGACGGGGCTGCAGTTAAAGACGCAAGAGGGTGAAATCGTAAGCGCCCACATCGCCTCGATTGACGCCGATACGGTCCAGTTGGATTTCAACCACCCGTTGGCGGGTAAGGAGCTGCACTTCGACGTCAAGGTTATCGACCTGCGGCAGGCCACGGACGACGAGATCGCCCACGGCCACCTGCATGACGGAAACGAACACCATTAATCGGTAAACAAATATCAGGAAGCACAGGTGTTTGCGGAGTTTTATCGCAAACACCTTTTTTTATAAAACGCTTATATTCGTCCAAATGACTCCGTTTCTCTGCACAACCCCACTCATAAAATAATTAAACCCTTTTGGACACCCAGCCGGACCGCCTCGGTCCGGCTGGCCGCGCCCATCTTGGCGTAGATCGCCGAGGTATGGAATTTGACCGTGTGCTCGCTTATCCCTAAAGCGCCCGCGATCTGTTTATTCGCCAGCCCTTGCGCCAGCAGCTGCAGGACTTCCGCTTCACGCTCCGTGAGCGGTTCGATCAGCGGTTCGGCATCGACCCGCTGTTCTCCGGACTGCCGGGCGAACAGCTGCCTGGCGAGGCCCGGCGCGCCGGCATACAGACCTTCGGCGAGCGCGTAGACGGCAGCAGCCAGCTCCCCGGAGGATGCCTCCAACGGCAGGATGCCCCAGGCGCGCGCAGGCAGCTCAGCCATACCCTGAGCTGCCTGGAGCTCCCCCGCAACCAGCAGAAGCACTGCGGAATCCGGATCGATCTGCATGGCCTGTTGAAGGTCAGACGCTGCGTTCGCCTCGGCTGCCCATACCAGCACGTCGGTGCCCGGCGGGACAAGCGACAGCTCGGCCAGACTGGCAGCTTCTCCGGTCACATTCACCCGGTCGAGCGCGCCGAGCAGGGCCCGCAGCCCGGCGCGCACCGCCAGCGCCGGGGCCACCACTACCACCCGGATCTCGCTCTCCGCATCTTCAAGCCAGCCGTTCTCGATCGTCGCAGCACCCTCCTGCTCTGCCGTCATATCGTGACCTGGGCGACCTCCTGGCCGAGACTCTCGGTAACAAAAGCCTCCACGATGTGGCTCGGGATCGCGACCCCGAGGTCGCCGCCGACGATCATCGTGTTGATACCGATGACGGCTCCGGAAGCGTTCAGCAGCGGCCCGCCGGAATTGCCGGGCGCCAGTTCCGCATCGGTGCGGATCACGGTTACGGAACCGCGCTCCCCGGGCACCAGCTCCGCACCGGTGCGCATCACGGTCCCGGAACCGCGCCCCCCGCGCACCCGCACCGTCGCAAGGCCGCTGATGATGCCGGCCGTGACCACGGCGCGCTGCCCCCAGGGGTGCCCTAACGCAAAAGCAACCTCCCCCACCCGCAGCTGGCGCGAATCCGCGATCATGGCAGGCAGCAAATTGGAAAGATCCGCGGCCGGACCATCGACCTGCAGCAAGGCCAGGTCTACCTCCGCTGCCTGGGCGACGACCCGGGCCGGGTATTCGTGACCCTCGAGCGAGGATACCCGGATTGCCCCTCGGGCGACGACGTGATGGTTGGTAACCAGGTAGCCGCCCGCTCTCCAGACCACGCCTGCCCCGGCGCCGTGGCGGCCGTTGTGCACGACCACCAGGCTGCGCCGGGCGCGCTGCACCACCATCTCAAGCGATTCCGTGAAGGCGGATGACAGTTCAACGAAGTCGATCATTTCCGTTCCCCAATTGTAACCGTTACAGTGGCAGGTTGGCCGCCGCGCAGCACCTCGACCGGGGCCGGGCTACCGACGATGGCCCCGGATAGGCGGGCCAGCAGCTCGTCCGGGTCGCTGACCGGTTGGCCGGCGAGGCCGACCAGGATGTCCCCAACCATCAGTCCGCCGGCCTCAGCCGGGCTGCCCTCTTCCACGCTCACCAGGAGCAGCCCGGTGGACTGCTCGCGGCCGAGCGCCTTCTGCTGTGCCGTAGGGATCGTGACCGGCTGGCTGCGCACTCCCAGGTAGCCCCGCCGGACCGAACCATGCTGCGCCAGGGTGCCGGCGATCTGCCAGGCCAGGTCGGCCGGGATGGCCAGTGAGGCGCCCCGAGCCAGGCCTGAAGTGTTCAGGCCGACCACCCGCCCGGCCGTATCGACCAGCGGCCCACCGGAGAACCCGGGATAGGGGATCGCGTCGGTGCGCAGGTAGCGCTCGAGCAGCCCGCCGCGCCCGGTCCGCACCGGCCCGCCCTTGGCGCTGATCACCCCCAGGCTGGCCTGGATGCCTTCGCTGGTCGGCCGGCCGAGCGCCAAGACCAGCTGCCCGATCCGGGCTTCCTGAGGCGCCGGCTCTGCAAGAAAGGCAGGTCCGCCTTTCAGGCGCAGCAGGGCAAGGTCGCTCCCTGGGTCCCGCCCGACCAGCGTGGCAGTTACTTCGCTCCCATCTGGGAGCAGGATCGGGATATCCTCCTCGCGCTCGACAACGTGGTCGGCGGTAAGGATCAAGTCGGCCGCGTAGGCGATCCCGCTGGCCGGCAGGCGCCGGCGGCCGTTTACCAGTACGGTCCCCATGCCCGCCTTCTCCACTGCCTCTGCCATGGCCTCGGAGAGAGCCGTCAGTGGATGATTACCATTGGATTGTGACATTCGTTATCTCCTTGTATGATCGAAATGTCTTTGCGAGCGTTCTTGGCGAAGCAATCTCACCTTCGTCATTTTCCGTTGCCTACGAAGTGCAAGCAGCTTCAATTGAGAATTCTCGGATTTCCCCTATCATAGGCGATAACGGTGTGGAGCGCATCGGGCAAACGGGCAGGCCCACACCCGGAAATCCGGGTAGGTATCACCCCGCAAGTTTTCGATCCCTGAAGGGAGGGATGTAGAAGCCTGGCGAGGGAATTAAAACCCGCGCCAGGCTTGAAATCGGTCGAAGATCGTCTCTCAGAAAGAAAAGTTGACTGTAACCGCCCTCCCTAACTTCCTGGCTGGGCCAGGGCTTCCTCCTTTACCCACCCGGTCACCCACCCGGTTGCCCCGTTCAGGTTTACTTTCCACCAGTAAGACCCGGTCGCGTAAACGCCATTGAGCTGGTTCAGATGATCCACCACGATCCCCTCGGCGTCCGGGTCCGCGTAGGCCAGGACCCCATAATTCGTGCCCGGTCCCAGGCGGATCTCGACCTGATCCACCGCCCGAATTGAACTGCCGGGGGCGTAGCGCTCGGACCGGCTCACCGGTTCTACGACCACCATTAGCATACCGTTTGCCACCAGGCGCTCGACCGCCGTGGTCAGGACCAGGTTACTGTCGCCGCCGGCCGGGTATGGGGCTGGTGCGAGCGCGGAGGGCTGCTCGGCCTCTAGTTCGGCGGCGAGCTCATCCGAGGTGTTCCCTCCCACCGTCAGCGGCAGGTATATCTTTGTACTGCAGAATACATTGTTGCAGTAGGTGTTGTTCATCACCACGTTGTTGATCACCATGGTCGATGAGCCGCCCCCATCCTGGGCAATGCCCCAATGAGCCCCTAACGTGTCCCGGGTGAAAGCCCCCAGCTCGGCGATGGTCATGCCGATGCTGAGGTAAGGGTCTCGGCCGTCCACCACGATGAAGTAAATGTACTCCTCGTTATAGGCAATCGCCGTGCGCGGGTGGCGGGCGGTGGCTCCGGAATCGTTCGGGAAACCATAGACCTCGCCGTCTTTCAGGAAATAGAAGGCGCCGCCGATGCTGGCGTACGCGCCGTTCCAATCGAGCGAGGAGACCGCGCTGCCGCACCCGTCGACGAAATCTTTGATTTTATGGGAGATCGCAATCTCGTCCCCCACCTCGACGTTGTTGAGCAGCTTGGATTTCGCCGTTCCGTTGGCGGACAGCACGACGTGGTCGAATGGGATGGGGGTTGAGCCGGCGTTATTGCGGATCTCCCTGACAATGCCTGTAACCAATCCTTTCGATAGTAAATCAGGCTGGAGCAGCTCCACCAGCACTTCGACGCCGTAATCGTCCGTGTTCGTGTCCGAGTCGTACTGGGGCGTATACAAGATCAGCTGGTCCGTCCCGCGGGAAACGTTTATCCCGCTAATGGTTTCAATTTTCCCAGACTTCAAGAACGTTACAGACTGTTTATCCTCTGGATGAGAAACCGTACCGCCGATAAAAGCGCTCCGGTCTGACTTCCAGGCAAACCCGCTGCCCCCGCTACCGGTCTGGCAGTCGTCGAACCGTTTGGCATACCAGCCGGAGTGGATTTGACCCTGGTAGGGCACCCCCGAGATCGGTTCGAAGTAATAACCGTTGACCGCGACGACGACTTTATTGCGCGCACCCCACGCCCCACCCCAGTAGTTCATCACCTGGTCGTAGCGCTTGGCCATACCGCTGACCGTCTCTTTGCCGCTTGCCAACCGGCCCTGGCCGATGCTGCTCTCGAGGATTACGTCCGGGTTGCCCCGCTCCATCCTGGCGACGTGGATCTTGTTAGGATCCTTTAAGTGGAACTTCTTGTAAGCGATACCGGTTGCCACCGTTACCCAGCCATCTTCATCGGCCACCGCTTCAATTGCGGCCCCTTCGGCAGGCTGTGGAGGGGTGGGCGTATCAGCCAGCCCTTGAGCGTGGATGGCTTGTCCGCTGGTTTGAATCTCGCTTCCAGCAGTAGCTGGCTCCACGGTCAGCGGAGCGCTTTGCACTTGCGAGGTCACGGCCACGAAGACCAGGACCATCATTCCCAGGCATAGGAAAAACTGAGGTTTCATGGAGCCTCCTTGATCCACATACGCCCCAATTTTACCAAGGCTGGGGTAGAAAAATCACCCCAAATTCCTTCTGGAAGGGGTGATTTTTAGAAAATGTGTTCTATAATTTAATTCACCCCTCCACTACCTCCACCTCGACCAGCGGCATAAACACCAGGCCATCGGCGTCCCGCCCGACGCGGATGATATCGCCCTCCTTGAATTCGCCGGAGAGGATCTGCAAGGCCAGCGGGTCCTGCAGCTCCCGCTGGATGGCACGCTTGAGCGGGCGGGCTCCAAAATCGGGGTCGTAGCCGGTCTCCGCCAGGTACTCGGTCGCATCGGGCGCGATCTCCAGGATGTAGCCCCGCTCGGCCAGCAGCCTCTGCACCCGCCGCAGCTGGATTTCGACGATCTCCCTCAGGTGCTCGCGAGTGAGCGGGTGGAATATCACGATCTCGTCGATCCGGTTGAGGAACTCGGGACGGAAGTGGGCCTGCAGAACGCGGTTGATCTCGTCTCGACTGGCTTCCCGCCCGCCTTCCCATAGCTGGTTGCCCAGGTTGCTGGTCATGATCACCACGGTGTTGCGGAAATCGACCGTGCGGCCCTGGCCATCCGTCAGGCGCCCATCGTCCAACAGCTGCAGCAGCACGTTGAAGACTTCGGAATGGGCTTTCTCGATCTCGTCGAACAAGACCACGCTGTAAGGGCGGCGGCGGACCGATTCCGTCAGCTGCCCGCCTTCTTCGTAGCCTACGTAGCCAGGGGGCGCGCCGATCAAGCGGGCGACGGTGTGCTTCTCCTGGTACTCGCTCATGTCGATGCGCACCATCGCTCGCTCGTCGTCAAACATGAACTCAGCCAGCGCCCTGGCCAGCTCCGTCTTCCCTACCCCGGTCGGACCCAGGAAGATGAATGAACCGATGGGGCGATTGGGATCTTGAAGGCCGGCCCGGGCCCGCCGCACGGCGCTGGAGACCACCCGGACCGCATCATCCTGGCCGACCACGCGTTCGTGCAGGCGATTTTCCATGTGGATCAGCTTCTCCGTCTCCCCTTCCAGCAGGCGCGAGATGGGGATGCCGGTCCAGCGCGAGACGACCTGGGCGATCTCCTCGGCGTTCACTTCTTCTTTCAGGAGCGGGTCGACCGCCTGGATATCCTTCAGCCGGTGTTCCGCCTCCGCCAGTTGGGTCTCCAACTCGCGCAGGGTCCCATACCGCAGCCGGGCGACCTTCTCCAGCTCGGCGTTTCGCTCGGCGCGCTCGATCTCCAGGCGGGTTTGTTCGATCTGCTCTTTGATCTTCTGAACGGAAGCGATCACCTCTTTCTCGGCCTGCCAGCGGGTGTGCAGTTCGCTGGCGCGCTCGCGCAGGTCGGCCAGCTCCTGCTCGAGGCGTTCCAGCCTTTCTCGGGAGGCTTTATCCTTCTCTCGCTGCAAAGCCTGGCGCTCGATTTCCAGCTGCATGATCTGGCGATCCACTTCGTCCAGGGCCTGCGGCTTCGAGTCGATCTCCGTCCGTAAACTGGCACCGGCCTCGTCGATCAGGTCGATCGCCTTGTCCGGCAGGTGGCGCTCGGTAATGTACCGGTTGGAGAGGGTCGCGGCGGCGATCACCGCCGCATCGGTGATGCGCACCCCATGGTGCACCTCGTAGCGTTCCTTCAAGCCGCGCAGGATGCTGATCGTCTCCTCCACGCTGGGCTCTTCCACCATCACGGGCTGGAAGCGGCGCTCCAGGGCGGGGTCTTTCTCGACGTGCTTGCGGTATTCGTCGACGGTCGTCGCGCCGATCATGTGCAGTTCGCCGCGGGCCAGCATCGGCTTGAGCATATTGCCGGCGTCCATCGCGCCTTCCGCTGCGCCGGCGCCGACCACTGTGTGCATCTCGTCGATAAACAGGATGATCTCACCGGATGCATCGACGATCTCCTTGAGCACCGCCTTGAGTCGCTCCTCGAATTCGCCGCGGTATTTTGCCCCCGCCACCAGCGCGCCCATATCCAGCTGGATAAGGCGCCTGTGCTTCAAACCCTCCGGGACGTCGCCGTTGACGATGCGCTGGGCCAGCCCCTCCACCACGGCCGTCTTCCCGACGCCGGGGTCGCCGATCAAGGCCGGGTTGTTCTTCGTGCGCCGCGAGAGGATCTGGATCACCCGGCGGATCTCCTCGTCCCGGCCGATCACCGGGTCTAATTTTCCCCGGCGAGCATCTGCGGTCAGGTCCCGCCCGTAGCGCTCAAGCGCCTGGTAGGTCTGCTCCGGATTCTGGGTTGTGACCCGTTGGGTTCCCCGGATACCGGCCAACGATTTGAGGATGGCGTCTTTCGTCAGGCCGAACCGGTTCAGGCGCTGGCCTTCCTGGCTGTCCGTCAATCCGAGCAGGACGTGCTCGGTCGAAACGTACTCGTCTTGCATCCCCTTCGCATAACGCTCCGCGGCAGCCAATACGTCGGCAGCCGGGCGTGAAAGCCCCACCTCGCCGCCCGCGCCGTAGACCTTGGGCCGGCCTTCCAATTCCTGGGCCAGCTCATCCCGCAGGGCGGCCACGCTCCCGGCCACCCGGGTGACGAGCGCCGGCACCACGCCATCCTCCTGCCGCAGCAGGCCAAGGAGCAGGTGGGCAGGATCGATCGACTGGTGGTTGAACTCCTGGGCCAGCCTTTGGGCGGTCAGGATGGCTTCCCGTGATTTCTGCGTGTATCGTTCCAAATCCATCGCACCCTCCATAATCCCTCAATAATACCTTTACCGTTAAAGTGTTTCATACGGACCCATGTCCGCCTTCGTGATTGGCCGTTGATCACCAATCCTTTTTCACAGGCACTTCCGGCCAATCACCAGTATACTGAGCGGCTGTTGGAACAAAGTTAATAGGATGTTAATTAAATGTAGGAATAGAGCTCTCGCGGCATCTCGCCTTACCCTGGCCGCTCAACTCATGGCTGAATCGAAATATCTTTGCGAGTAACTCCACTGTGCCAACGCTTTTCCTATGGAAATGGCATGCAATGTCTTTCGTAGTGCCCGCCCTTCATGTCGCTGCGGCCCCTAGAATCATGTCGCTGCGAGCGGTCTGTGCGAAGCAGTCACCTCCCTACACCATAAAAGCACCACTTCCGTCGTAGCACCTCCAACCATGTTTCTTCGAGCGAACTTCGCTATAAGCGCAGCGGCGCAGTCCCATCCTTGGGCCATCCCCAAGACTGCTTCTTCGTCACTGCCAATGGCGCAGGGCTTAAACCGTTTATAGAGGTTGGGCACAATCGGTTCGCTAAGCGAAGTTTTATGTAATAAGCAATGTTCTCTGCGAAGATTTCACTCCTCCTTCTTTTTGCGCGACCGACGAAATGCGAGCCGCATTTCCTATAAGATTAAACCTGTAGCGGGCAGAAAAGAATCGAGCATTGCCAAATTCCTCCGATTGCTCTAGAATCAGAGCACATTTTTATCCGGTATTGATTGTTGGGGGTAGCTCAGCAGTTGACCGTGGATGGCGCTTTTTTGTAGGGCAATTTGGCAAATTGCCCTGCTGAAACCGCGGTTCAACGGGGCGCTACCAAATTAGAGAAACACAGGGCTCATGTACATCGAACAGTTTTTTGTCGAAGG
>DASWHG010000241.1:0-3478 GCA_036393315.1 Anaerolineales bacterium | reverse complement strand
ACACCCCCACATCTGACCCATTGCCACGGAAATTCCCGAAGAGCCAATGCGGATAGTGGGGATCAATAAAGGAGGCTCACGAGAAATGCGTCTCAGTGACAGGTTTGTTTCTGTTATCGATAGGAAGGCAAAAAAAATTGGAACTCCAACAACGCCGCTGGTCACTGCGATTATCCCCGCCTATAACGAGGCCGGGAATATTGTATTGGTATTGGAGGTTTTATGCCAGGTAAACGCCTTAACCGAGATCATCGTCGTCGATGATGGCTCGGAAGACGGTACAGCCGAGGTGGTGGACAACAAAAGCCGGTTAGACCCGCGCATCCGGCTGTTGGTCCACCCGGTGAATTCAGGGAAGGGGGAGGCGCTTTTTACCGGCTGGCGTGCGACCCAGGCCGGTTCAATTCTAATGTTGGACGCAGACCTGATCGACTTGACGCCGGAGCACGTCATGGCATTGATCGAACCGGTGCTGAAGCGGCAGGCAGACATGACCATGGGGTTATTCAAAGGCGGGCGGTGGTTCACCGACCTCAGCCACTGGTTGACTCCCTGGTTGACAGGCCAACGCTGCTTTCGGTCGGAGCTACTCCGGTATGTGCCGCCTCAGGCCGCGGCCGGGTATGGCCTGGAAACTGCCATTACCATTGCAGCTCGCCAGCGTGGTTGGCGCTGCCTGCGAGTCCCACTGGTAGGGGTTTCCCATATCCCGAGCGAAGCCCATCGCGGGTTTGTGAGAGGGATCTTCACGCGCTTCAAGATGTACCGCCAGATTGGCGTAGCATGGTATCTCACCAGTGGGTGGCAGCGCTTCTTCTCACGTATTCGCCTCTGGGCTCGTTAAAGTTAAGAACCTATCCGAAAAATAATTTTCGGATAGATACTAAACCCACACCAGAACGAACCGAAGGAAGTCCTTCCTTTTTTGTGATAGATCATCCTTCATCTTTACGGATCAATAAAGCGAGCATGATCTGGTTTCGGCGCGCCCTGTCGCTGGTCCTGTTTGCCGTGCTCGTCTATTTCTTCTGGCCGCTGTTGGAGGATCTTCAGGACGCGGCCGCGCTTTTCCGCCGTGCTCACTGGGCCTGGCTGGCGGTTGCCATCCTGGTTCAGGTCATCTCCTATGGTTTCCTGACCTGGTTGAACGCCCTGTCCCTGCAACCGTTTTCGGGGAAGATAAACTTCCTTCAGCTGGCCGGGGTGCTGACTTCGATGGCTTTCATCCAGATCGCGATCCCGAGCGCTGGCGCCAGTGGCGTAGCAATGCGGGTGCGGCTGCTGCGTAAGTTCGGTTACGCGCCGGAGGAGTCGCTTTTTTCCTTGATGGTGGAAACATTGCTGGAAGCCGTGGCGCTGGTCTCGGTTGCCTCCCTGGGCGTATTTTACCTTATGCGAAGAGGCGAACTGTCGAGGCTCGATCTCTTTCTGCTTGCCCTGGCAGGGGTTGCCGGGATCGGCTTGCTGTGGTATGGTTGGCGTTTGCTCCTGAACCGAGAACGCAGTTTTCTCCTATTGAACCGGCTCGCCGGCTGGTGGAACCGGATCGGGGGGCGGGTCTATTCGATTCATCCTGACCTGTTACACGACCGCCTGGAGATCTTCCAACAGAACCTGGTCCATTTCAATGGACTCTTGGTATTGAAGCTCTTCCTGGCTGCATACGGCAAGGTATTGCTGGACGTGGTCACGCTTGGTGCCGGTTTTTACCTGTTTGGTTACGAAATTTCACCCGGGAAGCTTTATACCGGATATGGTTTAATACTGACCATGAGTGGGATGGCCGCCCTGCCGGGAGGGCTCGGGATGGCGGATGCCTACGCCCCGGTCGTTTTCTCGTGGTTGGCCGTGCCGGGATCGGTCGCTCTGGTAGCCGGGTTAACCTACCGGCTGATTGCCTTCTGGCTGCTCCGCTTCGTCGGTTTTATCACCTGGCAAATCCTGGAGAGCCATCCGAAAATGTAATGATGATCCGCGATCAACGCTACCTTTACTTTACCGTGTTCGCCTCGGGTATGACCACATTGGCCGTCGAGCTGTCGGCCGCCCGGCTGCTGGGGAATGTGTTTGGGACCAGCAACCTGGTCTGGGCCAGCATCATTGGCCTGATCTTGATCTATCTCACCGCCGGGTATTTCATCGGCGGAAGTTGGGCAGACCGTTCCCCTTTCCCCCGCACCATGTACCGGATCCTGGCCTGGGGTGCTTTCCTGATCGGGCTGGTCCCTATCGTCTCGAATCCGGTGCTTCGGTTGGCGGCCGAAGCTTTCGAGCAGCTGCAGGTCGGCGTCCTGTTCGGTTCGTTCACCGCTGTGCTCGTTCTCTTTACGGTACCGATCACTTTATTAGGCACCATTTCCCCGTTTGCCATCCGCCTGGCGATGCGCAGGCAGGACGAGGCCGGGACGATATCCGGGCGGATCTACGCGATCTCGACGCTGGGCTCTTTCGTGGGAACCTTCATCCCGGTGCTGGTCCTGATCCCGACGATCGGCACGACTCGCACCTTCCTGGCCTTCAGTGTGTTCTTGACGTCCGTTGCGATCGGTGGATTGTGGCTAACCAGCGGCTGGCGCACCGCCGTGAACTGGTTGTGGATGCCGCTGGTCCTGGTCCTGCTGGCTGTCTTCGGGATGGGTAGCGGGATCAAAGCCTCGTACGGGCAGATCTACGAGACCGAATCGGCCTACAACTACATCCAGGTGATCGAGCGGGAAGGGTACCGCCTCCTCCGGCTGAACGACGGCCAGGGCGTGCATTCTATGTACCATCCGCAGGATCTAATCGACCACGGTCCCTGGATGCAGTTCCTGGCCGGGCCGTTTTTCAACCCCTCTCCCTATAATCCGGAGGATGTGAAAAGCATCGCGATCGTCGGCCTGGCCGCCGGGACGACCGCCCGGCAGGCGACCGCCGTCTTCGGGCCTGTTCCGATCGATGGCTACGAGATCGACCCCAAAATCATCGCCGTTGGCCGGCGGTTCTTCGATATGAACATGCCTAATTTAAACGCCATCGCTCAAGATGGGCGTTGGGGGTTAGAGCACAGCGATCGCCGCTACAGCCTCATCGCCATCGACGCCTACCGCCCGCCTTACATCCCCTGGCACCTGACCACCCAGGAGTTCTTCCAGATCGTCCGTGATCGCCTCGCTGAAGGAGGGGTGGTCGTGATCAACGTTGGCCGCGCCCCGAACGACCGGCGCCTGATCGATGGCCTGGTCGGGACCATGAGCACCGTTTACCCCTCGATCTACGTGATGGATATCCCCGAGACTTTTAACTCGATCGTCTATGCGACCGCCCAACCGACGACCATCGATAACCTCTATGGCAACCTGGTGTACCTCAGCAGCCGCGGGGACGTTCATCCCCTGCTGATCCAGGCGCTCGAGCTGGCTGCGATCCACCAGCAGCCGACGCCGGAGTCGACCACCGTTTACACCGACGATCTGGCGCCGATTGAGTGGATTACCAA
>DASWHG010000240.1:0-2315 GCA_036393315.1 Anaerolineales bacterium | reverse complement strand
GGTAATCCTCGAAGGCCTGGTCGCCGCGGCCGGCCATCACCTCGGCGATCATGATCCAGGGGTTGGTGTGGCAGAAGACCCCGGCATTCTCCTTGTACCCGGGCGGGTAAGTAGAGATCTCCCCCAGCTGGAGGTAATATCTCGTATAGGCTGGCTGGTGCAGCACGATCCCGTGTGGGGTCGCCAGGCGGGTGCGCACCGAGTCGAGAGCCAGCCCGGCGCGGCCGTCGTCTAACCCGATGCCCGCCATGATGCATATCCCCTGTGGTTCGATGAAAATTTGGCCTTCCTGGCATTCCCGGGAGCCGATTGCCTGCCCGAAATGGTCGTAGGCGCGCCGGAACCATTCGCCGTCCCAACCGTGCTCCCGGACGGTGGCTTCCATTTCCACGGCGGCGCGGCGGTACGACTCTGCCTGCTCCGCCCGGCCGGTCCCTGCCGCGATCTCGGCCATCTCCTGGGCAGAGAGCACGAACAGGCCGGCGATGAACACCGATTCGGCGACCTTCCCATCCACGTTGGTCGTGGTCTGGAAGGATTCGCCAGGCTGCTCGGAGAAGGTGTTCAGGTTCAAGCAGTCGTTCCAGTCGGCCCGCCCGATCAAGGGTAATCCGTGCGGCCCCAGCCGTTCCAGCGTATAGGAGATGCTGCGCTCCAGGTGCTCGAACAGCGGGCGCTCGCTGCCGGGCCGGTTGTCGAAGGGCACCGGCTCGTCCAGGATGGACCAGTCGCCGGTCTCTTTCAGGTACGCGGCCACGGCGAGCACCAGCCAATGCGGATCGTCGTTGAAGTTGCTGCCGACGGCGTCGTTGCCGCGCTTTGTGAGCGGCTGGTACTGGTGGTAGGCCCCCCCGCTCTCGAACTGGGTCGCGGCCAGGTTCAGCAGGCGCTCCCGGGCGCGCTCCGGCACCATGTGGACGAACCCGAGCAGGTCCTGGTTGGAGTCGCGGAAGCCCATGCCTCGCCCGATGCCCGATTCGAAGTACGAGGCGGAGCGGGACAGGTTGAAGGTCACCATGCACTGGTAGGGGTTCCAGGTGTTGACCATCCGGTTCGAGTGGAGGTCGGGTGTGTCCACCTGCTGGGTGGCAAGCAGGCCCTCCCAATATCGCTGCAGTGCCTGGTACGCTTCCCGGACGGCAGGCGCCTGGAGGTAGCGCTCGATGATGGGCGTGACTGTGCGCTTGTCGATGGTTTGCGAATCCGGTGGGTCAAACTTTTCTGCGGGAGGGTTCTCGTGGTAGCCGAGCAGGAAGATCACCTGGCGCGTCTCCCCCGGCTGGAGTTCGATCTGGATGTGGTGGGAACCGACCGGCGCCCAGCCGTGGGCGATCGAGTTGGCAGATGCGCCGAGTTCGACGGCGAGCGGGTTCTCCCAGCCCCGGTACGGGCCTAAGAAGGCCTCCCGCTGCGTGTCGAACCCGGCTAAAGACTCGGAACAGGCGAAGAAGGCGAAGTGGTCGCGCCGCTCGCGGTACTCGGTTTTGTGGTAGATCACGCTGCCTTCCACTTCGACTTCCCCGGTGCTGAAGTTGCGCTGGAAGTTGCTGGCGTCGTCCAGGGCGTCCCATAAGCAGAACTCGACCAGCGAGAATGCGGACAGCCGGGCAGGCCCCTCCCGGTTGCTGCTGAGGGTCAGCTCCCAGACCTCCAGAGTCTCGTCCGGCGGGACGAAGTAGCGCACCTGGGCGTGGATCCCGGCGAAAGTGCTGGCGATCGTGGTGTACCCCAGGCCGTGCCGGCAGGTGTAGTCCTGAAGCGGGCCGCGCACCGGCTGCCAGGTGGGGGACCAATACGCTCCGGTTTCTTCGTCCCTCAGGTAGATGTAGCGCCCGCCGCTGTCCAGCGGAGCGTTGTTGTAGCGGTAGCGGGTGAGGCGGCGCAGGCGGGCGTCCCGGTAAAACGAATAGCCTCCCGCCGTGTTCGAGATCAGTCCAAAATAATCTTCGCTTCCCAGGTAGTTGATCCAGGGAAGCGGGGTATCGGGTTGGCTGATCACGTACTCGCGGCGGGAGTCGTCGAAGTGTCCGTAGCGCATGGTCTGTTAACTTCTCCAGTTTGGGTGGGCTGAGGAAATTATACCCGCATCCCCATTTCTCGGAAATTATGAAAACGAAGGGAGTTTGTGCGCTTTTTGACGCATAAACTCCCTTCGTCTCATTCCAATGGTTGCTTGGGTCCCCACTCCACGGTGGGTAAAAATTTACAAACCAGCATCAGTCTAGATGAACCGGTGCTGGTTTTGTATTTAGCTTCCGCATTTGGCTCTGTTTTATATATGTCTGGATCATTTAAGGCGAATCGCCTGTTGGGAG
>DASWHG010000239.1:0-2603 GCA_036393315.1 Anaerolineales bacterium | reverse complement strand
GGCAGCATTTTTCGGGGCCGAATTGACCACCCCCCAAACCGTCAGCGGTCATGGATATACTCTGGCCCCGCCCGTCCTATCGATGAACAAGCGTGCCGCCCATCAGGCAAGCGGAGAGACTTTCCTGTCCCAGGTTGCTGGATTGCTTGAACAGTTTGGCGTACAGGTCCGCCAGGTAGCTGTCCGTTTCGAACAAATCAATGTGGATGGCGAACGGTCGGTTCGCCTGCGGTTAATTCTCTCAGCGGATCTCGAAAATTTGACGAGGCTGTGGGGTACGATCGGCTATGAGTACAACCGCAAGCGCCGCGCCCTGGCTGCCTTGGCTGTGCAATATCTGGCGCTCAAAAAAAGGCGGTTGGAAGCGCGAGCCGCGATTGCCGTAGAAGCAGTGGCCATGGCGGAGGCAGGCAGCCCTCCCCAGCAGGTATACGCCCGACTGGACAGCCCGGATGCGAACCGACGCTTTATCGAGCGATCACTTTACCAAACACGCCGGACACCGCCTCGGATTGGCGCGGATTTCTCAACCTTCGCGCAATTTATTGCTGAAGCCGGCCGCGATCTCGGAGAAACCGGCATGAGTTGGGATCGGATCGCGAAGATCGAGGCGATTGAGCATGAGGAGCTCGTATACGATCTCAGCGTGAACCATCCCGACCACAATTTCATTGCCAATGGATTTGTGGTCTCCAACTGCGGCGTCCGGTTACTTGGGTCAAAGATTGAGTATGATGTAGTGGAACAGCGCCTGCCAGACCTGGCCACAGCCCTGAACGAGTTTTGCCCAAGCGGGGTGGGGAAGAAGGGGCGGCTGCACCTCTCCGACAAGGCGCTCGAGCGGGTCTGCCGGGAAGGCGGCCGGTGGGCGCAGAAGGAAGGCTATGCCACCGAGGCAGACCTGCGGAGGACCGAGGAGGGAGGCACCCTGGAGGGCGCGGACCCAGGCCGGGTCAGCCAGCATGCGAAGGAGCGCGGCCGCAGCCAGGTTGGCACGCTGGGGTCAGGCAACCATTTCATCGAAGTCGAGCGGGTAGACGAAATCTTCGACCCGGAGGCTGCCCAGGCGATGGGTTTGCAGGAAGGCTGCCTGACCGTGCTGATCCACTGTGGATCGCGCGGCTTCGGCCACCAGATCTGCACCGATTACGTCAAAGAATTCCAGGGCGCGGTGCACCGGTACGGCATTCACCTGCCGGACCGGGAGCTGGTCTGCGCGCCGCTCGATTCTCCGGAAGGCCAGGCTTACCTGGGCGCAATGCGTTCCGCGGCGAATTATGCTTTTGCGAACCGCCAGGTGTTAGCCCACTATGCTCGCCAGGCTTTCGAGCAGGTGCTGGCTGGCAAAGTGAAAAACTGGCACCTGCACCAGGTTTACGACATTGCCCACAACATGGGGAAGGTCGAGACGCACACGGTTGCTGGCAAGCAGGTCAAAGTTTGTGTGCACCGCAAAGGAGCGACCCGCGCCTTCGGTCCCGGTTTCGAAGGGCTACCGGAGGAGTACCGGGCGATCGGCCAGCCCGTACTGGTGCCCGGCAGTATGGGGACTGCTTCGTGGGTGCTGGTCGGCACCCAGGGCAGCATGGAGCGTTCTTTCGGTTCCACCTGCCATGGCGCCGGCCGGGTGATGAGCCGCAGCCGGGCGAAGAAAACTGTGCGGGGCGAAGAGCTGCGTGAAGAGCTCCTGGCCCGGGGGATCCACATCCGGGCCGGCTCGCTGGCCGGGCTGGCCGAAGAAGCGCCACAGGCCTACAAGGACGTGGACATGGTGGTGGAAACGGTCGCAGGGGCAGGCATCGCTCGAAAGGTAGCGCGCCTGCGACCCGTGGCCGTCGTGAAGGGATAGCAGGGAACCAATCCTTATTTACCGGCGTCTGAAAAGTGTACTGATTGGAGAAAACGAAACTTTTCAGGAGGAGTTAATGTCTCGTAAATCTGTGGTAACTTTGCTTTTTCTCGCGATCCTGCTCTCGGCCTGTGCCGGCCTGCCGATCCCGGGTACAGAATCCACACCCGAGCCGGAGGGACCAGATACCCCGGTCGTTTCGCCTCCTGACACGACTGGAGAAGAGCCCGCGCCGGCTCCCTGGGAGCCTGCTCCCGGAGATGAAAACATGTCCCGTGGTGAAGTGTTTATGGAGGAACCGCAAATCCTGATCCTGGAAAGCTTCCCGCCCCAATTTGTCATGCAGCTGTCCGGCTCGCTCCCTACCCCTTGCCACCAGCTGAGGGTGGAAGTTTCCGAGCCTGACGAGCAAAACAGGATCCAGGTGGAAGTATACTCGCTGGTAGATCCGGAACAGGTATGCATCCAGGTGCTCGAGCCTTTTGAGGCCAACGTCCACCTGGGCAGCTTTGCCAGCGGCGCCTATTCGGTTTGGGTGAACGGCGAGCAGGTGGGGGAGATCGCTCCCTAGCTTGTTTGAGATGAGACTATTCTTATTACCCATCCCCCCTAACCCCCCTTCCCGCCTGAAAGGGGGGACTATTTAGAATTGTGGGTTTTCTGGCGGCGGAGCCGCCAAAAAACCCACAATTCCTCTTTCTCCCGTCCCATGGAGGGAGAGGCCAGGGTTGGGGGAAAGTTACCGAATGTTTTT
>DASWHG010000238.1:0-9194 GCA_036393315.1 Anaerolineales bacterium | reverse complement strand
CGGGCCCGATCCTTCCCAGATACGATTTCAGCCTCGGCGAAGGACGAGCCACAAGCCGAGCCCCAGGCTGGCCAGCGCCACGGCAGCGACGCCAACCACCTGTCCTGCTGGTTTTGAGCGGTCGAGAACGTGCTCTTCGCCGCTGGGCTCTCGGACGGTCGCCGGTCCTGTGCTGGCTTCCGTTGATGCTCCGGTAACGGTCAAGTCGATCAAAGCGACCTCGCCTTCCTCGGTCTCCGCTCGAACCGTGTAAGAACCTGGCGCGACATCCATCGGGATCGTGAAGCGGGCTACAAACCCACCTTCTTCCCCTTCCCCTGTGGCCGTGGCCTCGCCGAGCGGGGTCGAGCTCGTGGTATTCTCCAGCGTGATCACGAAGACTTCGCCGGGCTCCATCTCCGTGCCGGTGATGGTGATCTCGCCACCGGCAGGCGCCACGTCCGGCTGGACGTCGATCACCGGCTCCCCGTGCGCCAGGGCGGAACGAAAGGGGGTCAGGACAAACAGTACCAGCAGGCTAAAGATCAAGAAGCGTAAGGCGAACAAGTTCGCAAGAGACATTTTCATCTCGGCTTCACTTCTTCTATTCCAGGTGGGCCGAAACCGGTTGCAGGGTCGCGACGATCCCACTCACGACGATGAGAACCAGCAGGACCCCGGCAAACACCAGGAGCAGCTTGCGCCGCGATGGGCTTAGATAAGGAGACCGGTCCAGGACCGGCACCAGGGCCAGCAAGAGGCCCAGCATGGCCGGCACGATCACCAGCGCCCGCGTGCCCCAGGCTTCTTCCGCCGGGAACAACCAGACGAACATCCACCACGGCTTGGTCACTTCCGCGCCAGCCACGCCCGGCTGCCCGAGCGGGGACGGGAAGGCGAGGCTGAGGAGCAGGGCAGCTGAGAGGACGAGCAGCCCGTAACCCGCCAACCGCCGGACGTGAACGTCGAAGCGCGACTTGCCTTCCCCGGCCGTGGAACGGGCAACGGCATCGGGGGTGACTTTGGGGGAAATCCCATGCTGCTTGATGAGGTAGATGTGAACGGCGATGAGCAGGCCAAAGATCAAGGGCAGGATGGTGGCGTGGCCGTTGAACAGCCGGGTGAGCAGGGGTACGCTGCGGCTGAATTCGGGCGAGAACCAGGAGCCCAGTGCGCCGATCACTTCGGCCGCCTCTTTGTTGTGCTGCAGCGCCTCCAGTCCTTCCTGGTCGAGCTTGAGCACAGTGCCGGTGAAGACCAGGCCGAGCGTCACAGCCAGCAGTCCCAGGCCGACATACCAGTTGACCTCGCGCGGGCGCTTGTAGGCGCCGGTAAATAGGACGCGCAGCATGTGCAGCACGACGGCCAGGGTGACGATCTGGGCCGTCCAGAAGTGGATCGAACGCACCAGATCGCCCAGCGGCGTGCCATTGATGATATATACGACGCTCGCGTGGGCATCCGCCGGGTGAGGGTGATAGAACTGGGCCAGGTAGATGCCTGTAATGATCATTTCCCCCTGAGTATATGCCCCGCCGAGTGGAAAACCAAGCGCCATCTACCGTATTTGGATACAGGCACTTTTGCCTATTCGACTATGGTTCTACCCCCAGCCGTTCGAGCTGCTCGATGCCTGGCTCAAAGCCGGGATGTTGCTTCAGACTGGTCTGAAGGTCTTTAATCGCCCCGTCTACATCGCCAAGAACTTCACGCGCCAGGGCGCGCCAGTAATAGCTCTCTTCCAACACTGGCTCGCTCATGGCGTCCAGGGTAGTGGTCGCCAGGTTGATCACATCCTGGTAGCGACCAAAGTAGTAGTAGGCCCAATAAGGACCGGTCTGGTACCACAGCATCCGCCAGGGCCGCTCCTTTTCGGGGATTGAGGGATAAAGAGCAAAAGCCTCGTCGTAAGCCGCCGCTGCGCCAGCATAATCCTGTAGAGCGACCAGTCCCGTGCCGCGGTTGAACCAGGCAAAGTACTGGTCGCGCCCGGTCATGGAGAAAATCTCGTCGGAGGCTTTTTGCGCGGCGTATTGGTCATTGAAGGTCTTGTCCGCCTGAGGTCCAAGGATCGCCATGACCTCTGCCCCACGCTCGGCGGGGTAGACGACCAGGTAAGTGAAGTTGAAGGCGCGCCAGTAGCGTTCCAGATCTCCATATCCCATGACCTGATCCGGACCATAGTAGGAATCCTGCAATGTGAAGATCTGGTCTGGGTCGTTGTACCCGTTCACCAGCACGTAATGGCCCATCCAGCCATCGAAATCTGGCCCTTCGAATCCTTTTTCGACGATCACCGGCAGGCCGGCGGCCAAGAAGCGCCTGAGTAGCTCGATTTCCCCGCCCACTCTGGACGCCACTTTGAACGGCGTTTCTTCTTCAACGTAATCCGCCAGCTCGTAGGGCATGACGTTTTTGTCGCGCGGGTTGGGCTTCGTGATCGGGGCGATGTCATCCTGATCCCCTTGCCAGCCCCAGTAAGAGAGTGCCATCCCCAGCGTTGCCGGGCCGCAGTTGTTCCAGCCCTGGTATTCGTGGCGGAAGCCGGAAAGTCGAACGCTCTGCGGGAGGGGTGTGGGCGTGAGGGTCGGCGTAGGAGACGGTAGAGGAGTGAACGTCGCACCCATTGCCAGTGGCGTGATGGAAGGAGCCTCCGTAGGGGTTAGCGTGAGAGACGGGGAGAGTTGGCTTGGGATGCCAATCTCCGGTGCTTCTGCGCTCCCCCCTTGTTGAGGCACAAAGATCGCCTGTTCCGGAGGAGAGAGGACGTATTTGACCCGCGCCCGCCATTCGTCTACTCGCCAGGCGAGACGGTCCTTGACCGGAGGTAGGTTGTACCCCAAAAAAACCAGCAAAAGGAGGGAGGGAAAGATAAGGAAAATGGTAAACTTGTACTTTCGCATTGTCCAATATCATAAGATCGGTAAGACGTTTGCGGGGGACATGGTTATTTCTTACTCTCCTCTTCGATATACTGTTGGAAGACTTCGAACGGCTGTGCGCCGACGATCGGGCGGCCGTTGACCAGAAACGTTGGCGTGCTTCTCACGCCCAGGGATTGCACAGTTTGCGTCTCACCCTCAACGGTCGATGCATACTTCCCAGAATCCAGGCATGCATCGAAGTCTTGGGTGTCCAGGCCAAGATCGGCCGCGAACTGTTTCAGATTGTCCTTGCTGAAGGCGCCCTGATTTTCGCCGGATTGGCTGTCGAACAGCTGGTCGTGGTATTCCCAGAAGGCATCCTGTTCCGCGGCGCACTCGCTGGCCTCCGCCGCCCACTGCGACTCCGGACCGAGAAAGGCAAAGTGCAGGTAGCCAAAACGCACGACTCCCGTCTGGAGGTACATTTCGTCGATCTGACGACCCGCGCCAGTGGCAAACCGCCCGCAGTAGGGTCACTGGAAGTCGCCGAACTCGACGATGGTCACCGGGGCGTTGGGGTCGCCTTTAAAATGGCGAGTCTGCGCAACCACTTCCTGCATGAGGGCCGCCTGTTGCGCAGCCACATTTTCATCCACCGGGCTGGCGGAAGAGGAGGCCGAGCTGCGACCGGCAGCGCTTTCAGCCGCTTGGGACGCCAGGAGTGGACGGCCATAGTAACCCGCCAATAGTCCAAGGACCAGCATCAGCAGTCCAACGATCGGCGTGCTCCAGGTTTGTATAGTGATTACGACCGCAGCCCGTTTCACAGGGCGCTCTTCATCCGTTCGATTTTCCATAGAACAGGATCCTTTCGCTAAGCTCTATCCCTACCCCTTATCAACCATATTGCCTCGAGGGGAAGTCTGATCGAGACCATTCTGGTTTACCTCCGGTGTCGTGCTCTTACGCTGTCCAGACCGCAGCCAGTGGTCTAACAACCCCAGAGAACCTGCCAGAAGGATCAGGCTGATTACCTGCGTGGAGCGGAAGCCCACCGCCGTAATGGCACTGTCACCCCGGAAGGGCTCGAGGAGAACACGGGCGAAAGCCGAGAGAGCAACAAAGAGCAGGAAGATAAGACCATCCCCTGTCAGACCATACGGGCGTTTCCGAATGAACAAGAAAACGATCAGGGCAGCCAGCGTCTCGTAGATTTGCCAGGGATGGCGGTACTCGGTCCAAAGGTAGATCGACCAGGGTAAACGGGACGGCGTCCCGAAGGCATCGCCGCTCAAGAAGTGCGCCACGCCCAGGGCGACCATGAACGCCGCCAGCCCCGGCGTGAGCGCGTCCAGGGTAGGACGCAGCGGCAGTTTCTTGCGCTGGCCATAGAATACGGCAACGATAGCGCCGATCAGCAGTCCGTCGGAAACCGACAGGGTGTTGGTATTGAGCGACAAGAAGCTCAACGGGTTCGCCAGGTAAACGCTCAAGTAGCGGGCCGCATAGCCCAGGCGAGCCCCGACGATACCGGCAACCAACCCGTAGAAAATCAGGTTATAGATCGCGGCCGCGTTCAGGCTCAGGCGCCTGGCTTCCTTTTCTACCAGGGAGGATCCGATCCAGACCCCTGCCAGCAGAGCCAGCCCTGGAGTCTGCAGGAGAAACGGCCCGATGCGAAGATAGGGAAACATCAGTGTGCACTCTTCAAAAGATCTTCCACCTTAGACTGGATCAGGGCTTCGCTCATCGGCCCGCCGACCACCACCGAGCGGATGACCCCCTCTCGATCGATGAAGAACGTGGTGGGCAACGCTCGCAGAGCATACCGGGAACTGACCGATCCGTCACGATCCAGCGGGATGGGGAACGTCAATCCGTATTGGTTCACGAAGGCCGATGCACCCGATTCGCTGTCCTGGAAGGTGGTGTTGACGCCCAGAACCACCAGACCCAGATCCTTGTACGACCGGTACACCTTTTCGATGGCCGGCATCTCAGCCCGGCAGGGCGGGCACCACGATGCCCATAAATTGACCATGACGACCTGACCCCGCAGGTCGGAAAGCGTCACCTGGCCACCCTCCAGGAGGTCCAGGGTGAAATCCGGTGCCAAAAACCCTTCCCGCGGGCTGGCGGCCTGGCTGTTTCCCGAGACGGCATCCGGTGAAACGCGGGAGAAGGCTGTCCAGGCGATGCTGATTATCAGGACAAGAGTTGACAGGATTCTGAAACGCCACTGATCTTGCGGCCAGGTCATCGGGGCCATTGGGTCTGGTCTGACGGGTGAACCGGGATTGCCATCACTTCCCAATCAGCGGCAGGCCGGCCTTTTCCCAGGCGATCATGCCGCCTTCCAGGTTCCACACGTTGGTATATCCCAACCTGACCAGCGTTTCGGCGGCGATGCTGCTCATCCGCCCGCTGCGGCAGTAAAGTACAATCTTGGCTTCTTTGTCGGCTGGCAGCTGATCAAGGTTCTGTTCGATCTCATTGTATGGAATGGAAAGATCGGTTTCAGTAATTTCGCCTTCAAACGGGATGTGGACGTCAACGAAGGTGAAGTCCTTGCTCGCCAACATCTTCTGCAACTCGGAGACAGAAGTATTTCTATAGGAGCCGCCTGGGACCGATACGACTTGCTCTGTCTGGGTTTGTGTGCCGGTTGATTCCGTGTTACTCTTGCACGCTGCCAGGAGCAGAGCAAAGAGAATAGAGAGAATCACAATTTTTCTTTTCATCTTCCTGCCTTTAGATTAAATTTCACAGCCACCCGGGTACCCTGGCCAATCTTGGATTCAATGCGCAAATCCGCTTCGATCAGCTCGGCGCGTTCAAAAAGACCGAGCAAGCCATAATGCCCGCTCGGGGCAAATTCGGCCGGGCTCCTTGGCACTTCAAACCCCTGCCCGTTGTCCACCACCTCCAGGAGAATATCCTCCGGCTTGAAGGAAATGTTAACAGAGGCACGCGATGCGCGAGCATGTCGAGCTACATTGCTTAACGCCTCTTGAACGATGCGGTAGAGCGCCAGCTCTACTTTCGGAGCAAGGCGCTGTTCAGGACCCGAAATGTTGAACTCGACTTCGATCCCTGTGACTTGTGTCACCTCACGAGTGAGCATCTCCAATGCCGCCAGCAGTCCCAGGTCTTCCAGGTAGATCGGTCGCAGGGCACGCGTCACCCGGCGCAGGTTATCGATCGTCATCTCGGTTAGTTCTTCCAATTCTTCAAAAGATTGGGCAGTAGCTCCATTGTTCTGGTTCATCTGAGCCAGCTGGACCCGCTGCTTCAAAGCGATCAGGGATTGGATGGTGTCATCATGCAGCTCGCGCGCCAGCCGGTGGCGCTCTTCCTCCTGGGCGGCCGTGATCGCGCCGATGTAGCCATGCAGGCTCTGTTGAGCCGCCTGCACTTTCTGAGTCATATGGATCAAACCTTTCTGTAAACGGCGAATCTCAGCAATACCACCGACCGGCTTTTCCACCGCCTGGTAATTCCCCCAGGCCAGCGCATCGGCTTGCTCTTCGAGCACCTGAAGCGGCTGTACGATCTGGCGTATCCCGAACCACAGCGCAAACAGCGTTAAGATCAGCACCGGAACCAGCACCAAAGGCGCCATCTGGGTGTAGCTGAGCAAGGGGCTGGCGACCATCTCCCAGGGCTCCTCGACGACCAGTGCCCAATTCAGGGGTACGACGGGGGTGTAAGCGATGACGTGCTCGCCGTCTTCCGCCGGTAAAAAGCTCGTACCACTCTGCCCGGCCAGCGCTTCAGCCACACCCGGGTGGCCCTGCGGGTTCCCATCCGAAGGAAGTGTTCCACTCTGATAGAGAAGCTGCCTGGAGGCATCGAATAAAAAAACCGTGCTCTGGCCGTCACTGGCAAACGCATCTGCCAGGGTGCTGCGGGCAAGCTCGCCCGGCGAGAAAGCCCCCAGGATCACAATCGCTCTTGCGGGCGTACTTGCCTCGCCAACAGTCCGGGGTGCAAAGGTGGAAATGGCAACCAAGGGGCCAGTATGGGTAGGATTGGGAAAAGCACCTGAAACACGAACCTGGCCCGATTGGGTTGGGAATAAAGTAGTTATGCTTGTGCCTGTTCCGGTGGCCAGCGCTTCCCATAAAGAGCGGTCGCCAATCGAAGCCAGCAGGGTGCCATCTTGGTCGAAGACGGCCAGGCCGCCTTCGAAGTCCCTCAACAGGTGGTTGGAGCTCTCAAGCACCCTATCCAGGGAGCTTTGATCTTCTGAAGACAATTCCTGGGATAAATCCTGGATGGAAGCAATCCGCTGGCCGACCTGGGCACTGAGTGCAGCCGCGGCTGTCTTGACGGCGCGCTCGTCGCGCTGGCCGACCAGCGTGCGCATGGCTCTTTGATGGACGCTAATGCTCCCAAAGGTAATCACGAGCAAGAGCACCGTCAGAGGCAGGATGGTGACGAAGATCAGCTGCAAGGTCAGGCCGCGCCAACCCAGGCCGGGTATGCGGATCGAGCTTTTTTTTCCCTGTCTCGGGTTACCGTTCATCTTCCAGGCTATGTATTACATCTTGTGAAATCCATCCCAACGAGACGGCGCGCATAACCGCCTCGGTGCGGCTGGCGGCATTCATTTTGTCGAAGATATGTGCCAGGTGGCCCTGTACGGTCCGGTCGCTGATCCCCAGTTGGGCGCCGATGGCCTTATTGGTATAGCCTTTTGCCGCCATCGTCAGTACTTCCGTTTCTCGTTCGGTCAATGGTTCCACCATCGCCTCGGTCGTTTGCCGGGTGATTTGCGATATGAGTTTCTGCGCAATCAGGGCGTTTACTGCCGATTTTCCCGCGTGTACGTCTCGAATGGCCTGGATGATCTCCACCGGGGAGGCGGTTTTTAGCACATAACCGTTTGCACCCGCTTGCAACACGGCCATGACATAGGGATCATCGTCGAAAGCAGTTAGCACCAGCACTCCAACTTCCCTCAAGTTAGAACGCACCCAGCGGGTAACTTCAATTCCACTGGCTTTGGGCATTTGAATGTCCACTACGGCCACATCCGGGTGATGTCTTTGGATCAATTCCTTGGCTGCCTCGCCATCGTCCGCTTCTGCAACAACATCGATATCCCCGGCGTGTTCCAGGAACTGCCGGATTCCAGCTCGAACCACGGCATGGTCGTCGGCGAGAAGGACTCTGATTCTAGGGGGTGGAATTTTTGACATCATTGAATAGTCTCTCCAAAAACTCACGATCCAGCTCAGCCCTCCGTTGGCGGTGACGGACAGGAGCGAGAAAGGCTTCATCTATAAATGGAAAACCGAACCAGACAACTCCCAGGCCGAACAGGATCCCGGTCAGTAAGCGCATCCAGGAGTTGAACGAACCGAGAGCATCCCCCGCATAGAAGCCGGGTGCGAAGGACTGGTTCGTGAGCGCTGCCAGCCAGGCATTGCTGTCGCGGAACCCCTGGCCAATCCCCGCCAGGTCACTCACGAAGTGGCTGGTTCCGTCGATGGCCATCGGCAGCAGAAAGAGGACGAAGCCCCACCAGGGCAACTTAGGAATCCGGGGCTTCAGCAAGCGCCAAGCGAACCCAAACAAAAGAACGCTGGCGAACATGGACACCATGCGGTCGGACCAGGCAACCTTCCAGCCCATCTCAGGGCTGCCGATGAATTGGCGCAGCAGGAGCAGATCCGTTGTGTTCACACCGGCAGAGTGGAGTTCTGCCAGTGAGTAGCTGGCCTGGGGACTAAAAAGGAAAAAGGAACGCTGGGGCAGCTGGTGACAAAGGAAGGAATAGATGAGGTAAATGCCTTTCCCCAGACCGGACCAACCGATCTGCATGAAGATAGGAGCCAGGAAAGGCAGCCCGACATAAAGCCCAAAAACAACGGTAAAAGCGGAGAACCAGTGTTTGCTGAGAAAAGAATTCGGCCGTTCAGCAGATGGCACTGGTTTGGACGGTTGGTAAGAAATATTTGTGCTGCGCAACATATTCTCCTTTTTTAATGATTATCTAAAATCGTTACGCGTAGCCCGTAAAGCGAGCCCAACCCTTTCTGCTGCTCCATCAGAAATAAGATTATATCCGATACTTCAAGTCTGGTTTCGCGCCATCCTGCGGGTTCGCATATAGGCATTTATGCCTACGCCACCCCTGGTGGCGCCGAAACCAGGGGTTTCGATGAAACCGGGTGTTCCAGCGAGCCTGAACAATTCACCTTTTACAACGCCCTTCGAAGCGAAACTTAACAGGACTTACGCAGTTGGTGGGAGGATGTGGGTGTTTGGGCGGGCGATGCCCGCCCAAACACCCACAATTTTCTCCTGAACTGCGTAACTCCAATTAATACACCCCCGGTCGCA
>DASWHG010000237.1:0-2390 GCA_036393315.1 Anaerolineales bacterium | reverse complement strand
ACCTGAACGGCAATTGGCCGGTTGACACCTGTTTTTTTTAATAATTACTTTCGGCCAATCGCCTCGTAATTTCATCCGGAATTTGAGTTCCAAAAACCGACATAAGTTAATGATGAAATCAAGATTGGTTTGGGCAGTATTGCCCCTGGGCATAACCTTGATGGTCGGCACCCAGATCCTGTCTCGGAGGAATGGAGTGGTTCCCACCTCATCCGAGGTCAGCATTGCTTTTGCCAATCTTTCCATGCTGGCAGTCGCGCTCTTGATCGCATCCCGTCGCCCGCACAACGCGGTTGGCTGGATCCTTCTCGCCGGCTCGTTGAGCATGTTATTAACGCAATTCATTACCCAATGGGCCCGCTTCACCTTGCTGACGCAGCCCGGCGCTCTCCCACTGGGCCTGGCGGCTGCCTGGGTGTCGCTCTGGATATGGGTCTTGATGATCTTTTTCTTATTTATCCTCCTGCCACTTTTATTCCCTACCGGTCGCCCGCTCTCTTCGAAATGGCGGGTCGTGCTCTGGCTAACCGGTCTGGGACTTTTGGTTGTGATCTTAACCTTCGGCCTGGCGCCGGGACCGATGGAGGAATTGGAACCGGCGCGCAATCCACTCGGGCTCGAAGTACTGGCTCCAATTTATGCTTCCATCGAAGTCTTTTCAACTTTGATCTTTTTACTTCTCATCGGGTTAGCGCTGGTTTCCGTCGTGATTCGGTATCGAGTCTCGAAAGGTGATGAGCGCGCCCAGATGAAGTGGATCCAGATCAAGTAACGGACCGACTGATTGCCGTTGTCCAGGAAACGATGCAGCCGGAGCACGTTTCCCTATGGCTACCGGGAAAGAACCGGTGAAAGAATCGTTTATAACGGAGATTAACGCTCTTCGCAGCCCACGCCGTAATCGTATTCCTCGATGTTCCAGGTATCGCTGTAAGCGGTCGGGTCCATGCGGTGGCCGCAGAAATCCGCCCGGGCAGCCGTGACCCACAGGACCTGGAAAAGCGGGACGACGGGCAGGTCCTCGGCGAAGATCTGCTGCGCCCGGTGGTGGTTCTCGACGTAGCCCGGCCCGCCGGGCAGGGCTTCCTGGGCGGCCTGGCAGGCCTCGTCGAACTCGGGGTTGCTGTAGCCGGTGTTGTTCTGGCCCGCCCAGCCTTTGGGAAAGCGCGGCGATCCGTCCGGATTCGAGGCTTCTGGATCGCCGGGGATGTTCTCGCTCGTGAACAGGTCGCAGGGCGGCAGGGAACCGGTCAGCCAGGCGAACTCGGCCATGTCGAAGCGCCGGGAGAACAGGTCCCCCTCGGGCGGATCGGCGAAGAACTCGGCTGCGGGGAAGTGTTGTACATTCAACTGCACCCCGCATTGGGCCAGGTTCTCCTGCAGGATCGGGACGATCTTCTGGCGGACGGAGGCCTCCGTCGTCCAGTAGTTGAAGACCAGCAGTGTGCCATCCGGGACGTCCGGCACACCCTGGGCGGTGCGTGGCGTGTCCGGGTCGCCGTCCAGGTCGAGCCAGCCGACTTCCTCTAGTAAGGTAGTCCCGCGGGAGACGCTAAAACCGTAACGAGGCACCTCGGGGTTGAATAGCGGGTGCTCCTCCGGCAGGTAAGCGTGCATCACCCGGGATCGGCCGTAGAGCAGCTCGTCGACCAGGCGCTGGCGGTCGATGCATTGCGCGATCGCCTGGCGGGTGCGGCGATCGCCAAAGAAGTCCGGGCGGTCGCGGCCGGGCTGGTAGCCGTCGTCGTAACCGGCGTGGCCGATGCTGAAGTCGGCGTGCTCCCAGGTCCGGACGGTGGTTACTTGAGCCTGGAGAAGGCCTTCATCATCCATGTCCAACAGCAGCTGCGTGCCCAGCTCGTCGCCCAACACGGCTTCGATATCTAGCAGGTCGCATTCGCCGGAGAGCAGGCTGGCGATGTTCCTGGTCAGGTTCTCACCGACGAAGCGAAAGACCAGGCGGTCGAAGCGGGGCAGGCCTTCGGAGGCGCGGAAGTAGTTGGGGTTGCGGCTCAGCGTGATCCGGTCACCCTGGGTCCATCTATCCAACACATATGGACCCCATCCTAACGGTTTTCGCGCCGTCAGCTCGTGATCATCCATATCCTGGGGAGCGACGCCGCGCAGCTGGTGCTCGGGCAAAGGGAAGAAGTAGTGCACGGCGTACTGCGAGTCGAGGAACCCCGGCAGGCCGGTCCAGCGGGTCGTGCGCCCGTCCAGGACTTCGTAGGCTGCGGTGCGCTCGAGGACGTAATTGCTCATCGGTAGAGGCAGGGTGAAATGGTCGCAACCACCCTTCTGCTGGCACTGCCGGGCGACCGAATAAGTGAAGTTCGAGTCCCGGGCGGTGAGCGGTTCGCCGTCAGACCAGCGCAGGCCTTCCAGCAGGG
>DASWHG010000236.1:0-16470 GCA_036393315.1 Anaerolineales bacterium | reverse complement strand
TCGTCGACATCGACCTCTCCATCGAGGACCTGGCCCGCCGGCTGACGGTGGCAGGTTTGGAAGTGGAAGAGATCCGCTACGTGGGGCTGCCCATGCCGGCTGGGACGACCGAAGGCCGGTCCGGCGCTCACCTGCGGCAGGAGACCAAGACCTCCGGTCTTGAATGGGACCCGGACAAGATCGTGGTGGGCGCCATCCTGGAAGTCATGCCGCACCCCAACGCCGACCGGCTGGTGCTGTGCCGGCTGGACGACGGCCTGCAAGAGCACGTCGTGCTGACCGGCGCGCCGAACCTGTTCCCCTATAAAGGCCAGGGGCCGCTGGAAAAGCCGCTCAAGGTCGCCTATGCCCGCGAGGGCGCCCGCATCTACGACGGGCACCAGCCCGGGCAGGTGCCGACCACGCTCAAGCGGGCCAAGATCCGGGGTGTGGATTCGTACTCGATGGCCTGCTCCGAGAAAGAGCTGGGCATCTCCGACGAGCACGAAGGCGTGATCCTGCTGGACGAAGACGCGCCCACCGGCATGCCCCTGGTGGATTACATGGGCGACGCCGTGCTGGACATCGCCATCACGCCCAACATCGCCCGGGATGCGAACATACTCGGAGTGGCTCGAGAGGTCGCCGCCCTGACCGGTAAGTCACTGCGCCAGCCCGACCTTGAATTTACGATGAAGGGCCCGCAAGTCTCGGGGCGGGCAAGGATCGAGATCCAGGAACCGGCCCTCAACCCGCGCTTCGTTCTGGGATTGATCGAAAACGTCGAGATCCGCCTGAGCCCCTACGAGGTGCAGCGCCGGCTGCGCCTGGCCGGCATGAGACCGATCAACAACATCGTCGACGCCACCAACTATGCCATGCTCGAGATCGGCGAGCCGTTGCACGCCTTCGACTACGACGTGCTGGTGCAGCGCGCCGGGGGCGCCGCGCCGACGATCATCACCCGCACGGCGAGACCCGGCGAGCGCCTGTCCACGCTGGACGGGGTCGAGCGACCCCTGGACGAGTATACCGTGCTGGTCTGCGACACCGCCGGGCCGCTTTCGATCGCCGGGGTAATGGGCGGTGCCGAATCCGAGGTCGGGCCGCAAACGCGCAACGTATTGCTGGAAGGGGCGGCCTGGAACTTCATCAACATCCGCCGCACGCTGGCCGCCCAGCGCATGTCCTCGGAGGCCGCCTACCGCTTCTCGCGCGGCGTGCACCCGGCCTTGGCTGAGCGCGGGGTGCGCCGCGGCCTGCAGCTGATGCAGGCCTGGACCGGCGGCGTGGTCTCGCAGGGGCTGGTGGACAGCTACCCGCTGCCGCCCAAGGATCCCACCGTCGAGATCACCCCCGGCGACGCGGAGCGCTGGTTGGGCATCCGCCTACCGGTCGACCTGATCGCCGAGATCCTGCGCGGGTTGGAGTTTATCGTCGAGGTCGAGGGCCAGTCGATCCGGGCCACCACGCCCGACCACCGCCTGGACATCGGCGAGGGCGTCATCGGAGTCGCCGATTTGATGGAGGAGATCGCCCGGATTTACGGATACGACCGCATCCCTGAGACCCGCATGGCCGACGAACTGCCGCCCCAACGCGGCAACCCGGCCCTCGAGCGAGAAGAGCGCCTGCGCGACCTGCTGGTCAGCCTGGGGCTGCAGGAAGTGATCACCTACCGGGTAATCCTGCCGGAGCAGGAAGCCCGCCGACTGCCGGTTCCAGAGCCAGATGGATCACCGGATGGCAGGCCCTACCTGCGCCTGGTGAACCCGATCGCGAGCGACCGGGTTGCGCTGCGCCACAGCCTGCTGGCCAGCGTTCTGGAGGTCGCTGAGCGCAACGCCCGGCTGCAGGAGCGTCTGGCCCTGTTCGAGATCGGTCCGGTTTTCTTCCAATCCGAGGAAGGTGCGCTGCCCGACGAACCGCAGCGCCTGGCGATCGTGCTGGCCGGCCCGCGCACCAGCCCCGGCTGGCAGCCAGCCGATACCTCCCCGATGGATTTTTACGACCTGAAAGGGATCCTGGATGCCGGCCTGGACGGGCTGCATGTAGGCGATGTGCGCTACGAACCAGGGGTGTACCCGACCTTCCACCCCGGCAAGTGCGCCCGAATCTATCTTGACGACCAGGAAATCGGCGTGATGGGCGAGATCCACCCACTGGTGCTCGAGAAATACGAGCTGCCTGATTCGGCAGTACTGGCGGCGGAGCTGGACATGGACGCCATCATGGCGCGAATCCCCGAGCGCTACAGTATCCATGGCGTGCCGGCTTACCCGCCCGTGCTGGAGGACCTGGCGGTCGTGGTCGCCGAACCGGTCCCGGCCGCGGAGGTCGCCGGGGTGATCCGGCAGGCCGGGGGGGACATGTTAACCGCCATCCGCCTGTTCGACGTCTACCGGGGCGAACAGGCCGGCCCGGGCCAGAAGAGCCTGGCCTACAGCCTGACGTACCAGGCGCCCGACCGCACGCTGACCGACCAGGAGGTGGCCCAGATCCGCCAGCGCATCATCACCCGGCTGGAACAGGCTTTCGGCGCCCGCCTGCGCAGTTAAGGAAGGAGAACTTTTCTGGTGCTTGCGATAACCACCATCTTGTTCTATACTTCAGGGAATTCAGCTTTCAACACACTCTCTAAACCTCGAGGAGGATGATCAGCATGGATCGAAAAACGACAGGAATTTTGTTAACCGGTGGCAGCGCCTTGCTTTGCGGTTGCCCGGGTCTTTTCCTGTGCTTGTTCGGCGGGCTCTCTGCCGCCGGGGCCGGCACTTACGACCTGGGCACCGACGTCGGCCAGATATCCAGCGGCGCCGGCATTGCGCTCCTGTGCCTGGGAATCTTGTTAACCTTGATCCCACTAGGCGTTGGCTATTTTTCCCTGCGGAACAGACCGGCGGCGGTAGCTTCGACCGCACCGGACGAGCCTCTGCCTCCGCCCAGATAGCATTTTTTTCGGTCTTTTTATCTTCGGGGGATGTTCCCGAAACAAGGATGGTGCGAGCGGGTTGCGACCTACTCGCACCATCCATTTAATTCCCTCTCTGTACCTGCTCCACGATCTCGGCCGCCAGGTCGTAGCGGTTGAAGGCCGGCATCAGGTAGACCCCCTTTGCCCAGGGGCGTACGGCCTCGATCAGCTCGAGCGCGATGCGCACACCCTCCTGCGGGGCCGAATCGCCCGCATTGCGCAGGCGGCCCTGGATCTCCTCGGAGATGCGGATCCCCGGGACTTCGTTGTGGAGGAAGGCGGCGTGGCGCGGGCCGAAGAGCGGCAGCACCCCGACCAGCACCGGGACCTCCAGGGGGCCGGCCAGGCCGGCAAGCCGCCGGATAAACTCCGCAGCGATCTCCGGCTGGTAGACCGGCTGCGTCAGGATGAAATCCGCGCCGGCGGCCAGCTTGCGGCGGAGATTGCGGATCTCCCGCTCCACGTCTAGGGCCGTCAGGTTGAGCGCGCAGCCGACGAAAAAGGAAGTCGGCTGGCCGATCTCCACGCCGGCATGATCGACGCCGGCGTTGAACCCCTGCTTGATGAGCCGGATCAACCCGGAAGGGACCAGATCGTAGTTATCCATCGCGTCCGGGTAATCGCCGATCTCGGTTGGGTCCCCCATGACGACGAAAACGTTGCGGATACCGAGGGCGTGCGCGGCCAGCAGGTCTCCCTGAACCCGCAGCAGGTTGCGACCGCGAGTGGGGAAATGCAGGGTGGTCTCGACGTTGAACTCGCGCTGGATCACGCTGCACACAGCCCAGGGGCTCATGCGCATGCGCGCCATCGGGCTGTCAGCCACGTTGATCACGTCCGCTCCAGCTTCGGCCAGCAGGCTGGCGCCGGCCAGCAGCTTGTGGGTGGAGAGGCCGCGCGGAGGGTCCATCTCGACCGAGACGACGAACCGCCCTCTGGCGAGCTTTTCTGCCAGGTGCGAGTGGCTTTCCGGGGAGGCCGAGTCGACCTCGCTTTCCACGAACGAGATGGCCACGCCGTTCAGCCTGCCCCCGGCTGGATCCTTCTCGAGGGCTGTGCGCAGGGCGGCAATGTGCTGCGGGGTCGTCCCACAGCAGCCCCCGATCAGGCGAGCCCCGGCCTCCTGGAACGCCCGGGCGTATTCGCCAAAGTAGTCTGGGCCGGCCGGGTACATGATGCGACCGCCGACCTGCTCGGGCCAGCCGGCGTTTGGCATGGCGGAGAGCGGGGTACCCGGGGCTGCCTGGCGCATCTGGCGCAGGATGCGGTAGATCTGGGCCGGGCCGCCGGAGCAGTTGACGCCGATCACCTGCGCGCCCGCGGCAGCCAGCGTTTCCGCAACCTTCCCCGGCGCGTCCCCAAGCAGGGTGCGGTCGTCGCGAGTAAAGGTCATGGAGGCCACGACCGGCAGGTCGCAGACCTGGCGGGCAGCGGCGACCGCCTCGCAGATCTCGGACAAATCGCTCATCGTCTCCAGGATGAGCAGGTCGGCCCCGGCTTCGCACAGCGCGGCGATCTGTTCGGCAAACACCTGGCGAGCCTGCTCGGGCTGCACCCGCCCAAACGGGGCCAGGCGGACACCCAGGGGGCCGACGTCACCGGCGACGAGCACGTCCCGGAAGGAGGCCAGTACCACGCGGCGGGCCAGTTCGACCCCCGCCCGGTTGATCTCGGCCACCCTGTCCTCCAGGCCGTGTTCGGCCAGCTTGAACCGGTTGGCGCCAAAGGTATTGCTCTGGATCACCTGCGAACCGGCTTCGATATACGCCCGGTGGATGCCTGCCACCAGGCCCGGGTTCGTAAGGTTCAGGGCATCGAAGCACTGATCAAATCCGACTCCCTGAGCGTTCAGAACGGTCCCCATGGCGCCATCCCCCAGGACGGGGAGAGGAGAAGATTCGAGGAGAGAAAGGAATTTTGACTGGAAATTTGCCATCTTGCCCTACTTAAGCAATTGCTCCACCCGGCTCTCCCCGACGCTGAAGTACCTGGCATCCGGGTGATGGACGATGATGGCGGCGGTGGACTGCTCGGGGACCAGCTGGAAGGCGGAGGTCAGGCTCATGCCCAGCTCGCTCTCGGCCGGCAGCAGGTCGAAAACCTTGCGGTGGTCGTCCAAATCCGGGATGGCCGGGTAGCCCCAGGAGTAGCGCTTGCCCTGGCCTTCCGGCAGGCCAAGCTCCCGGCGGATGTGGCGGTGCAGGTACTCGGCAGTCGCCTCCGCCGTCTGGACGGCCAGGCCGTGCCGGAAGTACGCCTCTGCGTAATCGCCCTCAGCCTGCTGGCGGTCGAAGCGTTCGGTCGCCTCCAGGCCAACCGTGACAATCTGCAGCGCCACCACGTCCATGATCCCGCTCTCCACCGGGGCGAAGTAATCGGCCAGGCTCAGGTGGTCGGCGTAGGGTTGGCGGGGAAAGGTGAAGCGGACCCATTCAGATTGCCCGCGGCCATTCTTCGGGGCCGGATCGTAAAGGATCAAATCCTCCCCCTCGGATTGGGCCGGCCAGTAACCGTACACGCCCTGGGGCCGCAGCCAGTTCTCTCGCAGGGCCTCGCGCTGCATGCGCTCCAGCCGCGCCTCGAACTGCGCGGCCAGGCGTTCCCATTCTTCCCCGTGAGCGTTCTTGGCCCCCCAGGAAAGCCGGAACAGCTCGTTCTTGAACAGGCACTTGAAGACCAGCTCCAAAGGCATCTCCCGCACCACCCGGGCTCCCCAGGTCGCGGGCCGGGGGATGGAGCCGGCCGGTGGGGTGTCCGAACGTATCCCAGGGCGGGGGCTGCGCGCCGCTGGGGTTCGCCCCAGCTCACGCTGCGCATCCTGGTGCAGGCGGCTCAACAGCGCGCCCTTCTGCGCCGGATCGACCAGCGCGTCCATGGTGGCCAGCCCCTCGAATGCGTCTTTGCAGTAAAAGACGCCCGGCGCATACGGCTCTCCGGCCTCGGTGTACAGGATCCGCCAGCCGAAGCGGCGGTTGATGGCGGCCCCGCCGACCAGCACGGGGAAGGTCAGGCCGCGGCGGTGCAGCTCGTTGACGATCAGCGGCATCTGTTTGCTGGTGTTGACCAACAGCGCGCTCAGTCCGACGGCATCGGCTTGCAGCTCGACCGCTTTCGAGATGATCGTCTCGGCAGGCACCTGCTTGCCCAGGTCAACCACGGAGTAGCCGTTGTTTGCAAGGATGGTCTTCACCAGGTTCTTGCCGATGTCGTGCACGTCGCCGTAGACCGTAGCGAGCACCACCAGCCCCTTGGTCGTGCCTTCCTTGCGTTCGAGGAATTTTTCCACGTGCGCGACGGCCTTCTTCATGACCTCGGCCGACTGCAGCACGAAGGGCAGGATCAGCTCGCCCGCCCCGAACTTATCGCCCACCTCTTTCATGGCCGGCAGCAGCACCTGGTTGAGGATGGTCACGGCCGTCTCATGCCGGGAGGCGTGCGCATTCCTTGCCAGGATCTCGTCGATGTCCGCTTCCACCCCCTCCTTGTGGCGGTGCAGGATGCGCCAGTGCAGGCGCTGCTCGGCTTCCATATCTTGGGTCGGGTCGACCTTCGCCGTCCCCGTCCCGGGCGTGTGCTCCACGTTCTCGAAAAACTCGATGAAGCGCTGCAGCGCATCCGGACGGCGGTTGAAGATCAAGTCCTCGGTCAGCTGGCGCTGCTCGTCCGGGATCTCGGCGTACGGGGTGATGTGGGCCGGGTTCACGATGGCCATGTCCAGGCCCGCCTGCACGGCATGGTAGAGCATGACGCTGTTGAGCACCGGGCGGGCAGCCGGGCTGAGACCGAAGGAAACGTTACTCACGCCCAGCGAGGTCAGCACGCCCGGCAGTTCTGACTTCACCAGCCGGATCCCTTCGATGGTGTCGATGGCCGAGTTGGAGAACTCCGGGTCTCCGGTGGCCAGGGTAAAGGTCAGGGTGTCGTAGACCAGGTCTTCCGGTCTCAGGCCGTGGTCGTTCACGGCGATATCGTACAGGCGCCTGGCGACATCTAACTTTTGGACGGCGGATTTCGCCATACCATTCTCGTCGATGGTCAGCATCAACACGGCGGCGTTATGCGCCTTCGCCAGGGCAAAGACCCGGTCGGCCTTGTCCCGGCCGCTTTCCAGGTGGGTGGAATTCAGCAGGCAGCGCCCGGGAGCGATCTTCAAGGCAGCCTCCATGACCTCCGGCTCGGTGGTGTCGATGGACAGCGGCACCTCCACACCCATGGCCAGCTTCTTGACCACTCTGCGCATCAGATCGGCTTCGTCCGGGCGCTCCGTGACCGCCACGGAAATATCCAGGGCGTGCGCGCCGCCCTCGACCTGCTCCCGGGCCAGCTCCAGGATCGAGTCGTAATCTTCCGCCAGCAAGAGCCGTTTGAACCTGCGGCTGCCCTGGGAGTTGCAGCGCTCGCCAAGCAGCAAAGGTGGCGGCTCCTGCCGCATTGGGATGGCCCGCATCGAGGAAGACAGGCGCGGCTCAGCCCAAGCGGGGCGCTGCGGGTGCGGGCGGGCCGCGAGGCGATCGACCAGGAGCTTCAGATGCGCGGGGGTCGTCCCGCAGCAGCCGCCCACCACGCTGACGTGGTGCTTCTCCACAAACTCGACCAGCGCTTCGGCGAACGGTTCCGGCTCGAGCGGGTAGACCGCCTCGCCATCGACGTTCAAGGGCAGGCCGGCGTTGGGGATGCAGGAGACCGGCAGCGGGGTGTTCTCGCCCAGGTATTGGACCGGGGCGCGCATGTGCTCGGGCCCGGTGGAGCAGTTGAGGCCGATCACGTCGATCGCCAGGCCCTCCAGGATGGTCAAAGCGGCGGCGATATCGGTGCCGAGCAGCATCCGCCCGGTCGTATCCAGCGTCACCTGGACCTGGACCGGCAGGTAAACCCCCGTACCCTCGAAGGCCTGGTGGATGCCTGTGACGACGGCCTTGACTTCCAGGATATCCTGCGAAGTCTCGACCAGGAGCACGTCCACGCCTCCCCTGACCAGCCCGACCGCCTGCTCGCGGAAAACACCGGCCAGCTCGTCGTAGGTGATCTTCGAGAGCTCGGGATCGTCCGCGGAAGGCAGCCTGCCGGACGGCCCTATCGAACCGGCCACGAAGCGGGGTTTGGACGGCGTCGAGTATTCATCTGCCAGGCGGCGGGCCAGGGCCGCGGCGGCCTGGTTGATCTCCACGACCTGCTCGGAAAGTCCGTACTCGGCCAGCGTCAGGCGGTTGGAGCGGAAGGTGTCCGTCTCCAGCACGTCCACCCCGACCTCGAGGAAGGATCGGTGTACGCTTTCGACCGCCTGCGGGAAAGAGATCACCAGGAAGTCGTTGCAGCCCTCGTACTGCGGCCCGCCAAACTGCTCGGCGGTCAAGTTCTGGGACTGCAGGCTGGTGCCCATGGCGCCGTCATAGACCAGCACCCGCTCTTGCAGGGCATCCAGGTAGCTCCGGTTCGTATATTTTCGTGGCATAAGCAAAGCTCCTATAACAAACCGCCTCTCTGGAAAAGAGAGGCGGCAGGGTATCCTGAATCGTCATCCCTCATCTTCCAGACTGCCGACCATGGTCAGCATCTGCCGGAATTGGCACCTTAGTCCCGGCGATCCGCCTGTCCGTCTCAAAGGGGCTGTAAAAACCCGATCGAACTTCCAGGCAGATTGCCGATCCCCAGGTTGCCGAGGTTTCTCAGGGCCGGTCCCTCCACCTCTCTGGATGAGCGGGAAGGCAGCGACTGCCTTCCCGGTTCGGTTGTCAGGAGGTTAGTCTACCATATAGGATCAGGTCTGTCAAATTTCACTTTGATTCTCTCACATGGCTTTCTCAAAAGGGGTGGGGAAAAGCAGGGCTTTCGACTTTGAGAAAGCCATGGATTCTCTCATCCAACCGCTATTGTATTTCAGACAAAAAAGCGTATAATAGCCACTTAAACTCCTCCTCGGATGCATTGGAAGCAGGCTCCGAGCGCGAACCTGTCAAAGTGGAGAACAACATGATCATCACAGGGATCGCTCACTCCCCCTCCCGGCTGCGCGAAAAGAAAGAGATTCCCTCGTTGGAACTCGCCTTCCTGGCCGTCCGGGCGCTCCAGGAATACCAGGCCACCCGGCTGGTCACCACCCTGGCGCCTGGCTGGGAACAGGCCCTCGCAAAAGCAGCCATCGAACTCGAAATCCCCTACACGGTCGCGGTTCCCTTTCCCAGGCCGAACTTCTTCTGGCACCCGGATTCCGAGAAGCTCTACATGGAGCTGCTGGCGGGCGCGGACGAGGCCCGCAAAGTGAAAGATCCGCCGGTCGAAATAAACTGGCGGATCGCGCAGGCCAACCTGATCCTGGCTCTCTGGGATTACGAGTTCCAGGGAGAGGTGTACACGCTGGTCGACCAGGCCTTACGCATGGGGAAAAAGGTGGCCAACTTGTGGCAGGACTGGGAAGCGCTGCTCAGCCTGAAGAAAGTCTACGGAGTGGTTTACAACCTGCCAAAACGTGGCGCGCAGATTTACGAGAGCCGCAAATCCACCTTGTAAAGATTCACACGAATCGACTCGTTATTCACGCACTTCCCAGGGGGGAGTCCCACTTCCGCCGGCGCCGCGCAGGGAGTCCCGGACCGGTTCGCTCAGCTCGGGCAGCACGTCGGCCGCGGCTGCCAGCAGTCCGAAGCAACCCGCGATCATCATGTCCCCAAAGGGTACGGCAAAGTATGGGCGCAGGCTGGAGGCGCGCATCAGGTTGCGGCGCGGCCCGGTCACGGCGACCCCGAAACCATTCCCTTCGAGCGGCAGTGGTTCCGGTTCGTAGACCAGCGCTCCGTGGCCCTGGTCGCCGAAAACGTCCTCGTGCTGCAGGTCTCCGGCCGCCAGGGAGCGGATCAAGCCCTCCAGCTTGGGCAGGTCGATCAAGCCGGTATGGTGTTCGAAAACGCCCTCGATCCCGCCCGCCCCGAGGCGGAAAGCCAGGGTGTGGAAGTTGCCCACGTTGGCAACCAGCACCCGTGACCGGTTACCCACCAGCGGATCGAACGTCGCCCCGAGGACGGCTGCCGGGGCAGTGTCCATGACGACCAGGGGAACCCCGAGCCCCTGCGCCGATTGGACGACACTTAGCAAGCGCGTCATGATGGAGGGCACGTCCTCGGCCCGGTAAGCGAACGCCGACAGGGTATGCTGCGCCCCCGGGCGAGAACGGGCCCGGATGCGCGCATCCAGGTAATCGAACCGGAACTGGCGGTCTGAATAGCCGGTGGGCGCATTGCCGTGATCGAACACCGCCACCGCAACGGCTTCCAGTTCATCTAAAGAAGCCCCAAAGCGGCCGAATGCGGCCTCGATAGCCTCGAAGTCGAAATCCCGCAGCTCCAGGCGGACCACGCTGGAGGGCAGGCGGGCAGCTTCGTCCTCGCTGACAACCCGGATCCCCATCGCCTGAACGGCTTCCAGATCGTCATTAAAGGAACGGGCTGCTGCTGGAGTCGCGTAGAGCGGGAGTCCCGCCTGGAGATGGTCTTCTGCCGCCCAGTGGCTCGGCCCGCCCCCCATCGTCACCCCCACCAAAACCACCGATTCCCCCCGCCGGGTAGCCGCTCGCAACTGGCTGCGGACGATCATCGTGGGCGAAGGCACCACCAGTTTGAACCCGTTTTCCAGGTCCAGGCGGGAATCGTAGAGCAGGATATCTTGAGTTCCGGTGCCAACGTCGACAGCGAGTATTTGCATCGTGTAGAACCTTGTAGAGAGATTTCGTTAAGCTGCCCGGCGGTGCGATTCCATTCGCAAATCTGCCAAGCTCGGCCCCCGCCAAGAGTCTACCACAATTGGGAGCGCCCCCGAAAAATAAGGGACATTGGAATTCCCGTGGTAAGGCTGTGATAGGGTATACTTTTTACTACTCTTGCTCGTGAGGTTAACCATGTCCTTTGAAGCCGAACAGAAACGCTGGGAAGAACAGACCCGCGCCCCTGCCCTCGAACGTTTTCCAGAACGAAAGCCGGAGTTCGAGACCTCCTCCGGCATCCCCCTCCCGCCCATCTTCACGCCAACTGATTCGGATTACCTGGAGAAGATCGGGTTCCCAGGGGAATATCCCTACACGCGCGGGGTGCAGCCGACCATGTACCGGGCTCGTTTCTGGACGATGCGGCAGTATGCCGGCTACGCCACCGCTGAGGAATCCAACCGCCGTTACCGCTACCTGCTGGAACAGGGACAGACCGGACTCTCCGTCGCATTCGACCTACCCACCCAGATCGGGTACGACTCGGACGACCCGATCGCCCGCGGCGAGGTAGGCAAAGTTGGCGTCGCCATCTCCTCCCTGGAGGACATGCGGACCCTGTTCCGCGGGATCCCTTTGGAGAAAGTCTCCACCAGCATGACCATCAACGCTCCGGCTTCGATCCTGCTGTCCATGTACATCGCGGTGGCGAAGCGCCAGGGGGTAGAGCCCCGGCAGCTGCGCGGCACGATCCAGAACGATATCCTGAAGGAATACATCGCCCGGGGGACCTATATCTTCCCGCCGCAGCCCTCCATGCGCCTGATCACGGATGTGTTCCGCTACTGCCAGGCCGAGGTGCCGCGTTGGAACACAATCAGCATCTCCGGCTACCACATCCGGGAGGCGGGTTCGACCGCCGTGCAGGAGGTGGCCTTCACACTGGCAAATGCTATCGCTTACGTAGAGGCTGCCCAGGCCGCCGGCCTCGACATCGATGATTTCGCCGGGCAGCTGTCCTTCTTCTTCAACGCCCACAACAACTTCCTCGAAGAGGTGGCCAAGTTCCGGGCTGCCCGGCGCCTGTGGGCCAGCCTGATGCGCGATCGCTTCGGGGCCCGGAAACCGGCCTCTTTAATGCTGCGCTTCCACACCCAGACCGGCGGCTCTACCCTGACGGCCCAACAGCCCGAGAACAACGTCGTGCGGGTCGCCCTGCAGGCGCTGGCGGCCGTGCTGGGGGGCACGCAGTCCCTGCACACCAACAGCATGGACGAGGCCCTTTGGTTGCCAACCGAAAAGGCGGTGCGCGTCGCCTTGCGCACGCAGCAGATCATTGCCCACGAATCCGGGATTGCCGATACGATTGACCCGCTGGCCGGCTCCTACCTCATCGAGAACCTGACCGACGAGATCGAACGCCGGGCCCTGGAATACATTCAAAAGGTCGACGCAATGGGCGGCGCGCAGGCCGCCATCGAGCAGGGCTACATCCAGGGCGAGATCCAGGAGGCCGCTTACCGGTTCCAGCAGGCTTTGGAGCAGGGCGAACAGGTCGTTGTAGGCGTCAACGCCTTCGAGGTGGACGAAAAGGTGGACCTGGAACGGCTGAGGGTCGACCCGGCAATCGAGGAACAGCAGTGCGCCCGCCTGGCAGCCCTGCGCGCCCGGCGAGACGCCTCCCGGGCTGCCGAGCTGCTGGGACAGCTGGAAGCGGCCGGGCGCGGCCGCGAGAACCTCATGCCGTTGTTCATCACCTGCGTGGAGAACGACCTCACCCTGGGAGAGATCTGCGGGGTGCTGCGCGGCATCTGGGGCGAATACCAGCCTCCAGCGACCATATAATCTGGAAACGTATATGCCAACCATCAAACGGATCGACCACATTGCCATCGTCGTCGAGGATATCGAATCTGCCTTAGGATTCTGGCGGGATGCCCTCGGATTGGAACTCGAGCACGTCGAGGAGGTCCCCGAGCAGAAATCGATCGTGGCGTTCCTGCCGACCGGGGAGAGCGAAGTGGAGCTGGTCAAGCCGACCACGGACGACTCGGGAGTCGCCCGGTATTTAAATAAACGCGGTCCAGGCATCCATCACATTTGTTTCGAAGTGGAAGACATCGAATCCGCCCTGGAAGACTTGAAGCGCAAAGGCGTGCGGCTGATCAACGAGTCTCCAACCAAGGGGGCTGGAGGCAAAAGGATCGCGTTTATCCATCCCGAGAGCACGAACGGGGTCCTGGTGGAGCTGTACGAGCTCAAACAGGCCTGATTTTATGGAGAGAGACGAGTGGAAGATCAAGCAATCCCGAAATTCAGATCCCGGCAGGCTTTCCCGGCCCACGGCTTCGCCGGGCTGGCTTTGATCGCCGTGTTCTGGATCTTGAACTGGTCCCTGGCAGGATTGCGCACCCACTGGGGGTTCTTCCCGTTGTGGCTGGGCTACTGCCTGAGCGTGGATGCGCTGACCTACTACCGCACCGGCACCTCCCTCCTGATGCGCAGCTGGCGCAAGTACACCGGCCTGTTCCTGGTCTCAGCGCCGGTGTGGTGGATCTTCGAGGCGATCAACTGGCGCCTGATGAACTGGCAGTACGACGGCGGTGAATTCTTCACCCCCTTCCAGTTCTGGTTATGGGCGACGCTCAGCTTCACCACGGTCATCCCGGCCGTCTTCGGGACGACCGAGCTGGTCGCCAGCTTCAACCTTCTCAAGCCGGTCGGGCGCGGCCCGGTCATCCGGCCCGCCCGCCTCACCACCCTGGCCTTCTTCATCACCGGCCTGGTCATGTTTGGGTTGATGATGGCCTGGCCCCGGATCTTTTTCCCCTTTATCTGGCTCTCTATCTACTTCGTATTGGAGCCGCTCAACGTGTGGCAGGGCAACCGCTCGCTGACCGAATGGACCCGTCGCGGCGACTGGCGCCCGGTCCTGGCTCTCTGGACCGGTGTGCTGGTGACCGCTTTCTTCTGGGAAATGTGGAACTTCTTCTCCTACCCCAAGTGGATCTACTCCGTACCCTGGGGCGGATGCTGTAAGATCTTCGAGATGCCATTGTTTGGCTACGGGGGCTACCTACCGTTCTCCCTGGAGCTGTATGCCATGTACCACCTGGTGGTGGGGCTGTTTGGGGAAAAGCGGACTCAATACGTCAAAGTCGAAGTGGAATAAACCAGCCTGGCAGATCAATCTTCGGATTTTTCTGCAGGCCGATCTCCCTCCACGTCCACGAACTCACCGCCGGAGATCTGCCGGTCGATCAGCTGGCGCTGCGCGTCGAAGGTCAGCTCGACCTCGACGCGCTGGAAGCACAGCTTGTCCCCGATGAGCGTCTTGCGGCAGAAATAAGTCGTTTCTCCCCCTCCTTCCCCGTATTCGATGCTCAGATCGTTATGGAGATTTACACGCGTGCGCAGGGTTTCGCCGCAGCGGCTGCACCGCACCGCGACCCAGTAGCTGGCCTCGTCACGTTTTTCGGGACGCCCCTCAGGCGCCGAGAAGAGGTCAGAGAGTTTCTTGAACAGGCCCATGATCGCCTCCGTGGGTTAATACTACTGCTGATTCTGGCTACTTCACGCCCCACTCCTGGTAGAGTCCGTCGAGCGCGCAAGCACAGGTTTGTTCGAACGAGTCTAACAAGGTCTCAGGGGATGGAATTCCGTACTTATTCTGCGCATAATACGTTTGGAGCGCCTGGAAAAAGGTCTCATCGCCCAGCTGCTCACGGAGCGCCTCGAAGAACAGGGAGCCTTTGATGTAGACGACCGGGCTATACGCACCCGGGTGGTCCAGGAACGCCTCGGCCGGTTGGGCGATGTCCGCGTCGCCTTTCCCGCTCTCCAGCTCGGCGACGCGCCCGCGATAGAATTGAAGCGTACCGGCATAAACCCCCGGCTGGTGTACTTCCTGGTAAAGGAGCGAGCTGAAGGTGGCCAGGGCTTCGTCCTGCCAGGGGTGTTCCAGCACGTCGCTCCCAACCACCCCGTACCACCACTGGTGGGCTACCTCGTGGGCGACCACGTATTCCAAATTCGGAGAACTTTCCGAACCCGACTGGTAAAGGGCCTGGCGGAGCAGGATCAGGCCGGGGTACTCGACTCCGGCGGCCAACCACAAAGGCACGGAAACGACATCCAATTCGTTGTAAGGATAAGGCCCAAAACGCTCATCAAACAGGGCGATCGAATCGACCGCCGCCTGCAAGGCGTCTTCCCAGCGATCTTCGCCATCGGGCAGGCCCCAATGGCGGACCTGCACCCCGTTCGCCTCCGCCTGGTGTGCGCTGAAATTCGGGCTGGCGACGAGGATAAATTCCCTCACCGGTCCGGTGGCGAATTCAGTGTGGGCGTTCTCGCCGGAAGGCTCCGGATCCAGGGCTATCCCTGTCGCAACGACCTGCCAGCCGCGCGGAGCGGAGACCCGAACGCGATAGAGCGCCGCCTCACTGACTACCGCATCCCCGATTCCCACGACCGGATCCGCCCGCCAACCGTTCTCTTCCCAGGGGGCCAGAATAGGATACCCATTTGCCAGGGTCAGCACCTGTTCGCCCGAATCGTAATTGAAGATGCCGTAAACCCCTGGCTGGCCTTCCCGGTCGACCGGGACCTGGCCGGAGAACTCGAGCTCAACGACCACAATTTCGCCTGGGGGGAGAGGGTTCTCCAGAGAAAACCGCAAGGCAGTCTGGTCGTTGAGAAAGACCTCCGCATCGACCTGGGTCCCACCAACTTTTACGGCAGTGACCTGCAGGTCGCCCCCGTAAATCCGGTCCGCATTGGGATAGAGCCGGAAGACCAGGTCAGGCAGATCCCGGCCGGTCAGGTTGGCGTAGGTGACCCGAGCGCTGCCGGTGTAGCCCGGCCGCTCAGGAGAGAGGTCGAGTGTCAGGTCGTAGCAGGCGCTGAGGCCGAGCGCCTCCCACCCGGGGTCGAAGCCGGGACGCATCGCAACCGCCTGTCCCTCGAGCGGACATGCAACCAGCACCTCTTGCGCATCCAGGGCAGGAGTAATCTCAGGCAAGCTGGCCTGGGTGGGATCAGCCGGGATGACCAGGGCTTGCTGCTCGCTCTCCGGCGAGGACAGCACAGGCTCCTGCTCGAGCGCCTGGCTTTCGGTTGGGGTATTGCAGGCCCCCAGGACCAGGCCGAACAGGATCGCCGCCTTGAGGATAAGAACCGATTTCGTGAGGCGCTGCATAGATATTATTGTATCAGTCTCTCTGGGATCGGCGATTTCCAAAGACCCTTGTATAGGGTAATCGCATTTGGATTTATGAGACAATTGCTGTACGGAGGCCAGTACAGCAATGGAAGACAAACGGATTGGTAGGATAAGTGAACACCTTGGAAAAGTTAAGGATCCCCGGATCGGCAATGCGACCCGCCATAAATTCATCGATATTCTGGTCATAGCGATTTGTGCGGTGGTCTGTGGAGCGGACGGATGGAGTGATGTGGCGCTGTTCGGCAGGAGCAAGCAAAAATGGCTGAAGACCTTCCTGGAATTGCCGCATGGCATCCCTTCGCATGACACCTTTGGGCGAGTATTTGGGCTGATTAATCCAGAAGAATTTGAGCGCACCTTTCTGGCATGGGTAGCAGAGATCCAAAAGCTAACTCAAGGGGAAGTGATTGCCATAGACGGCAAGCAATTGCGAGGATCGGTAGATCGCTACGAAGGTCAAAGTGCGATCAATGTGGTGAGTGCCTGGGCGACCGCCAATGAGCTCGTGTTGGGGCAGGTCAAGATGGATGAGAAGTCGAATGAGATCACTGCTATTCCCAAATATTTGGAACTAGTATCATCTCAATAATTCGGGGT
>DASWHG010000235.1:0-2726 GCA_036393315.1 Anaerolineales bacterium | reverse complement strand
TGCTCGGGGTGCTTTCCTGGCAGCCGCAGACCGGGCACGCCGATCACCTGTGGCTGGCTGCCGTACCGGAGAACGAAGTGAGCGCCCTGGGTGCCCTGCTGCCTCACGCTCGCCGGAGGCTGGCCCGGCGGGCACGCCTGGTGATGGATTACCCTGCTGGGCGCGCCGTCCAGGTCTTCCAGGAGGCCGGCTTCCACGTCCAGCAGACCCTGGTCTGGATGTCGGTGGCGCTTGCTTAGACCTGTTGCCGGCAGCGCCATCCTTTTCCGGTTTGAAACTTTCCCCATCTGCTAATCAATCGGACGAGCAGCGCACCACGCCACTGCCGGGTGTTCCAGAATCGATAATGAGGAGAACCGCTTTATGAACGGTACCGTGCAGGTCAAAGACCTGTCGAAAACCTACCAGGTCCGCCAGCGCAAGGGCTTATTCAAATCCGAAAAAAGCGCCGTCGAAGCGCTGAAGGGGGTCTCGCTGGAGGTCTGCGCGGGCGAGATCTTCGGCCTGCTGGGGCCGAATGGGGCCGGGAAGACCACGCTGATCAAGATCCTCACCACCCTGCTGCTGCCCACTTCCGGGGAGGCCTGGGTGAACGGCTACAGCCTCAAACGCCAGGAGAACCTGGTGCGAGCCAGCGTGGGGTGCATGCTGATGGGCGAGCGCGGCCTTTACTGGAAGCTGACCGGGCGCGAAAACCTGGAGTACTTCGGCGCCCTCTACCACCTGTCGCCCTCCGACCGGCGGCGCCGCGCCCGGGAGATCATCGACCTGCTGGAGCTGGGCGAGCTGGCCGATCGCACCGTCGAGACCTATTCCTCCGGACAGAAAATGAAGCTGGCCTTCGGCAAGGCGCTGATCAACGACGCGCCCCTGCTGGTGCTGGACGAACCCACCAACACCCTGGACGTACCCTCTGCCAGCGAGCTGCGCGCCATCGTGCGCGACCTGAACGCCCAGGGCAAGACGGTGATTTACACCACCCACATCATGGCGGAGGCCGAGAGCCTGTGCGACCGGGTCGCCATCATCGACCACGGGCAGCTGCTGGCGATCGGCGAGATCGAGGAATTGAAGGCCTCCCTGAAGCGCGACCACGTGATCCGCGTCGAGGGCGTCCTGCCTTCCAGGGCGGTCGCGGCGGTCAAACGGCTGCCCAACGTGCAGCAGGCCACCCGCACGGCCGCGAACGGCGCCGAACTGCTCACCGTGGTTACGGCGGGCGACCACCAGGACCTGCCCCTGCTGATCGAGACCCTCAGCCGCGCCGGCGCGCTGATCCAGAAGATCGCCCCGGAAGAGATCACCCTGGAGGACGTCTTCATCGCCAAGACCGGGCGCACCCTGGCCGAGGATACGCGGGAGAGAAACTGAAATGATCTCTGCAGGACCTGCCCCGCTGCGCGCCAACCTTTCGGTCGTGCTCGCCAGCGCCCGGATGCGTCTCATGACCATCGCCCGCTACCCGGGCCAGTTGCTGGTGGACATCGTCATCCCTATCGTGTTTGCAGCCATGCCGATCTTGCTGGGGCGGGCTGCTGCCGGCCAGAATGCCTCGGCCATCTTTGCCCAAAACACCGGCACCAGCAATTACGTGGGCTACATGCTGATCGGGGCCAGCGCCTTCACGATCGTGAGCTACGCCTTCTGGCACATGGCTTACTGGCTGCGCTGGGAGCAGGAGACCGGTACCCTGGAAGCGCTCTATCTCAGCCCGACGGACCGCATCTGGGTGGCCGCGGGGACCGCGCTCTACAGCTGCCTGCGCTCGCTGTTCTCGGCATTCGTGGCCTACTTCGTGGGCTCCTGGATCCTGGGCGTGAACCCGCTCCAGGGCGAAGTCCTGCTCGCCTTTGCATTCATCCTCTCCGGCCTGATCCCTATTTATGGGCTGACGCTGCTGTTCGGGGCCGTCATCCTGAAAGTGAAGGAGGCGAATGCCCTGGTGAACCTGATGCAGTGGGGCGTCAGCTTCCTGATGGGCGTGTTCTTCCCGATCACGTTTTTCCCTCCGCTGCTCAAGGCCCTGGCCCTGCTCTTCCCGCCGACCTGGATGACGAACGGCGTGCGTTCCGCCCTGCTCGGGGTGGGCTTCTTCTTCCAGCAGTGGTACCTGGACCTGGCCGTGCTTTGGGTCTTCGTGCTTTTCGCTCCCCTCTTCGGCTATTGGGTCTTCAGCCGGGTGGAAGCCAATGTCCGCAGCAACGAAGGCGTCGGGCAGTTTTAGGATCAATATATCCCTGCGAAGCGGCGGCGCTGGGTTTAGCGGTGCCAGACCCGCTGGCGCTGTGGAGTTACTCCTAATGACATCATCCTTGTATGTCGCTGCGAGGAAGGGCCAGCTTCGCTGGCACAACGAAGCAGTCTCATTTTCCGCCCAAAAGCTGAGATTGCTTCGTCCATGGCAGTCAAAACCCGACTGCCATGGGCTCGCAACGACATGAGAAGGAGGCCTTTCGAAAGCCAGTGCATGTCATTCCCGAAAGAAGAGCGCTGGCGCTGTGGAGTTACTCGCAACGACATAGAGAAAAGTGAGATGAGAGAAGAAGAGCAAGTACCGCCATCCAGGGGGAGCGCTACCCCCGTTGCGATCGCGCCTCAAAAACCCTGGGTGCAGAACCTGCGCTCCGGATGGGACGCTTTCCGGGCTATGGTTCGCAAGGAATTGGTGGTGATGGCCCGCTACCCGGTCAATTTCATCGCCTCCTTTGGGCAAATCTTCCTGATCG
>DASWHG010000234.1:0-3111 GCA_036393315.1 Anaerolineales bacterium | reverse complement strand
CAGATCCCGGAATTGGAAGCGTGGTTGGTGGCACAGGCGCAGGAAATCGGATGATGACTCATTTTGAAATCGCGAAGCAGCGGCTGCACAACCAGCGGCTCGCGGGGGCGCCGTTCGAGCGAACCGAAGAGGTGGTTCGCTGGCTGGGCGCGGTCCAGGCTCAGGATTACGCCGGGGCCAAATGGGGGCTCTCCCAGCGGACCACGGGCGCCGCGGACGCAGAAATCGACCGTGCATTCAACACTGGGACGATCCTGCGCACCCACGTCATGCGGCCAACCTGGCACTTCGTGACTCCGGCCGATATCCGCTGGATTCTGGCGCTGACGAGCCCGCGCGTCCACGCGGTGAATGCTTACCACTATCGCCGGCTCGAACTGGACCAGGCCATCTTCAAGCGCAGCGACGCGCTGATCGCCGGCGCGCTGCAAGGCGGACGGCAGCGGACGCGGGCGGAGCTCGCTGCCGTCCTCCAGGACGGCGGCATCCCCGCCAGCGGCCAGCGGCTCGGCTATCTGGTCATGTACGCCGAGCTGGAGGCTGTGATCTGCAGCGGCGCCCGGCGTGGCAAGCAATTCACCTACGCTCTGTTCGACGAGCGGGTCCCCCCATCCGCTCCACTCGACCGGGACGCAGCCCTGGCCGAGCTGGCAAGGCGCTACTTAACGAGCCACGGCCCCGCCACGCTGCGAGATTACGCCTGGTGGTCGGGGCTTACGGCCGCCGATGCAAAAGCCGGCCTGGAAAGGGTCCAGTCCCACTTCGAGAACGAGATCGTGGACGGGAGGACCTACTGGTTTGCACCGCCTGAAAGGCCCGCGGAAGTGAAAGACCCGACCATCCATTTGCTGCCCAACTACGACGAACACCTGATCTCATCCAAAGACCGCTACACCCGGTTGGATCCCAATGTTCCAGAAGACTTGGATCTCGAGAACGGCGCGCTGATCGCCCATGTCATCGTCAAGAACGGCCTGGTCATTGGCGGGTGGCGGCGGACCCTGGGTAAAAACCAGGTCTTCATCGAGACAAACTTGCTGGTCGAGTTGAATCAGACCGAACGAGACGCCTTGGAGGAGGCCGCAAAGGCTTACGGCCGGTTCCTGGGACTGCCGGTAACCTTGGACGGAGCACCCATCTAAAGTAAGGCAGCCTCTTGCGCGGCTAATGTGATAAATCGGATGTATAATATCTATCCCTTCCCCTCACGAGTCACCTATGCCTGTCGTCCGCACGGCTGTTCTCCTCTTTGCTTATCCTGCAGGACAGAACCTGAATCTGCACGGAGACGTGCTCTGGTACCGGAACTACTTCTTCGGGCCCGTATACGGGCAGGCCGGTTACTGGATCGAGCAGACGGACTCCCACTGGCCGCTCTTATCGGTACGGCCTCGGCTACCCCGCTGGTCCTGTCCCAGGAGGAAAGCGTGGAGCTGGTGCACCAGGTCGTCGAGCAAGAACCTCATTTCTCTGAGCGAGAAGCCCACCTCGCTGAGCGAGAACTCCACCTCGCCGAGCGGCAGCCGGGCGAGCGGGTGGATGCCACCCGGGAACTGGGCGGGTTCCTCGCGTTCCTGCGTATGGTCCTGGGCCGTATCCTGGGCAGGTAAATCGCAGGAATGGCCTCGCTGCGCATCCCAACCATGCCTGCCCCATGAGGTAGAATAAGACATGCCAAAAATTATTGGGATCGGTGGAGTCTTTCTCTTCGCCAGGGACACCGGGCTTCTCGCAGATTGGTACACACGCCACCTAGGCTTTTCCCTCGAACGGATGGTCGAAGATGATCAATCCGTGACCTACTACCAGGAGCTCTACTATCGAGACCTTGATGACCCGGAAGTGAAGCTCCACACCGTCTTCGCCATCATGCCTGCCAGAGAAGAGTTGAGTGCGACCCGAGACCAGGCGATGATCAACTACCGGGTCGACGATCTGGACGCGTTTGTAGAGCAGCTGCACGAGGCCGGGGTTAAGACCGGTCCGGTCCACATCGCGATGGATGGAGAAGGCCGCGGCAAATTCACCCGCCTTTCCGACCCGGAAGGCAACCGCATCGAGCTCTGGGAGCACCTCGGGTCGTAACCGATCGATTAGATTGCCTCAACCCCAGCGGGTTGGGGGGTTTTACAAGGTTATCCCATTTCACAAAGGAGGAATACTCATGAAACCGGATGGATATTCGACCGTTTCACCGTACCTGGTCGCAGCCGGAGCCCAGGGCGTGATCGACTTTCTCAAGCAGACGTTCGGCGCCAGCGAGCTCCGCCGTTACGAGAACCCGGACGGTTCGATCATGCACGCTGAAGTGCGCATCGGTGACACGGTCGTGATGATCGGCGAGGCTGGCCCCGAATTCCCGGCGGTCCCCTCCAACCTGCACGTGTACGTGGACGACGTCGACGCCACCTATCGAGGGGCGCTCGCCGCCGGCGGTGTCCCGGTCCAGGAGCCGGTCCGCAGGGAGGGCGATCCGGACCGGCGCGGCGGGGTGAAGGATCCTGCCGGCAACACCTGGTGGATCGCGACCCAGGTCGAGTGACGGTCCAATAACAGCGTAAAGCGAAGGAATTCGCGGTCGATCCATTCAGGAGGAAATACGTATGATGGAGACTCATCCTTTGGTTAAGCAGCTGGTTTTCACCCGCAGCGAGTTCAGGCGCGCCCTCAGGAGCCTGTCTGAAGAGGATGCATCCAGACGGCTGTTGCCGATGAACTGCATCAGCTGGAACGTCGGGCACCTGGCCTGGCAGGAGCAGAAATACTTCCTGTACTACGGGCAGGGCATGCTGCCTTTCCCGGATATCGAAACGAACTTTGCCTACGGCGCCCCGGCCAGTACGCCATCGCTCCGGGAGATGCTGGCAGCCTGGGAGGCAATTACGAAGGCCGCCGACCCCTGGCTCGAAACCCTGACCCGTGAAAAGCTCCAGCAGCCTTTCTTGAGGAAAGATGGCCAGCCAGGCCAGACCATCTTCGGTTCGCTCCTCCAGCGGGTGATCTACCACTACTGGTACCATACCGGCGAGAACCTGGCGATCCGCCAGATGCTCGGGCACACGCGCCTGCCGCAGTTCGTGGGCAATATCGACGATAAGGCGCCATACGAGC
>DASWHG010000233.1:0-1619 GCA_036393315.1 Anaerolineales bacterium | reverse complement strand
GTTACTTTTCCTGGTTCCTGATCGACAACCTGGTTGCCTTCGCGGCGGTTGGCTTGGCGGGCCTGGTCTGGCGTCTGAGCGGCCCGCTCGATCTCGGGATCGAACTGGCAATCGGGGTGGCTGCGGCCATCGCTTTTGTTTTCAGCCTGGTCAACTCCAGGCTCGGACTCGGACGGGTCTGGTGGCGCTATGCCAAACCGATGTACGCCTTCGACCTCGCCCTTTCCAGCGGGATCTCCACGCTGCTCGTCGCAGCGTTCGATTGGTTCTGGCCGGACGGCCCTTTCCTGCCGCTGGGCATGGTCCTGGAGATAGGCTTGCTGGCATTCCTGGGCTTTGCAGCCGTCCGCTACCGTCAGCGCCTGCTTACCAGCCTGGCAAGGCGCTGGATCATAAGCCGCCAGAATGCGGGGCGGATCGGGGAACGCATCCTGGTGGTGGGCGCTGGCGAGTGCGGCCTGCTGGCAACCTGGCTGCTGCGCAGGAGCAAGCTCTCCTCCGCTTTTTCGGTGATCGGCATGGTGGACGATGATCCCACGAAGGAGGGCATGACGATCGACCGCTATCGCGTCCTGGGTCTCACTCGTCGCATTCCGGAGATCGTAAAACAGCGGGACGTCGGCGTGATCCTTTTCGCCATCGAGAAGATCGAAGCCGATGAGCAGGCACGCATCCTGAAGCTCTGCCGCCAGACCCCGGCGCGCGTCGTCTTGATCCCGGACCTGCTTGCGCTGCTGCGCAAATACCTCTCTCAATCCTTCCAGGAGGCGGTCACATGAGTACATTCTGGGAAGGAAAGCGTGCCCTGGTCACAGGCGCCGGGGGGTTCATCGGCAGCCAGCTGGTCGAAGCCCTGCTCGAGCAGGGTGCAAACGTGCGCGCCTTTGTGCGCTATAACTCGCGCGCCGATGCAGGCTTCCTGCGGCTCGTGCCCCCTGCGGGGGAGCTGAGCGGCTCACTGGAAGTGGTAGCCGGCGACCTGCGCGAATGGCAGGCAATCCGGCAGGTGGTCAGAGGCTGCGAGATCGTATTCCACCTGGGTGCGCTGATCTCCATCCCTTACTCCTATCATCATCCGTTCGAAGTGGCAGAGACCAATTTCATGGGCACGCTGAACATCCTGATGGCCTGCCAGTACCTGGGAGTGAAGCGCCTGATCCAGGCATCCACCAGCGAGGTCTATGGCACAGCCCGCCAGGTCCCGATCGATGAATCGCACCCGCTGCAGGGCCAGTCTCCCTACTCGGCCAGCAAGATCGGAGCCGACAAACTGGCCGAGAGTTTTTACTGCGCCTACGACCTGCCTGTTGTCACGGTCCGCCCGTTCAACACCTACGGTCCGCGCCAGTCCGGGCGGGCGGTCATCCCCACGATCATCTCCCAGGCTTTGCTCCACAACACGATCCGGCTCGGGAACCTGGATACGACCCGCGACTTCACCTATGTCAGCGACACGGTGCGCGGCTTCCTGTGTGCCGCGGCTGCAGAAGGGGTGGAGGGCGCTGTGTTCAACCTGGGGACAGGCCAGACGATCCGCATTGGCGACATGGCGGAGAAGATCGCCCGGATGGTTGGCCATCCGGTGGAGATCGTCGTCGAGCCGGAGCGGCTGCGCCCGG
>DASWHG010000232.1:0-6384 GCA_036393315.1 Anaerolineales bacterium | reverse complement strand
AGAAATCGACCCGCGCCATCCCTGAGCAATCGATTGCCAGGTAAGCCCGCATGGCCAGGTTGCGCACCCGCTCTGCCATCTCGGCCGGGATCGGCGCCGGGATGAGCAGCTCCGAGCCCTCGTGAATGTATTTGGCGTCGTAGGAGTAGAACTCATCCGCCGGAATAATCTCGCCAGGAACAGAGGCCACCGGATCGGCATTGCCCAATACACTGACCTCGATCTCGCGAGCATTTACTCCTCGCTCGACCAGCACCCGGCGGTCATAACGGGCTGCGTCCATCAATCCCTCGAGCAAGTCGGAGCGATTGCTGCATTTGCTGACACCGACCGAAGAACCAAGATTGGCAGGCTTCGTAAAGAGAGGGTAAGACGCCAACGCTTCTGCCCGGTCAAGCACGCTTTCGATCTTGGTCTCAATTTCATCCCGCAGGACGACGAGCGTCTCTACCGCCGGGATATCCCTGGCCCGCATGACCTCCCTGAAGAGGCCCTTGTCCATTCCCACCGAAGATCCAAGCACCCCGGCTCCAACGTAAGCCACACCCGCCATCTCCAATAAGCCCTGGAGTGTGCCGTCCTCTCCAAAGGTGCCGTGCAGCACGGGAAAGACGACGTCCAGGTCCGCAAGACGCTCAAGGATATCCTTTTCCTGCCAGGACCGGATGCCATATAAGCCAGGCCGGGTCGGATCGGGTAGGATGACCCCTGGGGTTAATCGATCCGAATACTTCCCGTCCCAACCTGAAGTCATCCTTCCCAGGACATCTTCTCCCACCAACCATTCTCCCGAATGCGTGATACCGACCTGGACGACATCGTATTTCATTGGATCCAAGGCAGACAACACCGAGCGCGCTGACATCAACGAGACTTCGTGCTCGCCCGAGCGCCCACCGAATAGAACGCCAACCTGTAATTTGCGGCCTTGTTTCATCCTGGTCCTTCCGTTTCCCAGGTGCCGACCAATTCGATCTCCAGCTCCAGTGCAACTCCGAATTTCGCGGCCACTTCTGATCGCGCCAGCTGGATCAGGCTCCAGATCTCACCGGCCGAAGCGCCGCCATGGTTGATGAAGAAGTTGGCGTGAAGCGGGCTGATCTCAGCATTCCCGATCCGGGTGCCTTTCAACCCGGCTGCTTCGATCAGCTGTCCGGCGTAATCGCCAGGAGGGTTCTTAAACATCGAGCCCATGCTGGCGCCAGGAGGCTGTGTCTGACGGCGGTATGAAACAAATTCATCCATTTTCGATTGCACTGCTTCTGGCGTGCTGGTCTGCACTTGAAGCAGCGCTGAAAGGACAACCATGCGGGGTTGGCCGTTCGGCCAGCTGCCTTGTGGCTTCACCCCAGGACTTCTTTTGATCACGCTGGTCCGGTATCCGTACTCCATTTTCTTCACTGGCCATCGCTCGTGCAGGACCCGCATAGATCGCGTCCCGTTCGGCGATGGATGGCCGTCCATCACCTCCTCAAGGTGCAAGATTTCTGCCAGAAGAAGGTTGCCGGCCAGGTTCCCTCCGTGCGCCCCGGCATTCCCGACCACCGCTCCGCCCAACGTCCCAGGGATCCCACCTGCCCATTCCAGTCCTGCCAACCCGCGGGCGGCTGCCTGCCGGGCGATCAATCCCAGGTTTGCCCCAGACTCCGCATAGATCGTGGGAGGATGGGCGTGAAAGTCAAAACGCACCTGCCTCGCCCGGTTCAGCAGCACGACGCCTCGGACCCCTGCATCGCTCACCAGGATATTCGAACCACCGCCAAGCATCACAAAAGGCACCTGCAGCTCCCACAGATTCGTCACCGTCTCAACCAGTTCACCCAGCGAATTTGCCGAGACCAGGGCATCCGCCGGACCTCCGACTCGGGCGGCCGTCAGACGCGCCAGGGGGACGTCGATCTCGACCCGCGTCCCGAAAACGCTTTTTAGCGACTGAAAATCTTCCACCCGAGTGCCTGAAGCCATGCGCATCAACCCGCTTTCCGAATGAATTCCTGCCGATCCGGAGCAGCTAAACCGGCAAGTACCCGGGCGCTGACCTGGTCGGCATCCCCGGCCGAGAGCACCAGCACGACGTCTCCCGGCTGCAGTCGCTCGAGCAAGAAATCGCCAGCCTGGATCAAGGATGGCACGAAATGAACGTCAGGGTGACGCATCGCGGCTACCACTTGCCGGGCAGAGAAATTACCCTGGTTCGCTTCACGGGATGCGAACACCTCCGTGACCAATACGTGGTCCGCGTCCGCGAAGGCGCCGGTGAACTCGTCGAACAAAGTCCGGGTCCGAGAATAGGTGTGGGGTTGCCAGACGGCCCAAAGCTTCCGGCTTGAGTAGCGCGTGCGCGCAGCGGCCAGCGTAGCACGGATCTCCGTAGGGTGATGGGCATAATCATCGACTACCGTCACCCCGTTTACTTCCCCGCGCAGCTCGAACCGCCGGCCAGTCCCCTTGAAATCGCCAAGCGCTTCAGCCGCCTCGCCCGGCGGAAGTCCCAGGATGTGGGCGACGGCCAGGGCTGCCAGAGCATTGCGCACGTTGTGCTTGCCAGGTACCTGCAAGGCAGTGGAGGCCAGTTTGGTGTCGTAGAAGAAGGCATCGAAATCAAACCCGCCGCGCTCGTTGAGACGCAGTTCGCGCCCGGCGTAATCCGGACCAGGCCGGCCGAGCCACCGTTCCAGGCCGTAGGCCAATGTCCGGTATCCCTGCCCGGCTGAATCTGCCAGCAGCCTGGCTGCCCCACGGTCGTCGGTGCAGGCCAGCAGCACGCCATCTGGAGATAAGCGGTTCGCAAAATCCTGGAAGGCCTGCTGAAAATCCTGCGGGGTCGGGAAGCAATCCGGATGATCGTGCTCGATGTTAGTTACTACGGCAATTTCCGGCCTCAGCCCCAGGAACATCCGGTCGTACTCATCCGCTTCGATTACAAAAGCATCACCCTGGCCTGCTCTCGCATTGGTCTCCAAATTCATGGAGACTCCGCCGATCAGGAAGGAGGGGTCATGACCGAGCGCCGTAAGCACCCAGGCGATCATGGCCGTCGTGGTGGTTTTTCCATGCGTGCCAGCGATCGCAATCCCAAGTTTGCCGGCCATCAGCTCCCCGAGGAAATCAGCCCGCTTCAAGACCGGGATGTTCGCTTCTCGCGCAGCCCGAACTTCGACGTTGTCATCCGGGATTGCCGAAGAGCGGATCACCAATTCCGCGCCGGCGACGTTCTCGGGACGGTGCCCCAGGGTAATGCGTGCGCCCGCAGCCTGCAGCTGTTCTGCCAGCGGGGAGATCTGGCGGTCAGAACCGCTAACAGACCAGCCGCTTTCCAGCAAGAGCCGGGCGATGGCCGAAAGGCCGCTACCACCGATTCCGATCAAGTGAGCACGCTTCATCAGATAAATACAACGACCACGAACAGGAATGCGATCGCCACCGCGAAATAGATCAGCGGCGGGTCGAGAAAAGTCGGGGGCATATTCTCGAGCAGCTCCAGCGCCGCCTTACCCAAATCGGTCGCTCCATCCGGAGCCGTGAAGTAATCCTGGAACGGGTAACCGGCCTCGTGCATGTAGAACCAAATCGTCCCGACGACCAGGTAGCCGTTGATCCCGCCCAGGATAAATCCCAGCAAGACATCCTGCAGCCGCTCCCGGACGAAGCGGGCTCCGGCCAGCGCCCGGATATTCGGCGTCTGGTAGCCGAAGAAAACGGCAAGCAAGACGATGGTGAAGCGGACCCAGAAACGAGTGGAAGCGCCGAGGCCGGCATCGTCCTTAAATGGAGGAGCATAAGTTTCCATCAAGACAATGATGAACATCGCCAGGATCACACTGAAGGAAACCATCAGTTCCTTCGCCCAACCGCGCATAGCGCCGATTATGGCAAAGAGGATGACGAACATCCAGAAGATGACTGTTAGGCTAACCATGAGGGCTCACTTCCTTTCCTGGGCAGTCTGGCTGGCCATTTCGTACACGAGTCCTGCGATAGAATCGGCAGCCTGCGGCTGCGCCAAGGACTGCATGGCCTCCCGCATCGCAGTTCTCCGGGATCCAGTCCGCATCAAATTTCGGATCGCTGGCAACAATCGCTCATTTAATTCAGCATCTTCTACGATCACCGCAGCGCCGCGTTCTTCCAGGTAGAGGGCATTAACCCTCTGGTAGCGCCAGGCGTACGGGTAAGGCACCAGGATCGCCGGCAGGCCGAAGAGCGGGTAATCGCCGAGAGCAGAAGCCCCCGCCCGGGATACAGCTAAATCGGCTGCCATCATCGCCGCGCCCATCTCCCCGTGCAGATAAGGGTACGCGTGGTAGCGGAGGGCCAATTCGGGCTCTAACCTGGCCTGCGCGGCCTGCACTTCCGGCCAATCCAGGTTCCCGCTAATATGAACGATCTGCATCTCGGGTAGCAGCTCCGGCAGGATGGCCAGGAAGGCCCGGTTGATGGAACGCGCCCCGCTGCTGCCGCCGGTCACCAGCAATGTTGGGATCTCGGGTGACAAGCCCAGCGCTTGCCGGGCCTCTTCGAGAGTCCATGACATCAGGTCCAGGCGGGTCGGGTAGCCGGTAACTGCGATCCGGCGGTTCCTTGGGAAGAAATTTTGAGATTCCTGCACGCTCAAAGCAATCCGGTCGGCAAACCGCGCCAGGGTTTTTAAGGCCAACCCCGGTTCGATATCCGGCACAAACAGCAGGGAAGCCGGGCGGGGAACGCCCAATCCGGGGGTGCGAGCGGCCACAGCGACGGGTACGGCAACATAACCTCCGGTAAAAAGCATCACCTCGGGTTTGAACTCACGCAAGACCTTCCGGGCGGCCAGCAGACCGCGCCACAGCTTCCACAGGTTGTTCGGCAACGCACGCAGCCCGACGCCGTGCACTCCTGCCGTCGGGATCGCCTTGAATTGGATTCCCTCTCGTTTCACCAAATCTGCCTCCATGCCAGCTTCGCTGCCAACCCACAGCACCTCGATCGGAAGATCCCCTCCGGATGACCTGCTGATGTCCGGAAACCCAGCGGCACCGCCCGGCTCCTGCCTTTTCCTGGCTCTGGCATCATCGTTTCCGAGCGCCTTCAGTACCGCGAGGGCGGGATACACGCCACCGCCAGTCCCGCCGGCGCAGATCAATAACCGCATCAAAGGCCCTCTCTTCCTCATCTTTGCTCTGAGCGGACAGGCGAGAGATATTCATCAAGATGCCAACCGCTGCTAATGAGACCACCAGGTTCGAACCACCGGCGCTGATGAAAGGCAGCGCATTCCCGGCAAAGGGTACTAATCCGACGATCACGGCCATGTTGATAAAGGCCTCCATCGCGATCCACAACGACAATCCGGCAGCCAGAAGCTTTCCCAGACCATCTGGGGCCCGGTTGGCGATTTTCAACCCGCGCCACATCAGTAGCGCGAACAAACCTACAACCATCGAAGCGCCGATGATCCCGACCTCCTCGCCGACAACGGCGAAGATGCTGTCGGTCGGCGGGACGGGCAAGCCGGTCAGCTTGGTGTCTGCTCGCCCAATTCCGACTCCGAACCAGCCCCCCTTTACCAGGGCCTCCAGGGAGCGCGACAGGTGCATCGGGGCATTCGTAAGGTCCTTGATGCTCAACATGTACTCCGCAACTCGCTGGCTGCCGGTCGGATGAAAGCGAAACACAAGCCACCCGACGATCAATCCAAGCACCAGGATAAAAGCGATCTGCCTTAAGTCGCCGCCGGCCAGGAAGAAGAGCATGCCTCCCAGGATAAAGATCGTCGCCGCCGCACTCAAGTCGGGCTGAAGGAAGATCAAGCCCCCCAACAACCCCAGGATCATGCCCAGTGGGACCAACCCGAAGCTGACGTCGCTCAGCTGGTCTCGCTTGGCGTACAGCCAGACAGCCAGGTAGAGGATAATGACCAGCTTGGCTAATTCCGAAGGCTGGCCAGATCCTCCGAGGATCGTCCGAGAAGCGTTGTTGATCACCTCGTTGACGAACAAAACCAGGATCAATCCGGCGATCGTCAATCCCATCAGCGGGATAGCCAGCTTTTGCCAGCGATGGTAGTCGAACCAGGTCATCAGGATGGCGATGATGCTGCCGATACCCAGCCACATCAGCTGCCGGGTGAACATATAAGTTGGCGCCTGTCCCAGGGTTACCAGGGAATAGTCCCAGCTGGCGGAATATACCATCAGCAGCCCGAAAACAATCAGGGTGATCACCGCCAACAGCAGCGGCACGTCGATGCCCAGGCGAACCGATCGCCGTGCGGTACCGCCTATCGCCTTCATATGCCGGGCCATTCCCCGGCCGGTCATCACTCGAGTTCCATTACCCATTTTCTGAAAGCCTCCCCGCGTTCCTCAAAATCACGAAACTCATCGAAACTGGTGCCACCTGGCG
>DASWHG010000231.1:0-3348 GCA_036393315.1 Anaerolineales bacterium | reverse complement strand
GAGGGAGAATGGGGCCAGATTTACCGCCGGACAGACCCGCACTCTTTCCCCTCCGGGCACGCGGCCCGTTCGATGATGCTGGCAACGCTTGGCCTTGGGCTGGGGCCGCTTTGGTTTGGGCTGTTTTTGCTCGCCTGGGCGCCTCTGGTCGCCCTGGCGCGGGTCAGCATGGGAGTCCATTATTTATCGGACGTGATCGCCGGGATCGCCCTGGGGGTAGTGATGGGCCTGTTGGTCTTATCCGGGTTCCGGTAAGGATGCCTGGGGATCAGATATCTGCAGTTCCCAACTCTGCTTTGAAGTTTTGAATCGCATCGATGGGGGTTGGGTCGATCCCGTAGGCCATCGCCAGGTAGTAGGCGATGTAGTCTCCCAGGTGCAGGGCGGTCCACATGTGGGCGAGGGGGTTTTCTCCCTGGGCGTCGATGAAATCCGTGTTCAACCCTTCCAGCATGAAGGCTTTTTTCATTAGATTGGTGCGCTGCAGGTTGCGGGCGTGATACGACGGGGCACGCAGGAAGATAACCAGGGTGTGGGCCAGGGCTTCCTCCGGGTTGGCCGCGCCGGATACCGTATTGTGATTGGCCTCCGGGATCGCCTCGAACTGGCCCCAGGCTTTGGCCAGCTCATTGATCTGCCCTTTCCAGCGGCGCGCGACCGGTTCCAGGATATCGGCCCCGATAATGGCCACCCAGCGCCCATAGAGTTGCCCGGCCATCCGTTTGGCCAGGTTGGAAACCACCGGAACCCCGGCGCGCAGGCCAGCCTGCTGCACCCGCATGGCCTGGATGGCCTCCCGGATTTCATCCCCAGGCGGGGGCAACAAATGCAGGCGGGTGAAGGCAGCCAGCAGCAGGCCGAAAGAAAATCCGACCGCGGCGCGCGGCTGGCCCTGGTGCTCGAATGTCCAGGAGGCGGCTCCCGCCGTGAGAGCTTTTTCCTTCAGGCTTCCGCCGGTGCTGATCGTCAGCACGCGGCAGTCGTTTCCCTGAGCCTGTTCGAAGGCCGAGAGAGTCTCCTCGGTGTTACCGGAATGGGAGGAGGCGATCACCAACGTTTGCGACCCTCTCGCCCAGCCCGGCAGGCCGTAATTGCGGTGCACGACGACCGGCACCGGGCAGTGGGTAACCGCATAAGCGGAGAGCAAATCGGCTCCGATTGCCGAGCCGCCCATCCCCGCAATCACAACCCGCTCGACGCTATCCCAATCCGGCAGTGGCAGGCTCTGTCCCAGGTTCCAGGCATTTTCCAGCTGGTCTGGTAGCCCTTCAATCTGGGAAAGCATGTCTTTTGAGTCGATCCGTTCAAAGTTCGATTGGTTATCCAAATCCATTATTTATCCCTTCCCTCCATCTCTGTCATGATCCGGTAGACAGTGCGCCGCGGCCAGCCAGCCTCTGCCGCCAGCCGGCTGGCAACCTGGGAGGGCGGCGAACCTTGCTCCAGGGAAGCTTTCAGGGCGGATCGAAGCCGGTCCTCAGTCCAGGTTTCTTTCTCCTGAGAAGCGCCCGCGACCACCAGTGTAAATTCTCCGCGCGGAGGCTGTAGGCCGAAATGGCCCCGTGCCGCGCTCACCGGGCCTCGGAAGATCTCCTCGAATAATTTCGTCAATTCACGCGCCACGGCGACCTGCCTGTCACCCAGGATGGATTCCAGGTCTGCTAATGCGGCCAGCAGGCGGTGAGGGGTTTCGAGGAAGATCAAGGTATAAGGCAAAGGAGCGATCTCTTCGAGCAGGCGGCGCCGCTCCGCTGATTTCCGCGGAAGATAACCGAGGTAAAGAAACGCGTCCGTGGGCAGGCCAGACGCCACCAGGGCTGCGATGGGAGCGCTCGGCCCGGGAATCGGGCTGACGGTGTGACCGGCTTCCAGTGCGGCCCGGACCAGTTCGTAGCCCGGATCGTTCAGCGCCGGTGTACCGGCGTCGGATACCAGGGCTGCCTCGCCCCCTTCGAGCGCTGCCAGGATTTGGCCGATCTTGCTCTCTTTGCTGTGCTCGTGGTAGCTGGTGAGCGGCGTTTCGATCGCGTAATACTTCAACAGCTTGCCGGTATGCCGCGTGTCCTCGGCGGCGATCAGGCGCACCTGCCTGAGAATGCGTAAGGCGCGGGCGCTGATATCTTCAAGGTTCCCGATGGGAGTGGCGACCAGATATAGCGTGCCCAATCACGGCACCTCCCAGGTGTTGATCTCCAGACCCAGCTCGCCGGTGTCCGGGTCGAAGCTGGCTATCCGGACCCAGCCTGGTAAAGCCATGTTCGTCCGGTAGCAAAGGTAGGTTCCTACTGCGAGGTCGGCGACCGGCAATGGATCGGCGATTAACGTCCTGGTCTGGCATTCGGCTAAGGAAGGCTGGTTGGCATCCAGCACAGCCAATCCAACCCCGCTGCCCTGGGGGACGAGCAGGTGGACCTGGTCTGCCTCCTGGTAGGCCAGGTCTTCATCTCCGCTGTTCACCTGGTTGGTGTCCAGGTCGAGCGCGTCGCCGGGCAGCAGCGTGGCGCTGCCGCTGGCCTGAATGACTGCTGTGGGTGTGACCGTTGGGGTGACTGACGTACCGGGCGTCGGGCTGGTGGTGGCCGTGGTGGACGGGACGACCACGATCTGGACCCAAAAAGCCGAACCGCCACTCGGTCCAATCCCGAACAGCGTGCCTGAAGCATTGCGCAGCTTCCAGTAGCTGATGTAAGTACCGGGGCTCTGGGGAGCCTCCATATCTACGGAGATGTCGACGGTCCCGTTGGGTGGGACCGAGCCCACCAGGGATACGGTCTGTTGAGCCCCAAACTGTTCGCCGGAAAACCAGACCAGGTCGTAGTCGCTGGTCCAGGTGCAGGTACCGACGTTCACCAGGCGCCAAGTCTTGGTGAACTCCTCGCCGGGCTGCATCCTGGTCTCGTCCGGGATGGTAACGTCAATCGGGACTCCTGGGGCGGCCTGGTCGCACAGACTGGCGGCCGGAGTGTTCGTCGCGGCCTGCGTGGCCGTGGTCGTTGGCTCGTTTCCTTGCGCCGTGGGGCTGGGAGTGGGAGATGTCTCTACGCCTTGATCGGTCGGCGCAGGCGAGGCAGCAGCCAGGGGGGTCTGGGAGACTGCCTGAGTAAGCCTGGCTTCGACTGTCTGGTAAGCTTGAGTGACATTCACCGTAGGCGAGGCAGCGGCATCTCCGGGCAGGTTGCATCCCGCCAGGCCGGCGAATATGAGAGCGGCCAACACCCAGCTGAATTTGCGCAAGAGAATCTTGCGGTTAAAGGCGAAGGGGTTCATGAGAGGATGAATTCCTTAAGCCTCAACACCTACCTGCGCTGCCAGGATGCGGGCGACCCGGCGGGCCGCCTCCGGGCGCGC
>DASWHG010000230.1:0-3496 GCA_036393315.1 Anaerolineales bacterium | reverse complement strand
TTCAAAACCATCCATTCTATGAAAGGAAGACAAGAAATGTTAGCCCGTCAAAGAATCTTTGAAATCGTTATTGGATTGAGCATTCTGGTCCTGACCTTGTTCGCCTGCGCACCCCGCCCTGAGCCGGCCGGACCTGAGCCCACAGATATCCGGGAGACACAGCCTCCTGCTGCTGGCTCAGGCACTCAAGGCAGCGAGGCCAGCGGTTACGGCGAACTGGTCGAAGGCCTGGAGGCAGCCGGCGCTTCCGTAGAAGCGGGTGAAGAGATCGTGCACGAATTCTTCCCGGTCCCCGCCCGGGTCCTCCAGGTGAACGGGGCGCAGGTCCAGGTGTTCGAGTTTGCCGACGAAGCCGCGCGGCAGGCTGCACAGGAGACGATCTCCGCCGACGGAACCTCCATCGGCACCAGCATGATCACCTGGATCGAGCCGCCGCACTTCTTCGCCAGTGGTCGCCTGATCGTTCTGTACCTGGGCTCGGACGCCGCCATCCTGGAGCTGCTGGCAGGCTTGCTCGGCGACCCGATCGCCGGATGATGGCCTTCTGCTCTTCCATACCCGAATGAATTCACCGCTCCTGCAGAACCGGGGCGGTGAATTCTTAATGTAAGGCATTCAATATTCATCCGGCAACTTATCGACGTCCTTACCTGGCTGACTAGGGGAATCCCTAATTGAAAACCCTGGATTTTGTGAATATACTGTTATAACAGCAGCAGCATTGCAAGGTTTCCAAAATGGTGGTCCGGCTAAAGTGGAAGTATAAGTGGGAAGGGAGGAATAATGTCAGTAGCAGGTGATACCTTAATGAGCCGACCGATAAGTTCTGAGATGCGCAGCTGCATCCAGGACTGCCAGAGATGCCACAGCGTTTGCCTTGAGACGGTCATGCACTGCCTGAAGGTGGGGGGTGAGAACGCCAAACCGGGGCACATCCAGTTGCTGTTGGACTGCGCAGAGATCTGCCAGACCAGCGCCAACTTCATGCTGCGCATGTCGGATTTGCACGGCCTGACCTGTGGCGTTTGCGCGGAGGTATGCGAGCGCTGTGCTGAGGACTGCGAGCGTTTCGTCGACGACATTATGATGCAGGCCTGTGCACAGGCCTGCCGGCACTGCGCCGCGTCCTGCCGCGAGATGGCAGGCCAGGCTCACCATTAACTGCGCAGAACCAAAAGACCTGAGCGATATGAAAGAGGCCCCTACAATCCCCTGGGACCTCTTCGATCTGTGCTGAGAATAGGACTACAATTGGACTCTTCGCAGCAGTTGGGCGTTGATCGCCACGATGATCGTGCTGAGGGACATGAACAGGGCGCCGATCGCCGGTGAGAGGAGGATCCCGACCGGCGCCAGGACGCCCGCGGCCAGTGGCAGGGCTACGACATTGTATCCGGTTGCCCAGGCCAGGTTCTGAATCATCTTGCGGTAGCTGGCACGGCTCAGCTCAAATATCTTGACCACATCCAGTGGGTTGCTCCGCACCAGGATGATACCGGCCGACTCGATGGCCACGTCGGTGCCGCTGCCGATGGCGATGCCGATGTCGGCTCGGGTGAGGGCCGGCGCGTCGTTGACGCCGTCGCCGACCATCGCCACGCGCTTGCCCTGGCGCTGGAGCTCGGCGACCTTCTGATCCTTGTGCTCGGGCAGCACCTGGGCAAAGTACTGGTCGATGCCCAGTTCGGCGGCCACCGCCCTTGCGACCGCTTCACTGTCGCCGGTCAGCATGGCAACTTCTACGCCCATCTGGTGCAGCTGGTCGATGGCTGCTCTGCTCTCCGGGCGGATCACGTCTGCCAGGGCAAACCCGGCTGCTACCTGGCCGTCCTGCACCAGGTGGATCACGCTCTGGCCCTTGGCCCCGGCTTCCTGCTCGAAGCGGGCGATGTTCTCAGGCAGTTCAAGCTCCAACATCTCGAGCAGCCGCGGCCCGCCCACGTAGACGGTCTGCCCGTCCAGGTTCGCCCGGACCCCCCGGCCTTTGATGGCTTCGAAGTTAGAGATCGAAGGCATGGAGAGCTTGCGCTCCTCGGCCGTGTGGTGGATGGCCCGGGCGATCATGTGTTCCGAGTCGCCCTCGATGGCTGCAGCAAGCGCTAAGGCCTCGTCTTCATTGGTTCCATCAGCGGTGACGATCTCCACGACGCCCATCTCGCCCTGGGTGAGTGTGCCGGTCTTATCGAAGATCACCATATCGATCTCGCGGGCAAGTTCCAGGGCCAGCCGGTCCCTGACCAGGATGCCATTGTTGGCGCCCATGGCGGTGGTGATGGCGACCACCAGGGGGATGGCCAGGCCGAGTGCGTGCGGGCAGGCGATCACGAGCACGGTGGCAACCCGGGCGACCGTGTTGACGTTGAAGCCGGTGGCGAGCGTCCAGGCGATAGCCGTGATGGCAGCCACCCCCAGCGCAACGTAGAACAGCCAGCCGGCGGCCTTGTCGGCCAGGATCTGGGTGCGCGATTTGCTCTGCTGGGCCTGTTCGACCAGCCGCATGATCCCTGCCAGGGCCGTTTCGTCGCCGGTCGCCGTCACTCGCACCCGCAGGCTGCCGGAGCCATTGATCGCGCCGGCGATGACTTTATCGCCGGCCTGTTTCTTAACCGGCCGGGATTCGCCGGTGATCATGGCTTCGTTGACGTCCGACTCGCCGCGCTCGACTTCGCCGTCAGCGGGGATGCTGGCACCTGGTCTAACCAGCACCAAGTCCCCGTTTCTCAGCCGGTCCGTCCGCACCTGCTCGGTGCTCCGATCCGGAAGCTCCCGCTCAGCGGTATCTGGCATCAGTTTGGCCAGTTCCCGCAGCGCGCCGGAGGCCTGCCGGACGCTGCGCATTTCGAGCCAGTGCCCTAACAGCATAATGTCGATCAACGTCACCAGCTCCCAGAAGAAAGTCTCCCCGGCGAGGATCAAGAAAGCAGCCAGGCTGTAAACAAACGCGACCGTGATGGCCAAGGAGATGAGGGTCATCATCCCCGGCTGGCGGTTGCGCAGCTCCGGAACGGCCATCTGCAGGAACGGCAGGCCGCCGTAGAAGAAGATAACCGTGGAAATCGCCGGCGTGATCCACTCGCTGCCGAGGAACTCGGGCATGCGAAAACCGAACCATTCCTGGATCATCGGGCTGTATAGCAGAACCGGGATGGAGAGTATCAGCGAAACCCAGAACCGCCGCCGGAACATCTGCTCGTGGCCGGTGTGATCGACGTGGGCGCCCGGCGTGGCGTGCTCCCCGTGATCCACGTCCCGCCCGTGAACGGCATGGTCCATGGCCTCGTGCTGGGGCGGTTCGCCGTGAGCCGCCTGAGGGTGACCGGCCGCAGTCACTCCATGTCCGGCGTGCTCCTCGGCTTCTCCATGGGCATGCTGCTGTGCTTCTTGTGGTTGGACTTGCTCGTGATGCGTTGGTGGATGGGAGTGCTGCGCACCCTGGTCCTCCATAGGATGCCCCTCGTGATGGCCAGCGTGGTGTTCGTGTTCAGTTTTCTGATCA
>DASWHG010000229.1:0-5020 GCA_036393315.1 Anaerolineales bacterium | reverse complement strand
CCTACCACGGCAGATCCCAGAGAGACATAATTAGCAAGATGTCTTACCCAACTAATCCGGGTTCCCTGCCTGGAATGGGTCATGCTCACCAAATGAAGCGCCGAAACCTCACACCAAGATCAGCATGACCGGCATGGAGGTAAGCAATTGAAGAGAAAGCATCTTTTTATCATCCTTGGCATACCAGGCCTGGCGCTCTTTGCACTGTTCCTGAGCCTGGACCGGGCGGCCGCAGAGCTGGAGCAGCCGGCATCCGGCGCCCCCCTGACCGGGGGAGTCGATAACGAGACCTGCCTTGCCTGCCACAGCGTCCCCGGGATGCAGATGACGCTGCCCTCCGGAGAGATTCTCTACCTGACCGTCGATCGAGAGACGTACAACAACTCGGTCCACGGAAAGGGCGGTTATGCCTGCGTGCAGTGCCACACAGACCTGACCGGCTACCCGCATCCCTCGCTGACCGCGGCCACCCAGCGCGACTTCACCCTGGAGCTGTACCAGAGCTGTATCCGCTGCCACCAGGATAAGTACGATGCCACTCTGGACAGCGTGCACCAGAAGGCCCTGGCAGGCGGAAATAAAGAAGCGGCGGTGTGCACCGACTGCCACGGCGCGCACAACATCACCCCTCCAGACGAGCCGCGCAGCCGAATCCCTAAGACCTGTGAAAAATGCCACTCACAGATCTTCGACCTGTACCAGGACAGCGTGCACGGCGCCGCGCTGATCGGCGAGGGCAATCCGGACGTACCATCCTGCATCGATTGCCATGGCGTCCACAACGTGAGCGGACCTTCCAACCAGCCTTTCCACCTTTACTCGCCCCAGATCTGCGCCCGCTGCCACTCAGACCAAGAGCTGATGGCCAAATACGGGATCAGCACCGACGTCTTCGATACCTACGTGTCCGACTTCCACGGCGCGACGGTCGTCCTGTTCGAGAAAACGGCCCCTGACCAGGAGACCAACAAACCGGTCTGCATCGACTGCCACGGCGTGCATGACATGCGCAAGGTTGACGACCCGGAAAGCCGGGTCATCAAAGAGAACCTGCTGGTCACCTGCCAGCGGTGCCACCCGGACGCGACCACGAACTTCCCCAACGCCTGGCTCAGCCACTACCGGCCCAGCCCGGAGCATTACCCCACGGTTTATTACGTCAATTTGTTCTACCAGATTTTCATACCGACCATCCTCGGCGGGATGGGCATCTTCGTCGTACTGGATGGCAGCCGCCGCTTGATCAACCGCCGCAGGGAGAGACGTCATGAGCGAAACCAGTAAGCCTAAGGCTGTCCCCGAACCGAAGGTCCTGGAAGAGCCCGGCGAGCGCAAGTACCTGCGCTTCACCCGCATTCAACGCGCCGAGCACTGGGTTTTCATGGCCAGCTTCTCCATCCTTGGCCTGACCGGGTTGGTGCAGAAGTACGCCAGCGCCAGGCTTTCCGAGAGCTTCATCGCCGGGGTGGGAGGCATCGAGAATGTGCGCCAGATCCATCACATCGCTGCGATCGTCATGATGGTCGTGGTCGTTTATCACCTCGGCGCAGTGGGCTACCGGCTGTTCGTCAGGCGGGTGTACCCGACCATGCTCCCGGGGATGCACGATGTGCGCGCCGCCATTCAGTCGCTCGCCTACTACCTGGGGCTGCGGAAGACGAGACCGCAGCAAGGACGATATACCTTCGAGGAGAAGGCTGAATACTGGGCAGTCGTCTGGGGCACCGTGATCATGGTGATCACCGGGTTTATGATGTGGAACCCGATCGCGACTGCCCGCTTCTTACCTGGCGAGTTCATTCCGGCGGCGAAGGCCGCCCACGGCGGTGAGGCGCTACTGGCGGTGCTGGCCATTATCCTGTGGCACTTCTTCCACGTGCTCGTCAAAACCTTCAACCGAAGTATGTTCAACGGATACCTGACCGAAGAGGATATGCTGGAAGAACACCCGATGGAGCTGGCAGACATCAAGGCCGGCGTCGCCGAACGGCCCACCGATCCCGCCAAGGTGGCCCGCCGCCGGCAGACTTTCTTCCCGGTCTATGCGGTTTTTGCCGGGTTGCTGCTGCTCGGCATTTTCGCCTTCGTGACCTTCGAGCAAACTGCCCTCGAAACCATTCCCCCGGCCGATGACGTCGAAGTCTTCGCGCCGCTGCCTCCCACGCCCCTGCCGACCCCGCCCCCCACCTCAACGCCCTCCGCTGATCTCGTCCTGACCTGGGACGGCGGCGTTAGCGAGCTCTTCAACTCGAAATGCAGCGCCTGCCATGGGAGCGCGACCCAGCTGGGTGGCCTCAATCTTTCCAGCTATGCGACCGCTCTAGAAGGAGGTGACACCGGACCGGGTATCGTACCGGGCGACCCGGACGCCAGCCAGGTGATCGTCAAGCAGGCCGCCGGTGGACACCCCGGACAGCTCTCCCCGGACGAGCTGGTCCAGATCCGGGAATGGATCGAGGCGGGCGCGCCGGAAAATTAACCGGCAAACTTCCTCCATTTCCCCTTACCGATAGACGCGCCGGGTGCGCTGGAAATCCAGCGCACCCCTTGGTTTATGAAGCTACGAACGAAACCCTTCTGCAGTCGCTTAGTCCGCAGCCGCAGCTGCGGGAAGGTGTACTTCCTCGGCCACGGCCTCCCCTTGCCGGTGGTCGACCAAGTTTAAATAACGGACCCCCAGCGTTACCGCCAGTACCCCGTATGCTACGATCCCTGCCCCGCTCAAGAATTCAACCAGGGAAGGCACATACTGGGTGTAGCGGGCCGAGATCTCATGCGGCAGGTAAGTCAGCACGACCAGCTGTCCAGCCATGTTGACATCCCAGCGATAAGCCACGACGCCGCCGACAACCAGGGCCAGCGCCAGCATCTGGAGCAGCGCGTGGCGGCGAAGCCTCGGGACGAGCAGGATGACTGCCGGGATTGCAGCCCCTAGCAGCATTTCTCCGGCCCAGAAGTTGAAGGAAAGCCTGCCCTTGGTGAGCAGTTCCAGACCTTCCGTGCGTCCTGGCTGGTAGGTGTAGGTCATCGACAGCGCGTCCCAGAAGCGGAAGTAAAGGTACCCGACCAGCACCCAACCGATGAAGTACGTCAACCGGTCGAGCAGGTCTTCGTCGACGTGTGCGTGGCGGGTCAGCCTTCCGGCGAGACGGGAAACCAGGACCGTCAGGGACGGGCCGCCGGCGATGGCGGAGGCCATGAACAGCACGGACAGGTCTGGCCGGTACCAGATCGGCCTGGCTTTGAGCACACCGTACGTCGCACCCAGCGAAGACTGGTGCAGCATGGAGAGCCCCAGGCCGATAATCGCCAGGAAGGGGGCATAGTGGTGGATGCTGTCGAGCCTTTCCGCCAGCCTGGGCCAGCGCTGCTGCAACCACGCGGCCCGGCCGAAGATCGGGGCAGACTCCAACATCAAGACCGTGAAATACAGGGTCACGCACATGGTCACTTCCCACAGCAATGAGTGGGGGTTCCAGAAGACCAGGGCATGCCAGAAGCGGTCCGGCCGGCCAATATCCAGCAGCAGGGTCAATACCGCCATACTATATCCAATCAGGCCGATGAAGGTGGCCGTCTTGGCAACCGGCTGGAAGCGCTTCAGCCCAAGCAGGTAGACCGCGGCGCAGAGCAAGAATGCGCCGGCGCTCATTGCAATCGCGGAAAGATCGATGGTGATCCACAATCCCCAAGGCACCAGGTCGGTGAGGTTGGTAACCACCAGACCCTGTGTGAAGACGATGTAGCCGGCGACCGCACCGGATGCCATGATCACAGACAGCAACCCCACCCAGACCATGAAAGGGGTGATCCTGAAACGTCCGCGCATGGCAGTCATGTGGAGCTCTCCTCTCGGGCAGGCAGGTAGTAAACTCGTGGTGAGGTTCCCAGGTCTTCTCGCAAACGATAAGAAGGGTTGGCCGCCAGTGCCTTACTGACCGGCGACTCCGGATCGTTCAGATCGCCGAACATCCGGGCGCCAACCGGGCAGGCGACGACACAGGCGGGCGTGGCTTCTACATCGATCCCGGGTTTCATCCCCAATGCCAGGCCCCGGTCGATGCGGTGGTAGCAGAAGGAGCACTTTTCCACCACGCCGCGTGGGCGTCGATCTACCTGCGGAGTCCCCCAGGCAGGCACGGCCGGGTTCGGTTCGGTGAACTCTTCCCAGTTGAAGGCCCGGGCGCTGTACGGGCAGGCTACCTCGCAGTAGCGACAGCCGATGCAGCGATCGTAGTCCATCATCACGATCCCGTCCGGCCGGCGGTAGCTGGCTTTCACCATGCAGACTTCGACGCAGGGTGCGTTCTCGCAGTGCATGCAGGGTCGCGGCAGGTAGATCGTCTTGTCGCCCGCTTTGCCGGCCTCCATCACCCGGTTCCAGGAGATCTGTGGGGCGACGTCGTTCTGCGCCCGGCAGGCCAGGGTGCAGTAACCGCAGCCTATGCACTTCGCCTGGTCGATCACCATCGCCCACTTGTAGGGGCTCGCATCGCCTGTTTCCGAAGCTGCAGTTCCCCGGGCCAGCCGCAGGCCACCCACCACAGCCGTTCCGGCCGCAGTGATTTTCAGGAAGTCACGTCGTTTAAGGGATTTCGTTTCCATGGCTTCTCACTCCACGTCGCCGGGGTCATTCCGCCGGTGCCAGCGCTCGAGCCAGGGAGCCAGCACGACCCCGAAGGCCAGGCCGATCAGGCCGGCCAGCGTGGCAAAGCCAACGGGGCTTACCGGTTCTGGCTCCTTCACCACGGAGAGCGTTTCCACAGCCCCCATCGGGTCCAAGGGTGGTTCAGGGGTGGGATGCTCCGGATGGACGGCAACCGGGTCGTGCATCTGGAAGGCATGGCAGCTGTTGCAGGTGGACAGGTTCACAAAGAAGCTGTGATCCTGGCGGGCATGTCCTTGGATCCCACCACCTTCCAGTTCGCCCAGGTGGCAATCGGAACAGGCCAAACCCTGCTGGCTGTGCTCGGAGTGAGCGAAGTTAGAGGCCCGGTCCCGGTGACAGGAGGCGCACAGC
>DASWHG010000228.1:0-3880 GCA_036393315.1 Anaerolineales bacterium | reverse complement strand
CGCCTGGGAAAGGGATTGGTAGCTTTCGAGGACGCTTCCAGCCAGGCGCGGCTCGGAAAGAGGGGCGATGACGGCGTAGGTGAGTTCGTCGGTGTGGAGGATGGCACGCCCGCCGGTAGGGCGGCGGACGAGATCCCAACCGAGGGCGTGCAGTTGGGGGAGGTCAACGTCGGAAGAGGGCTGCGCATAGCCAAGAGAAAGGCAGGGGGGCGACCAGGCATACAAGCGCAGCGTCGGATCTGCCTGGCCTCGTCCTACGGCCTCCAGGATGGCCTCGTCGACGGCCATGTTCCAGGCGCCCGGCGCAGGCGGCGTGTGGATGAGTCTCCAGCGAGCGAGAGGGTAATTCATCGAACCAGGTTGCCTCGACCGGAAATGCCGGCTTATGGATAAGGATAAGGCTGTAGCGTAAGCGTCGGCGTAGGGGAAGACGGCGTTCCGGAGAAAGTCGGAGACGGCATACTGTTTTGTGCAGGCGCGGACACCGTCGCGGTCCGCGTGGGTGTCGGGCGAGTGCCGGTGGGAGTGGGCGTGATCGTCGGTCCCGGAGGGATGGCCGGACCGGCGAGTTTCAAGCGTGCAACGTTGACCAGGGGGTGCCCCAGATACCGTCTCCAAAGCTCCAGGTAAGCATCCACGGCTACAATCTCGTTGCCGGCCAGCTCGTTGGAAAGCCCAAGTAGATAGAAGAAGCGCGGGCACAGGACGTAGCTGCAGGTGAAGTATGGCTCCTTCTCTAGCGCTTCCAGCTGCTCAGCTGCGTGCGCCGGATCGCCGCCCGCGAGCAGGCTGGCTTCGATCTGATCCAAAGCCTGCTGCGTGCGGTCCGCCGAGAAGACGACCTGCGGTGTTTCCAGCCGGACGGCGGGTTCACGATCCGGGCCGTGTTTCACCAGCTGAAGGATAATCTCTGTTCCAACCTGTACGAAAGGAGGATCGTCGAGCGGTTCGATGTAGGCTACATTGGGCCGGTCGTGCTCGAGAAAATCGACGAACAGGGCTTCTACCCCATCCTGGTTTGGAGCCAGGATCCAAAATTCCAGCTGCCCTCCAGGCTGGTGGCGGAGGAGCACCCACCGTTCGGTTTCCCCATCGGAATCAAAATCGAAGAACCCATTCGACCTGACCTGTACCCCGGCCTCTCTGAGGATATCCTGTATTCGTGAGTATTCTCCTGCGCCCACCGTCCCCACCAGGGCCTCAAACGCCCTGCGTGGGTCGCAGAAGCGGGTGAGCAGACAGGCGCGGTAGATATCCCGGGGGGTCTGGTAAGCCTCGATGAACTCCTGTGCTGGGGCGATCCACCGGCTACTTACCACCGCAGGGTTGGAGAGAATGCCGTTGGCATAGCCTCGGGACTGGGCTTCGTTCCCGGCCAGGGCGTAATATACGCTCAGGCGATAGCGCCACTCGTCGAGTGCATCGGCAGGGAAGGGATCCCCATTGACCGTTCGTTCTGGGGGCCAGGTGGGCAGCAGTGTTTCCATGAGGTGGATGGTCGTATCTAAACCCCAGACGCTGGCCGAGTGCTCGACGACCAGGCTGCAGTAGCTGAGCAAATCTGGCTCGGGGTTAAGCGTGTAGCTCTCATCCAGGAATTCGAACGCCTGCCCGTTCCAGTCATACACGTGCCGGACAGTTACCGGGCAGGGAGGGAAGACATCGGAGATGAACTGCAGGTCGCCTTCGGCTTCGCCGGCCGCGATGGGCTCCCAATGGTTCTCGAAGTCCGGCCCGATGTCGGTGGCCGGAGGCGGTTCGAAGGCCAGTTCGACCGGGGGCTGCTGGTTCAGTTGAAAGACCCGGGGCAGAGCATAGCGATGAGTGCCGGACACTCGAGCCAGGAAGATGCCTGCCTCCAACCGGCCATCGCCGGTGACGTCGGCGATGAAGTAGTTCACCTGGCTCGGATGGATGAAGTCAAAATTGTTCGTCAGGGGGTAGGATTCGAACCCGTTGGGCTTTTCCAGCAGCCAGAAAAACGCGCTCCCGTTCTCTCCGGCGCTGATTTTCACCAGGCTGCTGCTGAGCATTCCGGGAGGAGTCTCGACAGAGATGACTTCCAAGATTAACGGAGGGTCCTGGCTGTTTCCCCAGCGGAAAAGATCGGCCAGGAGTACTCTCCCGGCGTTCAGCTCTTCTGTGATAAGTAAGGTATAGGTATTGACTGCCGTGGGGTCGCCGGTGCGGGCCTGGTTGTAGGCCAGCCTCCATAGCCAGTCACGCGCCTCCGGCGCGGTTTCGAAGCGCAGCAGCGCTTCCCGCTGCGCCAGGATGGCGAAGTTGAAGGCCGCGAAATACCCTGAGTTGTCCTCCCCACGGGCAAAGGTGGAGAGCGTCTCTGGGTACGCCTCCAGCAGGTCCATCAGCCTGCCAGCCAGCTCCGGAGTCCAGGGATGTAAGTTATAGCGCTCATTCTCAGCGAGGGGGACGGCGGGTGTCAGGGAAGGTGAGAGCGTCCGGGTGGGCGTCGGCGTGGGAGTCGGAGTGATCGAGGAAGTTGCCGTTGGCCTGGGTGTGAAGGTCGCTCGCAGGGTGGGGGTAATCGTGGCTTCGACCTGGGTGACCGTAACGGTTGGATTGGCGGCAAGGGCGCGTTGGGTGGTGGGTTCCGCAGTAACGGTTTCAAGGGGAGATGCGGCGCGGGTCGCAAGAAAAATCGTAAACAGCAGGACGCTGAGCGTGAGCAGAGCATACAGAAGGAGAAGTTCTGTCCGCCTGGCCGATCTTTCCGGTTCCGGCGTTTGCTGGGTTTCGTTAGGGGTTGAAGACATAGGTTTGGTAAGGAAAGGCAGGTTTATCCCGGGAGGTCCAGTTCTGCCACGACCCGCGCTTCTGTTTCCTCTGAAAGTGAAATCAGGGGAGGGCAGACCGGCCAGCGGGGGAAGCCGTGATACCGGGCTAACAGCGCTTTCAGGAGCGGGGGATAAGGCGGGAATTTTTCTAAAGTCGTCCGGATTCGGTTGACATGGACCTGCACCTCCTCCTCTGGCTTCCCTTCCTGGTGCGAATCCCAGATCCGGCGCAGGTCAGGGGAAATCAGGTTGGCCGGCGCGGTGATGCAGCCCGAAGCTCCGGATTGGAGCGCCAGGCTGAAAAGCTGGTCGGTCCCGGTAAAAATCCTAAGGTCTCCATTGAACTCGGCTCCCAGCTGCCTGGCAAATTCAAGATCGCCGGACGAGTCCTTCAAGCCAACGAAGCGTTCCGGGTAGGTGTCTTTCAGGCGAGAGATCAGGTCGAGCGAGAGGGGAACTCCCGAAACCCCCGGGATGTGGTAACCGAACAAATTTCCACCTTTTGGGACCGCCTGGCGCAGAACTTCACTGAACCAGGTGAACAGACCCGCCTCGCTGGCTTTGCGGAAATAGTAAGGAGGCAGCACCACCACGCCATCCAACCCGAGATCGAACGCCTTCCGGGTGAGCAGGACTGTTTCCTCCAGGCTGGGTGTACCTGTCCCGGCGAATAGCAGGAAATCCGGGTGACTCTGCCGGACCTCAATCGCAGCCCGGTAGATCTCCAGGCGCTGTTCCGGACTGAAGGATGGCCCTTCCCCGGTCGTGCCTAGCAGCAGCGCTCCATGGCAGCCGCGCCTTGCGAGAAAACTCAGGTATTCCGGCAGGGAGGTGCGATCCGGAGAAAAATTCGAATTCAGAGGGGTCAGAGCAGCTGCGAACACACCCTTTGGATGATTATCGCTCATTGTCGTTTTCTTCGTTCACATCCTGCAAAAGGAAGATTATTAATTTGACAAAATTCCTGTTTTTCACTAAAATATGTTTCATACACTGGTCATTTTGCCACGCCGGGCCATTATAGCACAACGAATATCGGGTTTTCCTTAACTGTTAAAGGTCTCTCTGGGATCTGCCGTGGTAGG
>DASWHG010000227.1:0-2812 GCA_036393315.1 Anaerolineales bacterium | reverse complement strand
ACGCCCGCAAACAATCCCCACATATGGCCCCTACCACGGCAGATCCCAGAGAGACAATTTATTTAGACTTTGGAGTTACGCAGTTCAGAATAAAATTGTGGGTGTTTGGCCGATTGGCTCTTGATTTTTGTAAAGTTACTTTCGGCCAATCACCTATGTAGGTGATTGGCGGAATAAAAGAAGAAGGCTTTTACGCTATAATCTTTACTGCCATGCTCGAACGCCTGCGGGTTACGCTTTTCCTCGACTGCGGTCTTCAGCCAGATATGTTGGTGGTGGTCGGGGTCTCTGGAGGGCCAGACAGCCTGTCCCTGTTGGATGCCTTCCACCAGATTGGCTTTGCGCCGCTGGTTGCCCATTTGAACCACCGCCTGAGACCGGAGGCGGACACAGAGGCCAGGAAAGTGCGGGAAGCTGCCGAGGGATACGGGCTCTCCTATGTGGAGGAGCAGGCGGATGCCAGAGACTACGCGCGAGAAGCAGGCATGTCTGTGGAGGAGGCCGGGAGAATGCTGCGCTACCGGTTCTTGTTCGAACAAGCCAGGCGCTGCAAAGCGCATGCGGTTGCGGTAGCCCATACGGCCGATGACCAGGTGGAAACGGTATTGATGCATTTGCTGCGCGGCGCCGGCCTGTCTGGATTGAAAGGGATGCAGCCCCGGGCCTTGCCGAATGCCTGGAGCAGGGAAATCCCGCTCGTGCGGCCCCTTCTCGATACTTGGCGCTCTGAGGTGCTGTCTTACTGTGCTGAGCGCGGGCTGGAACCCGTTTTCGACACGAGCAACCTCGATTCGACGTATTTCCGCAACCGGCTGCGAAATGAGCTGATCCCCTACCTGGAACGCTTCAACCCGGCGGTTAAAGAATCATTTTGGCGCATGGCGAAAGTGCTGCAAGCGGATTTCGAGGCGATCGAAAGGCTGGTGGAGGCAGCCTGGGAATCTTCCGTCATCGAAGTTGGTCCGGGGTACGTTGCGATGCTCCCGGCAGCGCTCCGCTCTGAACCGGCCGGGATCCAGCGGCATATCTTCCGCAGGGCGATCGCCGAACTGCGCCCCGGTTTGAGAGACATTGGTTTCGAGGCGATCGAACGGGCGCTTGATTTCTTGAAGAACGCCCGAAGCACTGCGCAGGTCGACCTGGCGGCAGGCCTGCGCCTGGTCCTGGAGAGGGACTCAGCGAATGAGGAGGACCGGGAGCAAGAACGGTTGTGGCTGGCGGACTGGGAGACCGAACTGCCGTCCGGAAATTGGCCGTATATCCTAGACGGGGACTACCTGCCTCTGCCGGTCCCGGGGACGGTCCGGCTGCCAGGAGGTTGGGAGCTGCAGGCGAAGGAAGTTGGGAGCCTTGCAGATGCGCGGCAGCAGGCCCGAGCGAACAACGATCCTTTCCAGGCCTGGATCGCGCTCGACTCCGTGCCGGGCTCACTAGGAGTGCGTGTGCGTGTACCCGGTGACCGCTTCCAGCCCCTGGGACTGGGCGGCCATTCCATGAAGTTGTCCGATTTTATGATTAACCAGAAGATCCCCCTCCGGTCGCGCCGCAGCTGGCCGCTGGTTTCGGCCGGGGACGTGATCGTCTGGGTGCCCGGCTTCCGCCTCGGGCATCCTTACCGGTTGACTCGGGACACCCGGCGGGCAGCCTATCTCTCGCTCAGGCGCTCGGAGAGCACTGGGGAAATCCCCTGATACACGGATAGGCCCGAACGGAATTTCCCCCGTTCGAACGGGAGGAATCAGAGATGAAAGTAAATTTTTACGCGACACTCCGGCAGGTAGTCGGCCTGAAAACGGTCGATTTTCCGCTTCCGGAGGGAGCCACCGTCGGGCAGTTGGTGGACGAGATGATCCGCTGTTATCCAGGGCTCCGGCGAGAACTGCTGGACGAACATGGCCAGTTGTACAGGCACGTGCACGTGTTTGTCAACGGTCGCGATGCACAATTCCTGGACCAAGGGCTGGATACGCCGCTCGATGCGGATGACAACCTGGGCGTGTTCCCTGCTGTGGGGGGAGGTTGATTTCTTATAGCGCCTCGAATCAAAGCCGGGTGTGGCTCTGATAAGAACCACACCCGGCGAATCCTCAGGGCGAACGATCGGGGGTTATGCTTTCGAACCGTTGTGAACCCACGCGTAAACTTGATCGAGCTCCTGGTCGGTGACCGTCCATTTCTCATCATGGGGCGGGAGTTTCTCGTAGCGCATGAACTCCGGTGGGCGTTCATCCGCATCGGTGAAGCCGGCTCGCTCGTTGAACAGGCGCTCCATCTTGAGCACCTCTTTCCCAATATCGATCACATCCGCGCCTGTGATGTTCAACCCGGTCACCCCGGCGACGGATTCGGCCATCCCCTCCCATCCCTTAGGGATGTCCAGGATCGGGAAAGCAATAAAGAGGCAGTAGCCGGTGCTGTCGATGAAGGCGGTAGCTGCCTGGAAGGTAAGGGACAACTCTGCCTTGCCCTCGGAGGACAACGGGTCAACTTTCCCGCCTACGCCGGCAATCTCCGGGGCAATCGTGTACCCGGCGGTGTGATCGGCGCCCATTGGGCTGGTCGCGTAGGTGACGCCGATCCCCTTGATGGCGCGCGGCTCGTAAGCCGGCATCGATTGGCCCTTTACGGTCGGTACGCGGTGGACGCCAAAGGCTTTGGCGGTCGCCTCGACTCCTTGGCCGATGATGCGTCCAAGCTGAATATTTGACCGTAAGAAGGATTTTGATGGGGTACCTTCATTTGAAGGTCTACCTGCTTGGCTGGTATAATCTACGAAACACGCTGTCAACGGACCAAGCCATGAAATTATTCC
>DASWHG010000226.1:0-11406 GCA_036393315.1 Anaerolineales bacterium | reverse complement strand
AGCCGCCTTCTCCCACCCCAATTTCCTCTTTGCCCCCGCCCTGGGGCGGGGGTTAGGGGGTGGGGAAAAGCAGGGCTTTCGACTTTGAGAAAGCCATGTCATCCAGGTTGTAGACCTGGGCATAGTCGAGGCCGTCGATGCGCACCACGAACTCAGGTGTCTGCGCCGCGAAAAAGGCTAACATCTCCGGGTCCGGTCGCTGGCGCTGCCACTGGTGGATGTAAAGCACCAGGTAATCCACACCATCCAGCTGCTCATCTGCAAGGCCTCCCCAACGCTCCGGCAGGTGCAACGTCTCGCCTTCGAAAAAGTACGAGAAACTCCCATCCGGGTAGTGCGACATAACCCGCAGGTCCGAAGCGTGAGGGAGGGTGTTGAGGTACCTTGCCGCCTGGTCCAGCCCCTCACCCCAGCCGATCATCATCACCTGTGGCGCGCGTTCGCTGCCGCCGAGCAGCGGGTTGTAGTAGCTCAGGTAGTAGGGTGCGGTCTGCAGGGCCAGCAGCAGCTGCCAGGCGACCGCCAGGCCGACCGCGGCGGCGCCGGCCAGGCGGACAGGCGGGCGAGGAGCGGCGCCCCAGAGCCAGCCGAGCAAGGCTGCCCATCCGAAACCCGCGACCAGGTCCAGGGCGGGGAAGCTCGGCAGCAGGTAGCGGTCGAACTTCTTCGCCGCGAGGCTCATCCCCACCCCAAAGAGCACGGCGTAAAGCACAAGCAGCAGCACGACCCAGCGCATCTCAGGTCGATCGCGGGGCACGCGGCCGCGCAGCAAGGCAATCCCTGCCAGGACCAGGCCGAACAAGACCGGCGGGGTCGTGCGCCAGAGGTAGTTGACCGGGTAGAACGACCAGCCGGGGTCGCCGGCATAGACCTGCCCGTTGAAAAAGATGACGCTCGAATGGCCCTCTTCGGCATAGGACAGCGAGCGTGAGAAGATCTGGCTCAAAGTGCCGAGCGGATCAACCCACATGGCAGGCCACAGCAGCACGAAGACAAGGAGGCTCATACCAGCCAAGGCCAGCAGGGGCCAGGCCGCCCTGGCGATGTCTGCACCGCGCAGCCGGCCTGCCTTCCGCCAGCCGCGCAGCACCTCGATGCCCATCACCAGGCCGAAGAAAGGCACCAGGAAGAGGGCCGGGACTTTCGTCAGCCAGGCTAATCCGGCCAGTACAGCGGCGAGAACCAGGTCGAACCAGCGCCGGCCGCGGTAGACGAACGCCAGGAAGGCCAGGCAGGAGGCCAGCATCAGGCTGCCGGCCAGCCCATCCAGGTGCAGCAGGCGGGTCAGGCCGGCATGGAACGGGTCGAAGGCGACCAGCAGGAGGCCAACCAGCGCCGGCCACAGCCCCAACAGGCGCAGCGCGTAGAACCAGGCCGCACCGAGGGCGGCCGTGGTCCCTAAAACCATGAAGGCGCGGGCCGTCTCCAGGATCTGCACGGGCTGGTAGCCGCGCTCGCGCAGGAATGGTTCCACCCGCTCCCAATTCTTCAGCGTGCGCGCCTCTACCTGGGACGCCAGGCCGGGGTAATGGTATCGGAAAGAGACTGCCCCAGCCCAGGTGGCCGTTACCCCTGGATGGCTGTGCTGAAAGGTGGCGGCGAAATCGCGGTGCAGCAAAGCATGGTAGAAGCTGGCCGAGCGCCCGACCCAGGCGGCCTCGTCCGGGGTCGCGAACCGGTCGAGCGCCAGCCCGCGCGGCAGCCAGACGGCAAGCAGCACGGCCCCGAGCAGAAGAAACTTAAGCCAGAGCCGTTCGACCTGTACGGCTTTCGCTTCCTTCTCGATTATACGAAGGGGGCGTTCCTGGATGACGTCTGCCAAGTCTTTCCTTCCTTCAAGGGCTTGCTGCGCTACGCAAGTTGTAGATCCGCACGTATTCGATCCCGTCCAGGTAGATCACCTTCTCCGGCGTCCGCCTGGAGAGGAGCTCGAGCATTTCCGGAAAAGGCAGGTTGCGCTGCCATTGGTGGATGTAAGTCACAACGTAATCGGAACCCAGCAGCAACGGCTCGGTCTGCTCCCATTCCGCTTCGGCGTGGACGGTTTGGCCGTCGAAAAGGTAGGAGAAGACCCCATCGGGGTACCAGGACATCACCTTCAAACCGGCTGCACCCGGCCTGGCGTTGAGGTAGCGCGCCGCCTGGTCGATGCCCTCACCCCAGCCGATCATCATTACCTCCGGCGCCCTGGCGCTGCCGCCCATCAAAGGGTTGTAGTAGCTCAGGTAGTAGGGATAGGTCTGGAACACGCCCAGCGCCTGCCCGGCGACCACCAATCCCAGGCCGAGCGGGATGGCATAGCGCGCGAATGGAGGCGAAAGGCGCTCTCGGAGCCAGCGGAAAGCCAGGACCCAGCCGATCCCGGCGGCCAGGTCTAGCGCCGGGTAGACCGGCAGCAGATAGCGGTCGAACTTCTTGGAGCCCAGGGTCATGAAAATTGTGAACAGGATGGCATACAGGGCCAGCCCGGCGATCAACCCGCGCCCGCCCCGGTCCTCAGCAGTCTCCCGTCTAAAAACCAGACCCACTCCGGCCAGGGCAAGGCCGGCCAGCACCACGGGAGTGGACCGCCATAAGTAGGAGACCGGGTAAAAGCGGCGGCCCGGATCCCCGGTGATCGCCATCCCGTTAAAGTAGACCTCGGTGGAATGGCCCTCGGCGGCATACGTATTCGCTTCTGCAAACACCCGCTCGAGAGTCCTGACAGGCTGCACCCACATCGAAGGCCAAAACAGGACAAAAACCAGCCAGCCGCTGGCCGACCAGAGCGCCACCGGCCAGGCCGCCCGCCAAAGATCGGGCAGGCCCAGGCTCCGCCGGGCCAGCCACAGCCGCGCCAGCTCGGCCAGCGCCAGCAGGGCGATGAACGGCGCCAGGAAGAAGGCCGGCGACTTGGTCAACCAGCCGAACCCGGCAGCTGCGCCGGAGAACAGCAGGTCGAACAGCCGGCGGCCGCGGTAGAGATATCCTAAAAAGGCCAGGATCGAGAGCAGCATCAAACTGCTGGCCAACCCATCCAGGTGAAGCAGGCGCGTCAGGCCAACGTGGAAGGGGTCGAAGGCGATCAACAGGAAACCGGCCAGCGCCGGCCACAGCCCGGCCAGGCGGACCGCCTGTCCGAAGGCCGCCAGCAGGACGGCCAGGATGGCGATCACCATTAGAATCCGGCCCGCTTCCAGCATCTCCAGCGGCGGCTTCCCGTGGTCGCGCAGCACCGGCTCTATCTGCCTCGATTCGGTCAGCCGCCCCGGCGCCTCCCGAGGGTAGTCCGGGTAGCGCCACAGCAGGCCGGCCGTCCCGATCCAGGTGACGGTCACGCCGGGGTGCTCGCGGGTGAAGGTGCCCGCCAGGTCTCCCTGGGCCAGCGCCAGGTAGAAGTTCGCCGAACGGGCCAGCCACTTCGGCTCGTCCGGGGTGACGAACCGGTCGAGCGCCAGCCCGCGCGGCAGCCAGATGGCAAGCGCCAGCAGGACGAAGACAAGCCCGGCCTGCCGGCCGGGCAATGCGCGCAGGTCGCTCACACCTTCTCCTCTTCCCCGTTCACGGTCGGGACGGCCCGCGGCAGCCACAACGCGCCGGGCAGCGCCTCGATCAAGAGCACGAAGCGAGTCACCACGGCCAGCGTCGAAGCCTGCTCCAGGCTGGCGCCGATATGCATGTACAGGGTGGTTAAAGCGATCTCGCGCACCCCGTAGCCGTTGATCGAGATCGGCAGCAGGTTGACGGCGTAGCTGAGCGCCATGACTCCCATCACCTGGTACAGGCTGACCTGCATTTCCAGGCCGCGCGCCAGGATCCAGATGGCAATGAAAATGATGAACGAAGACGACCAGGACAGGGCAAACGATCCCAGGAGCACCCGCGGGTGCTGCACCCAGGCCCTTAAGATCTCCCAGATCCGACCGAACCAGCGGTTGACCTTCGCGACGTACTTTTCTACCCGGGTGTTTGCCACGCCGATCCCGGCCAGGAGGGGCTCTGCTTCGAAGCCCCGAATCCTTTCGAAGAAAATGGCCGGGTCGCCGAAAACCAGGAAGGAGAACGGGAGTATGGTGAACATGGCGACCACATTCAGGAGCCGGTCCATCATCACCGAGGCGACGCTCACGCCCCAGCTGGCGTTGAAGCGCAGCAGGCTGACGATCCGGACGGTATCGCCGCCGATCGTGGACGGCAGAAAGTTCGAAGCAAACGCCCCGGTCAGGACCATCTTCAGCACTTCGACGAACGGGACCTTCAGTCCCTGAGCGCGCAGCAGGTTGGCCCAACGCAGGGAATTGAGCACCTGCCCCATGAAGTAAAGCAGGAAGACCAAGGGAAGGAGCCAGATGGGCGTATTCGCCAGGTGATCCCAGATGCGAGCCCAGTCCTGCCGGGCGATCAACCAAACAAACAGAGCGGTGGAGACCAAGGTGCCGGCCCAGCGGACCAGTTTGCCTTTCGAAGGCAAGCGTTTTTTCGGCGATGCACTCTTCATAGAAATTTATCTTTTCCCTCAGCCCAGGTAGCCCAGGCTGCGCAGCCTGTCTTCCAGCTGGGCCAGTTCTTCAGGCGCCAGGTCAGGAGGCTCCACCCGGCCGGTCTCACCCTCCGCCGGGGTCGTTTCCATCTGTATTCGATCCTTCAGCTCTGAGGCCAGTACCTCGCCCAGCACGCGGCCATCCAACCCGGCAGGGACCGGCAGGCCGGAGAGCGCGAGTAAGGTGGGGCAGATGTCGGCGACACTCGCCCCCTCGATGGGAGCGCCGGGCTGGATGCCGGGCCCCGACATCACCAGGATGCCCTCCGGCCGGTGGCTGCCTGAGTCCTCATATTCCGAAGTCCCTAACAGCTCCCGGCCTTCGATGCCCAGCTTGACGGAAGACTGGTAGCGCTGGTCCTGGATCGTAAACAGGATATCCGCAGCGCGCTCCAGGTAAGGGCCTGCCAGCACCTCTTCTCGGCGGTGAAGGCCGGTGATCAGGGGTTCGCCCGTTTCCGGATGCCGCAGTGCCCGCAGCCTGGAAAGGATCTCCTCGACCCGCTGTTCGTAAGCCGGACCGGGCTCTACGATCCCCTCCGGCTCGCGGCCCTTTAAGTTCACGTAAACCTGCCCGAAGGAACCACGGGCATAGGCCTGCGTGCGCGACCAGTCGATATCGTCGAAGGAAAGGAATGCGTTCAAGGCCTTGTTCCGCACCGGTTTGGAAACCAATTGAGCGGCTTTACCCATTCCCAGGCCGGCGGCCAGGCGGTAAACCCGCAGGATCAGGTTGCTCGAGGCGAGCCAGGATTTGAGGCGGGTAGCCGCTCCGGACTTCAGGTGCAGCAGCCCTTCCTGCCGCAGCCAGCGGTTGATGTACATCACACCGTATGCAGGGCCCGCGCCGTGGTCCGACAGCAGCACGTACCTGGCCGACTCCCCGAAATGAGCCACCAGCTCGCCCAGCAAGCTGTCCAGCGCCTGGTAGACCTTTAGAATCGAGTCGCGGAAGCGACCATCCCGCGCGGGATCGTAGCCGGGATAAGTGGGGTCCAGGTAGCGCCAGAATTTGTGCTGGGCATGGTCCGACTGCATGAAAACCAGCAGGTAAGCGTCGCAGGGGTAGCGCTCGACCAGGTAGCGCACGGCGCGGCGCTGGTAATCCAGCCAGTCCAGTATGCTCTGCAGGTAGGTCGCCTCACGCCCGGTTTTAAACGTCTCCTCCTCGGCGGCGATGTAAGGACCGACGCTGGCTTCCAGGCCGGCCATCAAGTCCGGCGGGTGTGCAAAATCGCCTGCCTGCGGGTTCGGCGCGGCCATCCCGGAGACCATGAAGCCATCGACCGGGACGGCAGGATAAAGCATCGGCGGGCAGAAAATACCGATCCGTTTGCCGCCTTCGTTGAAGTAATCCCAGACCGGCCTGGCCGCGATCCGGCCGGTATGCACGTACTCGACCGCATAACTGCCCGGCTTCCGCTCGAACCAATCAAACACCCCGTGCCGTCCGGGATTCTGGCCGGTGACGATCGTGCTCCAGGCGGCCGGGCTGAGCGGCAGCGGCGTGGAACGCACTGCCCCGGAGCTGCCGGCCTGCCGCAGCTTCGCCAGGTTTGGCAGGTACCCTGCTTTCGTCCAGTCGTCAAGCAGGTCCCAGGTCGCGCCGTCCCATCCGATCACCACCAATTTCGCATTTTCCATCAGGCGTTCGCTACGACCTCGCTTTGTACCGCGCCAGTCAATAACTCATCGTAGGCCCGGATCATCAGGCGGATATCGAAGCGGGAGGCCACCAGGCGGCTGGACTCCCGGCAGGCTTTCAGCTGCAACGTATCGGTCAAGAGATTCCGCAGCGGTTCGCAAAAACCGTCCCCATTGGGGTTATCGACCAGGTAGCCGTTGGAACCGGGTTCGACCAGGTCCAGGAAGCCGCCCACCCGGGTGGCGACGATAGCCAGCCCCATGGCCAGGCCCTGCAAACCAACGATCGGCAGGCCTTCCATGAAGGAAGGCATAAAGAGCACATCGCTCTTCGCAAACCAATCCATCACCTCGCCCTGGGTCAGCCAGCCAGTCACAGTAAAACGGTTTCCCAGGCCAAGTTGAGCGATCTCACGCTCGACCGGCTCTTTCTCCGGGCCATCGCCGATCATGACACAGGTCCAGGCCAGTTCGCGCAGCCCATGCAGCGTCCGCACAACCTGGATCGGGTTCTTTTCGGGCATGAAGCGCCCGGCCCAGATCACGCGCGGCGGATCTCCCAACTGGATTTGCCCCGGGTTCAGAGCCTGGAAATCAAAGCCGTTGCGGATGACGCTGATTTCGACCGGGTAATGGCGCAGCGCCAGCTGGCGGGTCTGCTCGCTCACCGCGGCGATGCGCGCTGCCCTGCGCCAGATGGGGTGGGTGAAGGGATAGATCCACTTGAACCAACCAGCCGTCTTTTCGGGAGCGCCGTCGGGGACGTCGCCGCCGTGGGCGGTCAGCACGTAAGGTACGCCCGTCAGGGCCGACAAGAGCCAGCCCAGCGCGCCGGCCGGCACCGCAAAGTGGACGTGAATGACGTCAGGGCGCCACGAGAGCATCGCGCGCATTCCGGTCAGGAAGCCCCCGGCCACGAAGCGGGCCATCTCGACCAACCTTGCCCGGTAAGGCACCTTCCGGCCACAGGGGATTCGAACGATCCGGACCCCATCGAGCTGTTCTTCCTGGGGAAGGCCTTCGAGATGTGTGGTCAAGACCCGCAGCTCGTGGCCGGATTCGCTCAATCCCCGGCACAAGTCCTGGATCACCCGGGCACCCCCACCCCCGACCGGCGGAAATTCGTGCGTCAGAACGAGTATCTTCAAATTCTATACCTCGGCAAGTTGCAGCCAGGCTCACCAGGCTACCTTGTTGCACTCCTCACAGGAAGAACGTTATGGCTTCGGTTCCAATACCTCGAGGCCCAAGCCTCTAAACACCTCGGCCCGCTGGTAGGATTCCAAAAGCGGCTGGGCGACGCGAGCCACCCAAACGTCGTTCTCCTCTCCAAACGAATACTCACTCCCTTTGAACGTGTCTCGCAGCGGGTCAGAGATGATGAGCGCAAACCGTTTACCCTGCAAGTCTGCGTAAAACTCGTTCAGGTAAACGGCATTGCCAGCCATCGCCATCTCCATCAAGAAAACGGTCTCATATTTTTCGACCAGCGGAACCCGGGGCAGCATTCCGAAGGTCAGCAGGTGCCGCTCCGAGATGAACAGCACCTCCCCACCCTGGGCAGAGGCCTGGGCGACCATCTCCTCGAGGTCGTCGAAAGCTTTTTCCGCCCGAGCCCGATCCGGCAACGGTTCCGGCCCGGCAGCGCTGACCGCATAAAGGACCGGGATGGCCAGGATCGAGGCGACCAGCAGCCACGGGACCCTGGCCGGGCTGCGGACTCCATTCCCTTCCCGGGCAAATTTCCCGAAGAAAACGTAGCTCCCGGCCGCGAGCAAAACGACCAGGAAAGCGTCCAGGTTGTGCAGGTTGCTGCCCCCACCGATCTTGACGCTGACGATCACGCCCCCGGCGAACAGCACCGCAAGAATGGCTGCCAGACCGAGCAGGCGGATGGGGTGGACGCCTCCCAGGCCCAGGAACAACAGCACCAGGACCGGCCCGGAAACCAGCAGGATCGCAGGCAGGATCCCCAGGGGGAAAGTTGGGTTCGGCAGCAGCCGGTACCAGAGCAGATCGGAGGTGAAGCTGGAGGTGAACGCCTGTTGTTCGACGCCCGACCAAAGGACGTACAGCGCCTGGGCAGCCACGGCGACCAGGGTCCCCAGCCCGAACCAGGCGGCTGGTTTAACCAGGTAGGCAGCCAGGCCACGCATCGCCCCACCTGCGCCCGGTGTAAAATTTCCTGGTCCTTGAAACCGGGATACCGGGACTTCGCAAAAATACATCGTGGCGGCCAGCAGCCCGGGGACCGGGAACCAGTTCAACCGGCTGATCCCCGCCCAGGCAGAGGCCAGCAGCACCACGCCAAGGGATCTCCAGAACTTCCCGCTGTCGAAACCCCAGAACAGGATGGCAGGAACGACCAGCAGGTGATAATAGACCGGCCCCTGGAACAGGAACAGGAACGCCCAGGCGATGTAGGGCAACCTTACTCCCGGCCGGACACTCAGCCGCTTAGCCAGGAGAGAAGCCGTAACCCCGCCCATCACCAGCCAGAGCAGCACCTGCCATAACCGGTGGGACCACAGCGGCAGCCCGGAGAACAGGAACGGGACCGCCTGCATCAGATAGCGGCTGGGGTGCAGGGAGGAAGGCAGCACTGCAACGCCGTAAACCCTCTCCGAAAAAAACAGCGAGGCGTAGTAATAACGGCTCGCTTCCGACCAGCTCAGAGAAAACGGATAGGTGGAGACGTCCGGGGTAAATGTCGCGATCTTAATCCCGGCCCCGGACAGGAGCCAGGCGGAAGCCATCACCGCCGGCCAGGACATCTCCGGCGCAAACGCTCTCAAGAACACGGCCCCTGCCAGCACGACCAGCCAGTAAAGCGCCAGCCGGACCGCCAGGTTCTCCAGGTATTGCCCGGCCGGACCGAGCACGAGGGTGGAGTAGACCGCAACCGGCAGCAAGAACAACACCAGGTTCAGCGGGCCAAGCCGGCCCAGCCTGCGCATGCCCACCTCGAACCACCCGGCTAACCTCTCCCAACCGGCCGTCCAGCTGGCCGTCAAGGCAGCCAACGCCAGGGCAGCGACCAGCGCTACCAGCCCGGTCGCGGCTGTCCAGCGCAGCGAGGCGAACAGCACCCCACGGTCCATGGCCTGTCTGGCGAACAGAAACGCAGCCGCGGAAAGCATCCCGGCTGTGATTACCAGGACGAGACGCAGGCCGGCGGGCGGGAAAGCATCCCTCACCTGGCGGCTCCAGCCCGGGCTTTCGCCCCGGCCAATAATTCGGGCACGAATAGCGCGCCGGGCAAACTGGCGAGCATCATGATGGTGCGGAACAGCAGGGCGGCGGTCAAACCACTCTCCATGGATACTCCTCCGACGGTGGAGAAGATCAGGGTCATAGAGACCTCCTGGATGCCGTAGCCATTGATCGAAAAAGGCATCAGGGTCACGAAGTAAACCAGGCTGTACAGCCCGCCGACCAGCCAGAAGGAGATGGCCTGATCCATGCCTTTGAAAAGGGTCAGCAGGATGAAGAACAGGCACAGCATGTGGACCCAGGTAAAGAATAAGGCGGTCAGGAGGGCCCGGGGCTGCTTGAGCCATAACGACAGCGCCGCCAGCACCTTGCGCACCAGCCGCAGGCCTTTCTCCCAGGCCGTGTGCCACAGCTTTCCTAAAGGCGCGGCATAGCTCGCCATCAGGTAGGGGTCTCCCAACGGCCAGCTGCCGGCTGCCTGGCGGCTTTGCAGGAAGCTGGGCAGGCCAAACGGCAGGACCATCGCCATGCCGGCCATGCCGATCAGCCGGTCGACGATCAACGAAGCTGCGCTGACCGCCGCGTCGAAGCGCAGCTGCAGCGCCCCAGCCAGGCGGATGACGTCCCCGCCCACCGTGGTCGGCAGGAAATTCGTAGCGAACAGGCCGGCAAACGTCACCCGCAGCGCCTGCCCGAGAGAGACATCCATCCCGCCCGAGCGGAGCAGCACGTACCAGCGCCCGGAGACCGCCAGGCGAGAGATGAACATCAACCCTATCGCCAGCGCCAACCGCCAGTAAGGGATCTTGCTGAAGGCAGCCGCGATCTCGCCCCATCCCTGCTGGCTTAACAAATAGAACAGCAAAACCAGGGCCAACGCGGTGCCAAACAGGCGTACGAGGAACGCCGAGCGGCCGGAAACACCGTTCATTAAAGTCTCTTTCATTGTCTGCCTTGCCTGCCGTTGATCACTTTCCGGATGGTGTACGTGGGCTTCGCCTGCGATTCGTGATAGGTGCGGACCAGCAACTCGGCGATCAAACCCAATAAGATGGACTGAAAGCCCAGGATGAAGAGCATGGTGCTCATTTGGAGCAGCGGCGAACGTACCAACGACTCGTCAAACCACAATTTCCTGGCAATAATATAGATCAGCGTGATGAGGCTCCCGACGAATAGCACCGCTCCAGCCCCGCCAAACAGGTAGATCGGTTTATTGGCATAGCTGCTCAGGAACTTGACGGTCAACAGGTCGAGGGCGACCTTGAGGGTGCGCTCCAGGCCGTACTTGGTTTTCCCATAGCGCCGGGGGTGGTGCCTGACCGGCACTTCGACGATCTTTGCGCCCACCCAACCTGCGAAGGCCGGGATGAAGCGGTGCATCTCACCGTACAGGCGGAAACCGGTGATCACTTCCCGGCGGTAAGCTTTCAACGTGCATCCGTAATCGTGCAGTTGCACTCCCGTCACCTTGGAAATCAATCCATTCGCAATCTGGGAGGGCAGCCTGCGAGTGAGAAATACGTCGTGCCGGTTTACCCTCCAGCCACTCACCACGTCGTAGCCCTGCTCCAACTTTTCCAGCATCATCGGGATGTCGGCCGGGTCATTCTGCATGTCCGCGTCCATCAGGACCAGGATCTCTCCCTGGGCGTGGTCGATCCCGGCCGCGATCGCCGCCGTCTGTCCGAAATTACGCCGCAGCGCCACGACGCGGATATGATCCGGATCGCTCTCGGCCAGTTCAGCCAGGAGCGGGTAGCTGCCGTCAGCACTGCCGTCGTCCACGTAAACGACTTCCCAGCCCTGTGTGTAGGCCTCCATGGCCTGGCGAAGCGCCTGGTGAAGGAGCGGCAGGCTCTCGGCTTCATTATAGACAGGGATAACGATTGAGACACCCACCCCGTCCTCCGCCAGCCCGGTCAAGGACGTGTCCGTATACGCAAGGGTTTCTCGATTTCCTGCCACAGGTTTCACTTCGGACTCCTTCTCTAGCCATCCAAAAAATCAATATTCTTTTGTGGTGTGTG
>DASWHG010000225.1:0-12177 GCA_036393315.1 Anaerolineales bacterium | reverse complement strand
GGCGGGCGATGCCCGCCCAAACACCCACAATTTCCTCCTGAACTGCGTAACTCCAATCTAATTTACCCGCTCGGCTGCCAGAGAGCGGCCGGCGACCAGGGCTTTGCGTTCAGCGATGAACTGCTCCAGGTCGGCAAAGCCTTTGGAAAAGGCATCGACCGTCGAGATGGTCGCGGGGTGCGTGTTGAACTGCTCCAGGGCCAGCCCGTTCGGGTCATAGGCCTGGATGCCGTACGGAATCTGCAGGATCTTGTCCATCACTTCCAGCGGGACGCCCTCTTCGATCTCCTGGCGGAATTCCAGGCCGTCGCCGATCTCGAAGAGCGGCTCGAGCACGTACGGCGGGCAGGTGTAGACGATGTCGCCAGCGATCTTCTCCAGATCCCAGAAGCGCTTCTTGCCGGCCACGACCGGCCCTTCCCGCATCGAGCAGGCCAGCATCTTGCTGGCGTAGCCGCCCTGGGTGAGGATCCGGTAAGCCCGTTTGAAGACCGCCAGGCCGAACCAGTGCTTGTCCTGCCAGGAGAGGTGGATATTCTTGCGGGCGGCCTGAACGTCGAGCACCGGGTGCTCGGTCAACCGCCCGATCATCATCGTGATCACCGCCCGCCATCTTCCAAGTTCGACTCCCTCCGCCTGGGCGATGCGGATGCCCTCCATGGCGGCGTTGGCCGAAGCCAGAATCTGCGGAAGGGTGAAACACACAGTCGTGTTGGTCGAGATAGCCCGAGAGGTCAGGATCTTTACCACCTCGATCCCCTGCATGCTGGCGGGGACCTTGATCATCACGTTCGGGTTGAGAGCAGCCAGCTCCTCGGCATCCTGGACCATCTGCTCGGTCTCGACGAACAGGCGCGGGTCGAGCTGCCCGGAGATCCAGCCAAAGCGGCCCTTTGTGGCCCGCCAGATTGGCAAGTACATCTCCGCGCCGCGCCGGACCACCTCTTTGTACGTCAGCCAGACCAGCTCCTTGACCGTCAGGTCCGGGTTGGCGGCGACCAGGTCGTCCGCCCAATCATCCCAGAAGCGCCGGTCGGCCTTGACGGCCTCCCAGGAGAGCAGAGGATTGGTGGTGCAGCCTCGGAACAGGCTGCGGGCAGGGTCATCGGCGACGTACAGCCGGGCGAGCTGCTCTTCCAGGACCGGTCGCTTATCGGGGGGAGCAGCATTCAACATCTTCTGGACCCACTCGCCATAGACCAGGGGGGAGGAATCCCACCAGATTTCCAGGTCGGGATGGGTATTGGCCAGCTTCTCGACAGGGCTTTCAATCATAACAGCACCTCCTATTCGTACAGGAAAGAAACTGATCCACATAGTTGTCATCCCCTCATTCCATTCAGGGCATCGCCTGAGGAGGCGATCTTTGCCGACGAAGGATCTCAGGCTGCGCAACTGAGGAGATCCTTCGCTCCGCTCAGGATGACATAGAGCGAGGCTGTCATCCCCTCAATCCATTCAGGGCATCGCCTGAGGAGGCGATCTTTGCCGACGAAGAATCTCGGACTGCGCAACCGAGGAGATCCTTCGCTCCGCTAAGCGCAGCGGCGCACGCTCAGGATGACAAAGTCTATTAAGCTTTAATCCGCTCTCCCTTCGGGTCATAGAGCGGGGAAGACTCGATCACGGCGCAGACCCGCTCGCCGAACAGCTCGATCTCCAGTTCATTGCCGTTGCGGGCGTACTCGACCGGCAGGTAGGCGAACACGATGCTCTTGGCGACCGTGTAGCCGTACCCGCCCGAGGCCACCCAGCCGATGATCTCCTCGCGGCCGATCGGGCGGATAGGCTCCTTGCCCAGGGCGATGACCCGGCTGTCGGCCAGCGTCGCACAGATCAGCTTCTGCTGGATGCCGGCCTCTTTCTGCTTCAGCAGGGCTTCGCGGCCGATGAAGTCGCCCTTGTCCAGCTTGACGGCGAAGCTGAGTCCGGCTTCGTAGGGGGTGTAGTCCGGGGTGATCTCGCCGCTCCAGTAACGGTAGCCCTTTTCAAGCCGCAGGCTGTCGATCGCCTTGTACCCGGCTGCGACCAAGCCCTCCGGCTGCCCGGCCTCCCACAGCGTGTCCCACAGGCGCAGGCCGTACTCCATCGGGCAGTTGAACTCCCAGCCGAGCTCGCCGACGTAAGTGACGCGCGAGGCCAGGGCCGGCACGTCCCCGATGGTGACCCGTTTGGCGGTCATGTAGGGGAAGCCCTCGTTGGACATGTCGTCGCGGGTGACCTTCTGCAGGATCTGGCGGGCCTTCGGTCCCCACATGCCGATGCAGGCGTAGAAGGAGCTGACGTCTTCGATGGACACCGAGCCGTCTTCGGGCATGTTGAGGCGCAGCCAGGAGCGGTCGTGCTCGCCGAAGGCCGTGCCGGTGATGATGAAGAAGCGGTCTTCCGCCAGGCGGGTGACGGTGAAGTCGCACTCGATCCCGCCGCGCGGGTTCAGGCACTGGGTGTAGACCACCGTCCCGACCGGCTGGTCGATGTCGTTGGCGCACACGTAATTGAGGAAGGCCAGGGCGCCAGCCCCGCGCACCTCGAACTTGTTGAAAGAAGTCTCGTCGAACAGCCCGGCGTTCGCGCGGGTCATCAGGTGCTCGTAGCCGATAGCCCGCGACCAGTTGTGGTGCGCCCAGCCGGCCGGCTCGTGGCCGTGGCGGGCCAGGGCCTCGTAAGGCTTGAACCAGTTCGGCCGCTCCCAACCGGTCTTCTCGCCGAAGGAGGCGCCCAGGTCGCGCAGGCGGTAGTAAGTGGGGGAAAGGCGCAGGTTGCGGCCGGTCATACGCTCCTCGCCGGGGAAGTGGATGTCGTAATACTGCGAATAGGTCTCGATGGTGCGGGCGACGATGTAATCCTGGCTGTTGTAATTGGAGCCGAAGCGGCGTACGTCCAGCCGCCAGACGTCCCACTCGGGATGGCCATCGATGATCCATTCAGCCATCACCTTGCCGATGCCACCCGCGCCGGCCAGGCCGTGGGCGCAGAAAGCGCAGGCTACCCAAAAGCCCTTAACTGCGGTCGGTCCCAGCAGGAACTCGCCATCCGGGGTGAAGCCTTCCGGCCCGTTTAGCAGTTGGATGATCTCAGCCGTCTCGACGGCTGGGACGCGCTTGATCGAGTTCTCCATCAGCGAGCCGAAGCGCTCCCAATCGGGAGGCAGCAGCTGGTACTTGAAATCCTTGGGGATGCCTTTGAGGCCGAAGGGGGCCGGGTCGCGCTCGTAGCCTCCAGTGACCAGCCCGCCCACCTCCTCGCGCCAGTAGACCAGCAGGTCAGGGTCGCGCAGCGTGGGGAAATCGTGCCCGATGCCCGCGATGGGCTTGGTGATGATATACAGGTGGGCCATCGGGACGACGGGCAGAGTCAACCCGACCATCCGGCCAACTTCGCCGCCCCACTGCCCGGTGGCGTTGACCACGATCTCGGTTTGGATGGTGCCCTTGTCGGTGACGACCGCACTCACCCGCCCGTCCTTCAGCTCGATCTTCTCGACGCTGGTCTCCTGGAAGATGCGGGCGCCGCGGTTCTTAGCGCCCGCCGCCAGGGCGTTGGTCAGACCGGTTGGGTCGATTACGCCGTCATTCGGGGTGTAGGCCGCACCCATGACCCCATCCAGTGACATTGCCGGGAACAGATCCAGGGCTTCCTTGGGCGTAAGCAGCTCCATGGGCATCCCGAAGGAGCGGGCCATGCCGACCAGCCGCCGGACGTCCTGCATGCGCTCCGGCGAGGAAGCCAGGCGCACCCCACCGACTTCGCGCCAGCCGGTGTCGACTCCAGTCTCCTCCTTCAGCTGGCGGTACAGTTCGGTGCTGTAGTACATCATGCGGGTGAGGTTCGCATCCGAGCGCAGCTGCCCTACCAGGCCGGCCGAGTGCCAGGTCGACCCGGCCGTCAGCTCGTGCCGCTCCAGGATGACGACGTCCTTCCAACCCATTTTGGTTAAATGATAGGCGATGCTGCACCCGCCGACGCCCCCGCCGATAATGACAACTTGCGCGTGTGAGGGAAGTTCTGCCATATTACGATATCTCCTTGATCCATTGCTCCCAACGAGGGTCTTGAAGGTTTCCGGTCAGACGGCGAAAATGCTTATCGGCGTAATCGCGGAAGTCGAAATCGAGCTGTGAAACTCCGGTTTGGACCAGGCCCCACATGGCTTCGCGGTAATCCGAGAGGATGCGCATCACCTTCAAGCGCGCCCAGCGCTCCGGAGTGACCTCCCCGAAGTAACTCTCCAGCAGGCAGCGGTCCTGGTCGTCCCCGAAGTCGTGGTTGACGGACAAATTGGCGAGGTCGAAGAACGGGTCGCCCATCCCGGCGTACTCCCAGTCCAGGATGCGCAGGCGCCCGTCGAAGAGGAAGTTCTCATTTAGCAGGTCATTGTGACAGGGGTGGAATACCAGCGGCCGGGAGGTGAGGGCGGCCTCGGCCTGGGCAAGCCGCTCCAGCAGCCAGTCGAAGTTCTCCGGAAAGGGGACGGCGTACTGCCGGGCTACCTGGCTGTACGCCGCCACGATGTGGGGGACCCAGAATTCGCCAGGGATGGCCGGCAAGGCGTGCACCTTTCTAAGCGCCTCGACCGCCATCTGGATGGTCTCCGGCTGGCGCATCTCGTCGGGCTCCAAGCGCCGCCCGGCAATGAATCGCGTGACCAGATAGCCTTCCGGCTGGATGAAATAAACCACCTCGGGCCCAATACCCAGCTGCCCGGCAGCCAGATTGGCGGCGTATTCGTGATCCCGGTCGATCCCCAGCAGCTCGGTGTTCGTCCCGGCGATGCGCAGGACGAACGCCTCGCCGTCCACCTCGATCCAGAAGTTAGAGTTGGTGATGCCTCCCCCCAGGGGGGCAATCTTCAAGTCGAGCCGGCCCTCCCAACCCGGGACACGGGCAATCGCTTGTTCCAATGTCAGCGGCATAGAACACCTAACGTTGGCAAAGGGAACGTTCTACGGTAAGACCCATCCAGGACAGGCGTGCATCCTCGCCGGTTTCCGCCGGGCTGGGCTTTACTGCTGCCAGACCGAATCCGGGTGGGCCATGGCAGCGACGATATCGAAGGAAGAGATCACCCCGAGCGGGATGGCGTCCGGCTGCTCGGGGTCAACGACGATCAGGCGGTGATGGTGGGCCTCGATCATCGTCTTGGCCGCCTCGTGCAAGGAGGCCGTGATCTCGATGGTAAGCGCCGGGTGCATCACCTCTGTGACCAGGGTGGTATCCGGGCAGTCGTCGATCTGGCAGTACTTGAGCAGGTCCAGCCCGCTGAAGACGCCCAGGGCTTTTCCGGCCGCGCTCAAGACCAGCACCGAGCGCCAGCCAGTGTCGGCCATGGCCCGGGCGGCGGCGAGCACCGTGGTCTTATCCCGGCAGACCAGCATGGCGTCGGACATCACGTCCCCGACCGTCTCGCGGCTGGGTTTCCCTCGGGAGGCCAGATCCCGAATGAAGTCGGAAACGGAGATCACTCCAACCGGCCGGCCTTTGTCGACCACCATCAGGCGGCGGATGAGCTCGTCGCGCATCCGCCGGGCAGCCGAGACCGCCGGTTCGTCGGCTGCGACGGTATGGATTGGCGTAGACATGAGATCGCCGGCTGTGAGTGAACGCATCGCCGTCAGGCTCTCCTGGTCGGCCGAAAGCCATTCGCCTGCCAGGAGGTCGAAATCGGTGATAATGCCAATCGGCCGGCCGCGACGGTCTGCCACGAACAGTGCGTGGACGTGCCGCTCAGCCAGCATCACGGCTATCTGGCCCAGCGAGGCGTCGGGCCAGCAGGTCATGATCCCGGGATTCATCAAATCGCGTACCAACTTGGTCATCGCTTTTCCTCCTGCGTGCGTACTCAGGCCAGGCGCAGCAGACCGCCTGGCTGCACCTGTGCCGGCCTCAGACCGGCGGCCGTCACCCGACTTCATCCACGTCCTTGTACCACTTGACGCGATCGCCGACTCTGGCCCGCAGTCGCCAGGCCATGGTCTTTGGCTCGGCCTCGATGCGCTCCAGGATCGAGTTCACCTGGGCGGTGACCTGGGCCTTTTGCTCAGCGGACAGCTGCTCGTACCCCTGGGCCAGCTGGCTGACCTTGTCGAGGTTCATGGTGGTCGTGCGCCACAAGCCCCAGTCCTTGGCGCACAACTCCGCCACCCTCGCCAGGTTGATCACTTCGTCGTCGCGATCGCCCAACGGGTGCTCGAGCAGCAGCATGATGGTGTCGATCACGTCTTTCTCGTTGATCTTCACGATCTGCATCTTCTCGAGCAGCAGTTCGGCCAGCGGGATGGTCGGGTTATCACTTTCCAGGCGCCCGTTCCAGCTGATCAGGTGGCTGAAATCCAGCTTGTCGAAGAACACGTCCACGTGCAAGTCGCTGTTCTGGTGGTTAAAAATCGACCGGTCTCCTTCGCTGACGATAGAGACTTCGCGGTCCTCCACGTAGCCGAGACCGGCCATGAGCGCTTTTATTTCTTTGGACTGCTTCTTGTAGGCTGCGAAATCGATGTCGGTATAAGCCCGGCCCATCGCTGCCTGGAGGAAGCCGAACTGCGGGCAGTGCATCTGGAAAGCAAGAGAGCCGATGACCCGCAAGGACAATCCAGCTTCGTCGCTGGCCGTCAGGATCCGGCGCAGTTCGTTCTCGAACCGTTCACGTTCGGCCTGATCCTGTTCACCCATCCCGATAGAAGGATTTCTCATAACCCACTCCTGTTCGCGGTGTATGCCGCAGGTACAAAAGCCGGCTGCCAGGTCTGACCGCAGCCATCCAAGGGCGGCAAAGGCCGGAAAATAAACATCGCCACCGCGGGCTGCCCGCGACGACGAACGTAATTTTCAGGATTCAAACCGGTAACACTGCACTCATTATATCCGAAAATGCAAAAACTTGCAAAATTCTTCAAAAAATGACCGTGATTGGCTCATTTATCGTCAATTCCCGTCATTCCTGGGCAAGCGCAAATCCTTCCCCGGCGGCTAGCCGGGCCAGGGTCTGGCGGGCGGACTCGCTCTCGAACCAGTGCACGAATCGCAGGCTGTGCCACAAGTAGCGCAGGTACTCCTCCAGATCGACCTCTTTGTGGTAGTAATCCTCGACCGTCCAGTTCAGGATGTACAGGTTGCCGGCGGCAATCATGTGAGGCAGGTAATGAAGTTCGGATTCGCTCAGCGGCCCGACGCCGGGCAGGCCACGCTGAGCTTCCTGGTAAGCGCTCAGGAAGCGGGCTGCCTGGTCGATCCGCAGCTGCCCGTCTATCTTGGCCTCCCAGCTGGTACAGAAATACCAGATTGCCAGGGCCAGGTCGAAAAGGCGCAGGTCCACCTTCGACCAGTCAAAGTCGAACAGGCCGGAGATCTGGCCTTCCTGGAACTTGAGGTTGCCGGGGTGGTAGTCGCAGTGGACGACCAGCTGGGGCAGCTGCCGGCATCCGGCCTCCTCCAGAATAAGCCGCAACCCTTCCAGGCTGCGCAGAACCCGTTCGGAATCCACCTCCAGGGCTTCGTCGAAAGCCGTATGCTTGCTGCGCTGCGGAGCAGAGGCGATATTGGCGGCGATGGCGGGCATCATCTCCAGGATCTTTGCTTCGTACCGCCGGCCGCGCGGCTCGAGATCGGAGACGGCGCTGTGGTACTGTGCCAGGAGTTCGGCAGCCTGGATCGTCTCGCGGGCATTGCAGGCCGGGCTCACCCAGGTGTAGCGGTCCTCACCCGGCAAGAACTCGAATATGGCGACGAATTCACCCTGCGCTTCCGGATCTGCGGCTCGCCAGCGCAAGTAGGTTTCGCCGGAGCGCGTCTTCAGGATGCGAGCGATGCAGCCAAACTGCCTGGCGACCAGGTGGTCGATTAGCGAGTGTTCGAATTGCAGCTCTTCTTCCTGGATCTCTTTTTTATAACGGCGGAGGAAGTAGCGAGCCCTCCGGCCATCCTGGAGGGTGTCAATGGCGTAGCTGGTGTTGACGAACCCGCGCGTGTTGCGCTCGTAGTCGAGCAGCTCGCCCAGATTGTAATAGGCGAGGATGGCTCTTATTTCCGCGGCTGGTTCGAAGTGCATGCTGTCACCGCCATCCTTATATTGGGAACCGGGGAGGTAATTAATTTCGATTTTACTCGAAAAAACAAAAACTTGCAAATTTCTTCAGAATTCGTTATACTATACTGTAATTCGATCAATTTCCGTCATCTTTTTGTTTTATCCGTTCCGAACTCAGGTAGTGCAGAAGGACAGGTGCAATGAGCAAGAACCTCATCCCTGCCCAACGGCGCGAGCGCATCCAGGAGTATCTGGCGATCCACCGGATCGTTCCCAGTGCGGAGCTCAGCCTGTTGCTGGAAGTCTCGGAAGCCACCATCCGGCGCGACCTGGAGTGGATGGAAAACGAGGGCATCCTGACGCGCACGCACGGCGGCGCGATCCTCAACGAACGGATCCAGTTCGAGCCGGAGTACAAGCAGCGCGCCCAGCGCCACCCGGAGGAGAAGCGGCTGATCGGAGCGCACGCCGCAGCGCTGATCGAAGACGGTGACATCGTCTTCATCAACAGCGGCACTACCGCCACCCAGGTCATCCGCAACATCCGCGGCGGCGAAGACATCACCGTGGTCACCAACAACGTCAGCGCAGCCCTGGAAGCCGGTCAGTCCGGCTTCGAGCTGATCCTGCTCGGCGGCATTTTCCAGCCGAACTCGAACTCGGTGACTGGCAACTTCTCCATCAAGAACCTCAGCCAGGTTTATGCCAACAAATCCATCATCGGCGTCGATGGCATCACCATCAAGCACGGATTCACCGTCCCCACCAGCGCGGAAGCGGACATCATCCACATGATGCTCGACCGCACGCAGGGGCCGATCACCGTCGTGACCGACTACAGTAAGTGGGGCATGGTCTCCAACTTCGAAGTTGCCCGGATCGACCAGGTTCACCGGTTGGTGACGGATGAGGGCCTGAGCGACATCGCCCGCGAAGCGCTCGAAGCCCGCTCCGTAGAGGTCGTTATCGCCGGGCACGTCTTTTCGAAGGCCTGACAGGGCAGCGTTTACCTGTCAGGCCTTTTCGCTTTCATCCCAACCTGCCGCAGGATCCCTGGCGAACCGGGGATCGCCTCCGCATCTGCGGGAGAGTATAGAACACTGGAGGAGCCTGGATGTCTTTTCTCTTCAAGAAGAAACCCGCCAAGAAACTTACCCGGCTGTTTTTCGCCACCGACCTGCACGGTTCCGAACGCACTTTCCGCAAGTTCATCAACGCGGGCAAGTTCTACCAGGCGAACGTGCTGGTTATGGGCGGCGATATCACCGGCAAACTTCTCATCCCCCTCATCAAAGAGCAGAACGGCAACTTCCGGGCCACCTTGCAGGGCAGGGTCGAGCGCATGTCCACCGAAGCGGAGCTGGACGGCTTGGTCGAGCGGCTTGGCACGCTTGGCTTCTACCACAAAATCATGGACGAGGACGAGTTCCGTACGGTGCAAGCCGATCCACAGGCCGTGGATGCGCTCTTCCACGAGAAAGCCCGCGAACGCCTCGAGGCCTGGGTCGACCTGGCAGAGACGCGCCTGGCGGGCACCGGCATCAAGTGCTTCGTCACCGGCGGCAACGACGACGACCCCGAAGTGCTGGACGCCATCCACCGGACGGATACCCAATCGTTCTTCGGCTGTGAGAACAGGGTCGCCCAGGTGGACGAGGACCACGCCATGATCAGCGTCGGCTTCAGCACTCCAACCCCCTGGAAGACGCCCCGCGAGATCAGCGAAGAGCAGCTGGCCGAGATGATCGCCGGGATGGTATCCCAGGTAACCGAACTCCAGTGCTGCATCTTCAACTTCCACGACCCGCCCAGGGATTCGACCCTGGACACCTGCCCGATGCTGGATTGGAGCACCAGCCCGCCGCAGCCGATCGTCAAAGCCGGGCAGGTCGTCATGCACGGCGCGGGCAGCGCGTCTGTCCGCAAGGCGATCGAGACCCACCAACCGATGTTGGGCTTGCACGGGCACATCCACGAATCCCAGGCGGTCGCCCGCATCGGGCGGACGACCTGCATCAACCCGGGCAGCGAGTACGGCGAAGGTGTGTTGCGTGGCTGCCTGGTGAACTTCGCCGGCGGCGAGATCGAAGGATACCAGATGACCCGAGGGTAGCCGGATCCCTCGGAGCAAACCCGGGAGCGATCGAAGGCAACTGTCAGGCAAGATCAGGGTTATTAAGACCAGTAGAACACGAGGAGGTGAGCTATCCGTCGATGATCCACTCAAGGGTATGATCTGTGCGTCAACCCAAACGCCCGGCCCATTCCGAGACACCCCATCCTGGTCCGGTCCGGCGTGGGCGCCCGATTTCGAAAAAAGGAGAGAATAAGATGAGCACGACTACTGCGGTAGCCCGGCCCGAAGTCTTTACCCGTAAAGCCTCCGGACTGGTGCGCGTCATGTCCCCCTACTCGGCATTCGTTTACAACATCTTAACCATGGGTCTGATCTTCCCCTGGACCTACCTGTGGGCGCCCGGAGCGCTGCCCGGCGGGAAGCTGGTCTGGGGCATCCTGCTGGCAATGCTGATCGAGGTCCCTGTCGCGTTCGTCTACGCCTGGCTCTCGACGGCCCTGCCACGCTCCGGCGGCGATTACGTCTTCCAGAGCCGCGTCTTCGGCGGTGGGGCTGCTTTCACGATCGTGATGTCCGGCTACGTCATCTGGATCCTGCAGTGGGTGGCGCTTTCTGGTTGGTTGCTCTCATACCTGGGGTTTGCGCCGCTCTTCCTGGGGCTGGGAGCCACGCTTGGGAACGCTTCGCTCTCGAGCATTGGATTGTGGTTCACAACACCAACCGGGATCATCATCACCAGTCTACTGAACGCGGCTGTCTCGATGTTAATCCTGGTCAGCGGCTTCAAGAATTACGTACGTTTCCAGTGGGTCATGTGGTACGTCGTCCTGGCAGCCTTCGCCGTGATGTTCGGCGTGCTGTTCCTCACCCCGGCCTCCACCTTCGTGGAGCGGCTAAACGCGTTCGCGCTCGCCTCGGGCGGCTCGGCGAACTTCTACCAGGCGGCGGTCACGGCGGTGCAGGGCGCCGGCATCGACCTCAACCCGCGCTTCAGCCTGGTCGCCACCCTGCTGGTCGCACCGATCGCCTGGACCTCGCTGCAGTGGGCGACCTACAGCGCCCAACAAAACGGCGAGATCAAGGATGCCCGCTCTTTCAAGAACCAGGCCATCATCATGGTCGGCTCGCTGATCTTCACCGGCATCCTGCTGGCCTTGCTGGCAGCCGGGTTGGAACGCCTTGCAGGGTCGGAGTTCCTGTACGTGGCCGGCGCCGGTTATTGGTCTCTGATCCCAGAAGCAACGATCAACGGCTTCTACTTGTGGCCGAACATCCTGGCCGTCGCCGTGACTGGCAGCCCCATCATCGTGCTGATCATCGGGCTGGGCTACATCCTCAACTCCCACCAGATCGTGCACAACTGCTACATCGGGATGACCCGCGTGATGGTCGCCATGTCACTAGACCGGCTGCTGCCGGAGTGGTTCAGCCAGGTATCCGAGCGCTACCATACCCCGGTCAACGCTCACCTGGCCTATTTCCTGGCCAGCATCCCGGTCATATTAGCTTACAACCTGGTCCCCGGCTGGGTCGGGTTGACCCTGGGAGTAACATTCGCCGGTGGCTACGTCTTCATCATCTCCTGCCTGTCCGGGGCGCTGCTACCCTACCGGGCGAAGGAAGTGTACGAAGCCTCACCGGGTTCGAAGCACAAGACCAGCGGCTACGTCGGCATCCTGTTCACCTTCTTGGGCGTCCTGGCCTTTATCTTGACGACCTGGGTGCTCTCGACGCAGGCGTTCGCCAGCTATCCCGTCCTGGTCTGGCTGGTGCGGCTGGGCTCCATTGCCGCCGTAATCCTGTTCCTGTACCCGATGCGGGTTCACTTGCAAGGTTGGTTGAGCGGCAAGGAAGTCCCCTGGATGTCGGCGCTGGGTATGCTCGGCGGCGGGTTCGGGATGTCGATGGTGGTCGCTTTCCTGCTGGCCCCACAGCTGGGCATCCTGGGCAACTGGGACTTCTCGAACTTCCCGAGCGGCTTATGGGCGCAGATCGTCGCCTTTGGGATCATCCTGGTCTCGGCCATCTGGTATTACGCCGTGAAGAGCAGCCAGAAAGCACGTGGGATCGACGTGGA
>DASWHG010000224.1:0-6487 GCA_036393315.1 Anaerolineales bacterium | reverse complement strand
ATGGCTCGACATGAAAACCGTGACGCCCTGTTCTCGCACCAGTTGGAGCAAGAGTTCCCGGATTTCCACAATCCCTGCAGGGTCCAACCCGCTTGCCGGCTCGTCGAGGAGAAGGAGTTCGGGGCTGTGCAGCAGCGCCTTGGCCAGCCCGAGGCGCTGGTGATTGCCATGCGATAACGTGCCAGTCCGGCGATCCGCATAAGCGGCCAGGCCAAGCTGCTCGATCACGCGATCGACAGATCTCGGCTCGGTTCCAGGCCGGAGACGCCGCATTATATCCAGGTTCTCGCGCACGGAAAGCTCCGGATAAGCGAATGGTATTTCTACCATGTATCCGACCGAATCCCACGGTTTCTTTTCGCCGAGGCGAATTCTCCTTCCCAGCACGCATGCTTCGCCAGAGGTCGGTTTGACCATTCCGAGCAACAGGCGAATGGTCGTCGTCTTGCCGGCTCCGTTAAGACCTAAGAATGCGTAGATTTCTCCCTGGTTTACCCGCAATGACAGCCCATCAACGGCTGTCACCATACCGTATCGCTTCACCAGATGATTGGTTTCGATGGCCGCGTTCATATTTCCTTGTCCCGGAAAATGCTTGGGCGAGTCCGTCCCAGTTTGAACTAAAATTTAGTCTCTCTGGCCCCTACCACGGCGATTCCCAAAGACCCAAAATTTACTTTTCCGTTCTGAGGTAGATTAAGCATATATTATATTGCTTTTCGCATTTGCGTGACGGTTTGTCCGAGCGGCTCATTAGGATTCGCCGTGGTGGAGTGGAAGTCTAACCCATTGCCACGGAAATTCCCGAAGAGCCGTCTGAGCTTTTCCTTAATCCTTCCAACTCGCGTATCGCTCGGGAGCCCCCTCACTGGTACTTATTTCCTAATCTACCGGTAACGTTTTTACGTATATTTCGTCATATAATTAATGGTGATAGGCCGGAGATTTATTGGTAAGAGACAGGGGTGTCGAACGGCCAACCTCTTAAGCGATCCACTGTTTGTATTGGAAGATTTGTAAGAAAACTCTTGGCATATTGCCTGTGTTACCGATGAAACCGCTTTCCCGGGGTTCCACAGAAAGTACGCAGCCTACGGTTCACCGGCCGCCTGCGATCGACCGGCCGCAAGGACTCGTATCCGAGTCCCAGGGCGGTCCTTTACCGCGTGCCCTCCAGCAAGTCCCCTACTTGGCCTCTCACCTGAGATTGGACCGCTGGACGCTCGTCTCCTTTAGCCTGCCGCTGCTCCTTTACCTCTTCACCCTGCCCCCTACGGTCTACAACCTGGACAGCGCCGAACTGACCACCGCCGCGGCCACCGGCGGGCTGATGCGCGCCACCGGCTACCCGCTCTACCTCACGGTCGGCTACCTTTGGTCGCACCTGCCCATCGGGGACGTTGGCTACCGCCTGAACCTGTTCTCGGCCGTCACCGGTGCGCTGACCCTGGCGCTCGCCGCCCAAATCCTGCGCCGCCTGCGGGTGGGCGGCTGGGCCATTTTCGGAGCACTCGGCCTGCTGGCGACCGGCACTTACTTCTGGGGCCTGTCGCTGATCGCCGAAGTCTACACCCTGCACACCGCCCTGATGGCCGGCCTGATCCTGGCGCTGCTGTTCTGGGGCGAGGCGCCCTCGCCGCGACGCCTGGGCCTGGTCGGGCTGCTGACCGGGCTGGGACTGGCGCACCACGCCGCCTTCGTGCTGCTTCTGCCCGGATTGGCCTGGTACCTGCTGGTGGTCGCGCCGCGAGCCGTGTTCGCGCCGCGGGCGCTTCTCCTGGCCTCTGCCGGCCTGCTGCTGGGGCTGAGCTTTTACCTGTACCTTCCTCTGCGCTACGCCGCCGGCCCGGCTTTCAACTACGCTGGTACGTACGACGCCGCGCTCGTCTTCCACCCGGTTGACCTGCGCACGCCGGCCGGGATTTGGTGGGTGGTCACGGGCCGGTCCTTCGCCGGGCAGATGTTTGCCTATCAGGGTGCGGAGCTCTGGGGCGAGACCTGGAATTTCGTCGGCCACCTCTCGCAGGCCTTTTTTACGGCCGGCGTCGGTCCGGGTATCCTGGGTTTGTTCTTGCTGGCGCGCCGCGATTGGCGTAAAGCGGGGATGCTGGGGCTGATGTTCGCGGCCAGCGCCGCCTTCTACATCGATTACCGCGTCATCGATAAGGCCACCATGTTCCTGCCCGCCTACCTGGTCTGGGCCCTGTGGGCCGGGTACGGTTTCCAGCAGCTGCTGGCCTGGATGCGCCAGGTCAGCCCCGGGCGGGCCGGTTCCTGGAGCGTTTCCCTGCTGCGCGGCGTGATGGTCGCAGCCGTTCTGCTGGCGGTTGCCTGGAACTGGCGGCTGGTCGACCTTTCCGGCGACTGGAGCGCCCGAGCCCGGGGTGAATCCATCCTGCGCAACGCACAGGCGGATGCGCTCGTCTTCGGCTGGTGGGATACGGTCCCCATCCTGCAGTACCTGCAGTTGGTCGAAGGGCAGCGCCCGGACGTGCAGGCGATCAACCGCTTCCTGATTTCCCCCGCGAATATGGAGCGGGCTATCCAGGCGCAGCTGCCCGACCGGCCGGTTTACGTTGACAGCGCGCCCGTCGACATGCTCGGAACGATCGCCGCCAGACCGGCCGGACCGGTGTACCGGCTTTCGTTAAACAGCAGTTCAACCGGCTTCCCAGGCCAGGAGGCCAAAACAGAACCCCCAGAAGATAGAAGATAAAGGAGGCAACACATGAAATATGTACCCAGAATCCTGATCGCACTCTCCGTCCTGCTCTCCGGGATGGCCCTCATCCCCTTTGTCGGCCTGCCAGAAGAGCCGTTCAACTGGCAGCAGTTCGCCGGCGTCTACACTGATCCGGCTCTGTCCATCAACCACCCGGCCGGCGCGCCCGGCAGTTTCTTCACCGTCACCGGTTACAATTTCCCCCCGGATGAGACCTTCGACGTCCTCGTGAACGGCGTGAAGATCGGGGAGGTCACCTCCGACCCGGCCGGGGGCTTCACGTTCCTGATCGATACGACCGGCGCGGACCCCGGTACCTACGACGTCAATGTAGACGGCACCATGGTCCGCTTCCAGGTCATCATCGATGCGCCCGTGCAGCCGCAGGAAGGCGAGGGCACGGTATTCGCCTTGCCCGCGGGCATCGACCTTCACTTCATCTACCTGCCCCTGATCTCTCGTTAGAAAAACAGACCGGAGGATAGGACCGCGCCGGCGCGGTCCTATCCTCCCCAGTCTCCTCACCATGGACGATACCGGGCAGGCAGGCTGGCAGGAACGGCTGAGGCAGGCGCGCTGGCTGTGGCTGCCAACCCTGGCCTTTGCCATCACCCGGCTTGGCGTCGCCCTGGTGGCCTACCTGGCCGGCGCGCTCCTCGCCGACGCGCCGGGGGACACCTACCACATCGCCCCGGACCACCTGCTGCTGGACGTGTTCACCAGCCGCTGGGATACCGGCTTCTACCTGAGCATCGCCTCGGAAGGGTACCGCTACCAGGGGGTGCCGCTGCCCTCCGTGGCCTTCTTCCCTCTGCTGCCCCTGCTGATCCGCGCCTTCACCGCATTCATCCAGAACCCGCTTGTCGCCGGGCTGCTGGTGACGAACGCCGCGCTGCTGGGGGCTTCCATCCTGCTGTACCGCTACGCCGCCCTGGACTGGGGCGAACCCGTCGCCGACCGGGCGGTGTGGTACCTGCTGATCTTCCCCGTCTCTTTCTTCGGCTCGGCCATCTATAGCGAGTCTTTGTTCCTGCTCGTGGCGGTCGGGTCGCTTTACCTGGCGCGCAAGGGCTACTGGGAGAGCGCGGCCATGCTGGGGATCCTGGCCAGCCTGACCCGCTTCGTAGGCCTGATCCTCGCCCCCACCCTGCTGGCCGAGTGGCTACGGCAGCGCTGGAGCCGCCCGGCGGAAGCGCGCCCGCCGCTGGCCGGGCTGCTGGCCCCGGTCGTCGTGCCAGCCGGGACGCTTGCCTACATGGCCTATCTTAACCGTGCCTTCGGCGACCCGCTGGCCTTCCTGAACGCTTCTGCCGCCTGGGCGCGCGTACCGCGCTCGCCACTCGTCACCTTCGCCGAGCAGCTCATGCCGCCGGCGGGGGGCTGGGGCGTTGCGCTGCTCTCCGGCCGCTTCCCGCTGGACAACTGGATCGATCTGCTGGCGGTCCTGTTCTTCCTGTCACTGGGCTGCATCCTGCTCATGCAGCGGCGCTGGAGCGAGGGCGTCTTCGTCGTGCTTGGCGCGCTGTTGCCGTTCAGCTCCGGGCTGCTGATGAGCCAGCGCCGCTACATGTGGGTGCTCTTCCCGGCCTTCATCCTGCTCGCCCGCTGGGGCGAGCGCCCCTGGGTGGACCGGCTGGTGATCTCCCTGTCTCTATTGGGGTTGGGTCTGTTCACCGCCATGTTCGCCAACTGGTATTGGGTGGGGTAGGGCTCAGGTTCTCCCAAAGAATATTGCATCGATCTGGTTAAGGTCAACAAAATCGTTATGGATCCATCGATCAGAAGATCGATTTATGTAAAAAAGCGAGAAAGGCCAGAGTGATCACTGAAGACCTGTGGTCTTTACGACTGATGATGTTTAACGGTTGTTCTACATTAAAATCTTCAACAGGAATGATCACTATCGATCCTTCCGCCAATTCCATCTCGATCGAGCGAGCGGAGACGAGCGAGATTCCCAATCCGGAAATCACCCCGCGCTTTACCCCTTCACAGCTTAAAAGCTGGATGGAACGTTGTGGCTGAATTCCATGGTCTTCAATCCACTGTGCCATGATCTGGCGAGTACTCGATCCATTTTCTCGCCAGATAAACTTTTCCGCGTTCAGATCACCGGGTTGGATAGTTGGATTCCGAGCCAGGTCAGATTGGCTAGATGCGATCCAGATAAGGCGATCGGTTAGGTAAATCTGGGATTGGATCCCTGGCACATTTTCAATCCCTTCCACAAAGCCCAGGTCGAGCTCGTTCTTTTGAATTCTCTCGACGATTTGTCCGCTATTTCCAATTTCCAGGGTCACCTCCAGTTTCGAGTACCTGTCCCAGAAACGAGCGATGACCGGGGGGAGAATGTAGAGACCTGCTGTGCTGCTGGCCCCCAGACGTAAGAAGCCGCGCTCCAATCCCTGCAGCTCATCTAAAGCTCGATACAGCTCGCCTACCTGAGCAAAGATCCGGTCTGCGTAGTCCAGGACGATCCGGCCGACATCCGTGAGAATTGCTCTCGACCCGGAACGCTCGAACAGGTCTACCCCGAGCTCATTTTCCAACTGCTGCATGTGTTTGGAAATATTGGGTTGGCTGGTGTGGAGGCGTTCGGCGGTCTGGGAGAAGCTCCCGCTCCGAGTGACTAACCGGAAAACGTGCAAGCGGTAGAGATTTAGAGTATGTTCCGGAGCAGCCATCGTTTAAGCCTCTCATATCTATTGGTTATAACTGATTAGTTATGGATACTATAAAAAGGTTGCCATTGAATTATAACCCCATTGAATATAGAATCAATCCAGAAGGACTGAAAATGAAATCAATACCAGAATTTCCAGGAATTAAACTCACCTCTTTCTCTCACGGTGCAGGCTGAGCTTGCAAGATCGGTCCAAGAGACCTGGCGCAGGTCCTGCGTTACATACCCTCCCCTTTAGACCCCCAAGTCCTGAACAGCTCTCATTACCAGGATGACGCTGCAGTTTATCGCTTGACCGATGAGCTGGCGATCGTCCAGACGGTGGATTACATCACCCCAGTCGTGGACAATCCTTACGACTTTGGCGCCATCGCTGCGGCAAATGCGCTCTCTGACATCTATGCGATGGGAGCGCAGCCGGTCACTGCGCTGAACCTGGTCGGTTATCCGGTAAAGACGCTACCCATGAGCTTGCTGGGAGAGATCTTGCGCGGCGGAGCGGAGAAGGTCATGGAAGCGAAGGCAAGCGTGGTGGGGGGACACTCCATTGAAGACAACGAACCGAAATATGGCCTTGCGGCTACTGGTCTAATTCATCCGGACAGAATTATCCGAAAAGGCGGCGCGCAGCCTGGCGATCTTTTGATCCTGACCAAACCCATTGGCGTTGGAATCATCACTACCGGCATCGACCGGGGGCTCGTGGATAAAGGAACGGTCGTCCGGGTAACGGAAGTGATGACGACACTCAATAAAGTTGCGTCTGACGCGATGCAGGAAGTCGGCGTGCACGCCGCCACAGACGTCACCGGGTTTGGCTTGCTCGGGCATCTGCACGAAATGGCGCAGGCCAGCGGAGTCGGGGCAAAGGTGGATCTTGAGAATATTCCGGTATTACCTGAAGCCTGGGATCTGGCCCGCAAAGACGTGATCCCGGAAGGTTCGTACAATAATTATCGTTATCTGGCCGACTTTGTGACCTGGGAGCGGACCATATCCCATGACGTTCAGATGGTTTTGTGCGATGCGCAAACGTCTGGTGGGCTATTGATCGCTGCTCCACCACAGAATGCACTCAAACT
>DASWHG010000223.1:0-2654 GCA_036393315.1 Anaerolineales bacterium | reverse complement strand
CGAACGGGCCGGGCTCCGCGATCAGGTTCCGGGCTGTCTCGACTTGATCCCAAACGTCCCATAAAATCACGCCGCGCACACGCCCATCCTCGAGATAATAGATGGCGCCTTTCCGATAAGGCTCCTGCCAGTCGGCGAAAGTCTCGAGCGCGGGGTTTAGATCACCCACCGCTTCATATCCCAGCTCGAACATGTCCGAATAGAAGTAGGGCAGGTGATGGTAGGGGGTTTCTTCGCCGGCCATGTTGCGACCTGCAGCCCGGCCCATCGTATTGGCGTTATCCTCGTGCTCCACCAGCATCCGTTGATCCAAAATCGGGCTATAGAAGGAGGCCACATCGCCGGCCGCGAAGATATCCGGCTGGTCGGTGCGCAGGTACTCATCCACGACGATCCCATTCGCCACTTCGATCCCGGCGTTTTCTGCAAGCGCCGTATTGGGGATGATGCCGATGCCGGCGACGATCTGGTCAGCCCAGACTTCACGCCCGCTCTTGGTGTGCAGGGCGAGCTTTCCTCCTTGCTGGTCGAGGCCGTCGACCAACTCCCCAGCCAGCACTTCGACGCCCTTTTCCCGGTAATAACCGTTGATGAATTCAGCCAGGTCAGCCGGGAACAATCGAGCCCCGATTCCAACCTCCGGAAAGACCATGCTGACTTTCTGGCCTTGCATCTGCAGCGCTGCGGCGATCTCTGAGCCAATAAAACCGCCCCCGATGATGGCAAATTGCATCCCCATCTCGGCCTGCTTGCGGAGATGCTGGTAGTCATCCAGGGTGCGGTAGTAGAGGATCCGGTCGCCGCCAAACGGCAGCTGGCGCGGGGAACCGCCCGTTGCCAGGAGCAGCTTCTCGTAGGTATATTCCTGACCCTCCTGGTCTCCGACCCGCCTGGTCTGCGGGTCGAGTGACACCGCCTCGCGGCCTGTGTGTACTTCCGCCCCTTTCTGATCCGGCTTGCGGAAGATCTTCTCCAGGGGCCTGCCTTTCCATAGGCCTTTGGTCAGAGGTGGGCGGTCGTACGGCAGGTGCTGTTCGGCAGTCAGGATCCCGATGGAGCCGTCCGGATCCACCTGCCGGATCCCGTCGACCGCCGAAGCGGCGGTCATGCCTCCCCCGATGATCAGGTACTTGTAGTGCGGCATACTTTTCTCCTTGTAAATCAGCCACTTATCCGGTATTCGTATCAACTATCGCAGTTGAGCCCTGAATTCCTCCCGCTTCTTCTCGTCCTGCTCGAACTCGCCCAGGAACGCGCTGGTGACCATGCTGGCCTCGGACTTCTTGACCCCGCGCATCATCGCGCACATATGAGCGCCTTCGACCAGGACCGCTACTCCCCTGGGCTGAAGGACAGCCTGGAGCGTTTCGGCGATCTGCTGGGTCATACGCTCCTGGACCTGCAGCCGCCGGGCGAATACCTCTACCAGGCGCGGGATCTTCGAAAGGCCGATGATCCTACCGTCCGGGATATAGGCGACATGGGCTCTGCCGGTAAAGGGCAGCATATGGTGCTCGCACATGCTGTAATACTCGATGTCTCTGACCACGACCATATGCTGGTAATCACTCGTAAAGATTGCCCCGTTGATCATGGCTGGCAGGTCGGTCTGGTAGCCAGACAAGATTTCAGCATACATGCGCGCCACCCGCTCCGGTGTGCGCTGCAATCCCTCTCTATCCGGGTCTTCGCCAAAAGCGACCAGCAAATCCCGGGTGAGGTAAGCCACCGGGTTTTCATCCGCAGCACTTTCCGTTCCGGTCTGCTCGATCAGGTCTTCAAAATTAAACGTCTGAATTTTCGTTTCCATAATACCCGTCCTTTGTAGAAATTTTCCTCCTGTGGGAGAGCTGGCGTTCCTAAGCCGGATCTTGTCCGATGAGCTGGCGCATGTGTTCGAGCCAGCTGCCTTCGATATTGCCCGGGCTGAGCGATGAAAGGATTGAGCGTGTTTCCGGGGTCAGCAGATCATCCAGGCGGTCACCCAAGTCGACAAGCAGTGCAGCCAGGGCTACGCTGTTGCGGATGTGCCAGATCGATAGGTCCACCAGCAGCTTCTGGCGGGTCCGGACAGCCTGTGTCTCCTCGCCGGGCCCGATCTCTCCGGCCAGGACTTCGGATTCGTCGGGCACGACCAGCAAGTAGCGGGTGTTCTGCTCGGGCATAATACGGTAGCGGTAGATCTGGCCGCGGCAGGCCCCGCATTCGACCGGGCAGCCGGACATACAAAGGGTTGTCACCTTCACGCCGCGCGCCTGAGCCCGGTCCAGGCTTTCGGTCAGTGCGGGCGCTTCCTCCGGCGCTGCGGCGACCAGCAGCTGTTTCTGCGTGCTTTCGATCAAGCCGCGAGCGTGCTCGAGCAAGACCCGGTAGCCGCGTGTGTTCCACACGTGATCGTGCTTGGTCTCGGTTTGAAGCGTACAAAGGGATTGTTGGGCGTTCTCAAGGGATGAATGCAGTCGGCTCCGCAGCCGGTGGATCAACTCATCCGGGACGACCGGCGCGTAACGAGTGCCGGCCTCGGTCTCGACACGGAGGACGGCGCCGCGCTCTTCCAGCTTCTGCAGGACGGTGTATATATTGGCTCTCGGTATGCCGGACACCTTGGCTAATTCGTAGCCGCTCAGTGGGCTGCGGGGCAGCAATGCCACGTA
>DASWHG010000222.1:0-6018 GCA_036393315.1 Anaerolineales bacterium | reverse complement strand
ATGAATTATTGGGGCGCGGCGAGACGGCTGGGGTCTTCCAGGTTGAGGGCAGTGGGATGCGGCGCTACCTGATGCAGATGAAGCCAAAGACCCTGGACCACGTCATCGCCATGGTCGCGCTGTTCCGTCCCGGCCCGATGGAATTCATCCCCGGCTACATCCGCCGGATGCACGGCGAGGAAGCGGTCGAATACAGACACCCATCTCTGGAACCGATCTTCAAGGAGACCTACGGCTACCCGGTTTATCAGGAACAACTGATGTTTGCAGTGATGAAGCTGGCCGGGTACACCGCCCCGGAGGCGGACGAACTTCGAAAAGCGGTCTCCAAGAAGCAGAAGGAGAAGCTGCTCAAGCACCGGGAGAAGTTCGTCGCCGGTGCAGTCAAGTCTGGGATCCCGGAGGAGACCGCCGGGGCCATCTTCGACGATTGGGAAGAATTCGCCCGCTACGGTTTCAATAAAGCGCACGCTGCCGATTACGGCGTGCTCGCTGTCCAGACCGCTTACCTCAAGACGCACTACACCGTCGAGTACATGACCGCCCTGCTTTCCGTGAACCAGAACGACACGGATAAGGTCGCTCTGTACGCGGCCGACTGCCGGCGGATGGGGATCGAGGTGGCCCCTCCGGATGTGAACTCCAGCGGCTGGGATTTCACCATCGAAGACCACCCTGACGGCAAAGCCACCATTCGCTTTGGACTTGGGGCGGTGAAAAACGTTGGGCACGCGCCGGTCGATGAGATCCTGCAAGCCCGCGCCCAAGGCGGCCCCTTCACCGACGTCAACGACTTCGCTCACCGGGTCGACCTGCGCCACGTTGGCAAGCGTTCGCTGGAATGCCTGGTGCGGGTTGGCGCGTTCGACCGGTTTGGTTCGCGGCCGGCCTTGCTACAATCCCTCGACCGGCTCGTCTCGGTCAGCGCCTCTCACTTCCGGGCAGCCGAGATGGGCCAGATGAGCATGTTCGGCCCGCATACGGGCATCCAGGATGAGATCACCCTGCCCGATTTCGCCGGCGAGATCTCCCGCCGTGAACAACTAAACTGGGAGCGGGAGCTGATCGGCCTGTACGTATCCGACCACCCGCTCTCCCAGGTGATGGACGTGCTGACCGAGATCGTCACCCACTTCTCCGGGCAGCTCTCGGAGGCCAGCCCGACCGAGCGGGTACGGGTTGCCGGCCTCATCACCCGCATCCGTGGCCACGTGACGAAGACCGGCAAATCGATGGGCTTCGTCACCATCGAGGATCTGCAGGGCGCTGTCGAACTGGTCATCTTCCCGCGCACCTGGGAGCAGGTCTCCGAGATGATCGAGTTCGACAAAATCATCATGGCCGAAGGGCGCGTGGACGCGGAAGGCAGCGAGCCGAAAGTGCTGGTGGACAACATCGCAACGGACCTGACACTGACCACTGCCGCCAAGAGCACTTCCGTGAAACTCCCGCCCGGCCCTGGAATTAATCCAGATGCGCCTCCGGAAATCGAGCCTTCGGAACCGGAGGAACCAGCATTTGAGATCCGTGATCGCGCCTGGGTCGCTGAGAGAGAACCGAATACAGCCGCACCAAACCTGGTTGCCACCGATCTGGCCCCTGAGGAAAGCTCTCCTGTCCAGCCCGAGCCCATCCACGTACTTGAAACCGAAGAGCCTGCCGTCCTGGAGCAAGAGAACCGGGGTGAAATCCAGCAGGGCCCGGAACGGCGAGATCCCGAGACTCCAGAGCCCGGCTCCGAAATAGAAGGTGAGGATGTTGAGGAAAAGCCTCCCCCACCGGACCTGTTCCCGGTGGATTGGGAGATGGCGAACGCGGTGATGGCAGCCGTCGCCGATCCGGCTGTATCCAAAGTGCTCGCCAACGTGCCGCCCGCGCCCGAGACACCTGACCGCGAGACTGCACCGACCGGGAACGAGCCGCCTCCCGTGCTGGCAGCAGAAGAGAGCGCGCCAACAACCGAACTGCCCGGTGATAACCTACAGCCGCCTGTTGCCGGTGCGCACCCCACCTACATTATTCCACCGCTGTCAACTACCGAAGGGGATTCGGTCTACATGATCACGATCCAGCTGCGGCCATCGGAAGACAAGGTGCGCGATAACATCCGCATCCGGCAGATCTACGGCACGCTGATCACCTACCCCGGCAACGACCGGTTCGCTTTTCACGTGTTCGAACGGGGGCGTGGCTACCTGATCGAGTTCCCCAACTTCACGACCGGCCTGTGCCCAGAGCTGATCAGTCGCCTGAAGGCGTTCCTCCCGGCAGAACAGGTCCGCATCGAACCGATCACCTTCCAGTAAAGAAGAAGCAATTATGAGACGGGGGTGTATGGCGAGTAACGCCCGCCAAACACTCCCGTCCTCAATCCAAACGCTATCCCTCGCTCGTCATAATGAAGAGCGGCTTCATCTCGAAACTCTTGTACTGCGGGCGAAGCCGGTCCGTATCGTAGAACTTGGACACGTTCACAAGCTTCTTGGAGCTGGTCACCACATCCAGGGGCACGTTATCGTAGCGTCCGTTCTTCAGGACGACCAACCGTCCGTGGATCCCGCCGATGATCAGGTCCAGGGCCAGGTTGCCGTACGCCATCGGGACAATGGAATCGATTGCATCCGGATCGCCGCCCCGCACCATGTAGCTCAGCTTCTGGTTGATTATGTTGACGGCCTTACCGTTGTTGAACTTGGAGGAGATTTCCTTTATCTCTGCTGAGACCAGGTCCCCGATCCCACCCAGCTTTTTATGCCCGTAAGCGTCCGTCGTGGCGTCTGTGAAAACCATCTCGCCGCCTTCATACATGGCGCCTTCCGAGATGATGACGACGGAATACTTGCTTGGGTTCCGGTTACGATCGTAAACCAGCAATTCGGTCAGCCGATCGATGTTGAACTTGTACTCGGGGATCACGCAGCGGTTGGCAGCTCCTGCCATGGTGGGGAGCATCGCAGTAAAACCCGCGTACCGCCCGAAGACCTCCAGCACCAGGATGCGTTCGTGCGAACCGGCAATGGTTCGCAGGTTGTTCGCCAGCTGGATCGTGCGGGTTACGCAGGTGCTGAACCCGATGCAGTAATCCGTGCCGGGGACATCGTTGTCCATGGTCTTCGGGATGGCAATTACGTGGACGCCTTCCTGGAATAACCGCACGCCGTAGCTGAGGGTGTCATCTCCTCCGATCGGGATCAGGTAGTCGACCCCCAGGAATTCCAGGTTCTTCAGCACCTCGGGGGTCAGATCGTTCACATCCTCCGGATAGGTATCCATAAGATGATCCGGAACGTCCCCCTTTTTCACGTGGCTCGGACGCGTCCTCGAGGTGTGCAGAAAGGTGCCCCCAGTGCGGCCAGCCCTGTTGACGATCTCCTCCGTGAGGAACTGGTAATTATTGCTGTTATCTGCGGCCGGATCGCGGATGATCTCCATCACCCCCGCCCAGCCGCGCCGGATCCCGATCACCTGATACCCTTCACGCACCGCCCGGATGGTCACCGCCCGGATCGCCGGGTTCAAACCGGGGACGTCTCCGCCGCCGGTTAAGATCGCAATCACGCCGGTTTTCTTGTTGATGTAAGCCATAACGAACCTCCATAAAATGGTGATTGGCCGAAAGCAGCTCTACAAAAGTCTAAACTCAAACGGCCAATCACTTAAGCGCTAGCCAGCGCCAGCCAGCAATCTGCCGGATACAATTCAAATTTTGTCAAAAACTTCTAGCGGTTTACCATGAATCCGCGGCTAAATTTTACCCCTTTTTCGCAATCGCCAGATTCAAATCCAGGTTGGCTCTTCGTAGGTCCCGAAAACCCGTTTCATCACGCCCACGATCTCTCCCAGGGTGGCGTAAGCGCGCACGGCATCCAGGATAAAAGGCATGCTGTTCTCGGTCCCCTGGCAGGCAATCCGCAGCCGGTCCAGCGCCTGCCCGACCCGCCCGCTGTCCCGTTCGCTGCGCAGCCTCTCCAGCCGGTCCACCTGCCGTTTGTACCCCTGCGGGTCCATCCTCAAGATCGGGATCTTATAAGGCTTGAAATCCTGGTAAGCGTTGACCCCCACGATGCTGCGCACATTCTGGTCGATCTCCTGCTGGTAGCGGTAAGCCGCATCGGAGATCTCCTGTTGGAAGAAGCCCTTTTCGATTGCCGGGAGCACCCCGCCGAGTTCCTCGATCCGGCGGAAATAATCGTATGCCTGTGCCTCGATCCGGTCCGTCTGGCTCTCGATGAAGAAGGAGCCGCCCAACGGGTCCACCGTATTGGCAACGCCGGTTTCCTCGGCGATGACCTGCTGGGTGCGCAGGGCAATGGTTACGGCGTGCTCGGAGGGCAGGGCAAGCGCCTCGTCCATGCTGTTGGTGTGCAGCGACTGGGTGCCTCCCAGCACCGCCGAAAGGGCCTGGATGGCGACGCGCACGATGTTGTTCTCTGGCTGCTGGGCGGTAAGGGAGACCCCGGCGGTCTGGGTGTGAAAGCGCATCAACCAGGCGCGCGGGTCGGTCGCGCCGAAGGTCTCGCGCATGGCGTGGGCCCAGATGCGGCGGGCGGCGCGGTACTTGGCGATCTCTTCGAAGAAATCGTTGTGGGCGTTGAAGAAAAAGGACAGGCGCGGGGCAAACGCATTTACATCGAGTCCGCGCTCGATCCCCCAGCGCACGTACTCCATCCCGTCTGCCAGGGTAAAGGCCAGCTCCTGGGCAGCGGTCGAGCCGGCCTCGCGGATGTGGTAGCCCGAGATGCTGATCGTGTTCCACTGCGGCACGTCGCTCGTCCCAAATGCTATCGTGTCCACCACTATGCGCATCGAGGGCTCGGGCGGGAAGATGTATTCCTTCTGGGCGATGTATTCCTTCAGAATATCGTTCTGGGTGGTGCCGCGCAGCTGGTCGAAACGCACGCCCTGCTTCTCGGCGGTGGCGATGTACATGGCCCAGATGATGGCGGCGGGCGAGTTGATGGTCATGCTGGTGGACACTCTATCCAGCGGGATGCCGTCCAGCAGGATTTCCATGTCCTTCAGCGACGAGACGGCCACGCCGCATTTGCCGAACTCGCCGAGCGATTCGGGGTCGTCGGTGTCGTAGCCCATCAGGGTTGGCAGGTCGAAAGCGATCGAAAGGCCGGTCTGGCCCTGGTCCAGCAGGTACTTAAAACGGGCGTTGGTCTCCTCAGCCGTCCCGAAGCCGGCGAACATGCGCATCGTCCACAGCTTGCTGCGATGCAGCGTCGGATGGATGCCGCGCGTGTAGGGAATTTCACCGGGCAACCCCTGGTCTTCCAGGTAATCCATGCCGGCCACGTCGAGCGGCGTGTATAGGCGCTCGACCGGCTCGGAGGAGGTGGTGATAAATTCGTCCCGGCGTTCGGGCATACGCGCCAGGGTCTTTTGGAGGTTCGTCTCTTCCCATTTCTCTATTTCCTGGCGTAACTCTTCTATCTTTTTACGGTCGTACATAGCGTCTCCTCTGGCAAAGGGCGGTTTACAAAATTATAGCATGGCCGGGTAGGGGCAAATTGGGTTTGACGAAAGCCTCACCCGCATGGTAGAATGTTCCCGCTCTGCCCCCATCGTCTAGAGGCCCAGGACGTGGCCCTCTCAAGGCCAAAACAGGGGTTCGAATCCCCTTGGGGGCACAGTATCATAGGCATAAATTTAAGATCGAGTTTTCAGCAACAATAAAGCGGCCTCGTTAGAGCCGCTTTATTGTTGATCGTTCGATAGATGGAAGAACCGCTTTCCGCATCCCCACCCCTATTCATCGACAAAATGGACTCGTGTTATCAAAAACCTAATAGGCGAACTCCATTTTCTCCTCACCTTCGTAGCTCTGAGCGTCACCCATTTCCCCCGCGTGAGGTTGCGTCTTTTCGCTCAGTGCGATCTGCATCAGGTCAAGCATCGCCTTCCGCCATGCACTCGCTTTTTCTGGCGGACATTGCACCTTCGATGCTAAAAACTTCGTCTCGAACTTCATTCTAGTCCCTCCCGCATCAGGTTTAGGCCAGGTCAACCTGA
>DASWHG010000221.1:0-3916 GCA_036393315.1 Anaerolineales bacterium | reverse complement strand
ACGGGATGACGCCTTCTGACTTTGTTCCGATACTGACCAAGATCTCGTTCTCGCCGATGCTGGCTATGAACCCCTGCCGGATCTCTCCCTGCTTTGGAAAGTCCAGGCCCAGGCCCTCTTCCTCGAGGAGAGTCTCCATCGAGCCCTGCACATTCTGTTCCTGTTCCTGGTCTTGTTCCTCTGGCTGGCTGCTCTCGAGCGTAGCCTCCTGCCCGTTATGGGCATTATTCTGGTCCATCATGCTTAGGTACTCCGGGTTGATTGAATTAGGGGTGTATTATAAAGGTTTAAATACAAGTTGGCAACCTTTATGATAAGATTGGGCATGGCTTTCCCAAAAATTGGGTTTGGGGTGGGAGAAGGCGGCTTTGCCGCCTTCTCCCACCCCAATTTCCTCTTTGCCCCCGCCGGGGGGCGGGGGTTTGGGGGTGGGGAAAAGCAGGGCTTTCGACTTTGAGAAAGCCATGTAAGATTGGGCTCGGTTATAATCACCAGCGAGGTTAACGAAATGCCGCCGATTTATCCATTTACAGCGATCGTTGGCCAGGAACGCATGAAGCGCGCCCTGATTTTGAATGCGGTTTCACCTCGCATAGGGGGCGTCTTGATCCGCGGGGAGCGCGGGACGGCGAAATCCACTGCGGCTCGAGCGCTGGCAGCCCTTCTCCCCTACGTTCCGGTCGTGAAAGACTGCCGCTTTGGCTGTGATCCCGACCGGCCGGCCACCTGGTGCACGGAGTGCCGGGAACGATCCCCCGAGGGCGAACCACTTCCTGTCGTATTGCAGCCGACTCCCTTTGTAAACTTGCCCGTCTCGGCGACCGAAGACCGGGTCGTTGGCACCCTGGATATCGAGAAGGCCATCCAGAAGGGCGAGCGGCATTTCGAGCCGGGCGTGCTTGCCGCCGCCAACCGCGGGCTGCTCTACATCGACGAAGTCAATCTTCTGGACGACCATGTGGTCGACCTGCTGCTCGATTCTGCTGCCATGGGGATGAATATCGTCGAACGGGAGGGGATTTCCTTCGCCCATCCCGCCCGGTTTATCCTGGTCGGCACGATGAACCCGGAGGAGGGGGACCTGCGACCGCAGCTGCTCGATCGTTTCGCACTGTCGGTAGAGATCCACGGGATCCGCGACGCGCGTGAGCGCGTCCTGATCATGGAATGGAACCTGGCTTTCGAAAGCGATCCGGACGGTTTCCGGCAGCAGTGGCTCTCGCAGGAAGTTGAACTCTCGCACCAGATCGAACAGGCCCGCAAGCTGATCGAAGCTGTCAGCCATACCCGCCGCGACCTGCTCTCGATCGCCGCCCTGACCGCCTCGCTGAACGTGGATGGGCACCGCGGCGACCTGGTCATCTTGAAGACCGCCCGCGCCCACGCTGCTTTTGAAGGCCGCACAGCCATCACCGACCGGGACATCATCCTGGCTGCCGAGCTGGCGCTCCCCCACCGCATCCGGCGAGGCCCCTTCCAGCAGGCCGAGATCACCACGGAAGACCTGCAGGAAAGGATCGAGCAGCTCCAGGGAGGGCAGGCGGCCGGGGAACCCGAACCGGTATTCAGCGAACCGGAAACCAGCGAAAAAAAAAAGGGGTGAGCTCCACGCCGGAGATCGAGGCCGAGGGCTCTGACCGCGGGCCCTTAACCCCGGCCCCGCAGAGCGTTTTCGACGCCGGCAGCGCCAGGTGGTGGGAAGGCGGAGAAAAGGTCAAGATCGGCGAATCCTTCTTGCCCCGTAAATTAGACACCCCGCTCGACCGGCTGACCCGCAAGAAATCCGGGCGCCGCTCTCGTTCCCGGACCGATCGTAAGCGCGGTCGCTACATCCAGGCTCGTCCGGCCGGGGGGAAAACAAACGATCTGGCTTTCGATGCCACCCTGCGCGCCGCCGCTCCCTACCAGCGGCAGCGGTACGAGCAGCGCAAACGGGTGGCTTTTGCCATCCAGCCCGAGGACCTGCAGAAAAAGGTGCGCGTCAAGCGCACGGCCAACCTGGTGCTGTTCGTGGTTGACGCTTCCTGGTCCATGGCCGTAGCCGAGCGGATGGCGGCGACCAAAGGCGCCATCCTCTCCTTGCTCACCGACGCGTACCAGCGTAGAGACCGGGTAGGCCTGGTGGTCTTCCAGAAAGACCGGGCCACCATGGTGCTCCCCCCGACAAATTCGATCCACTTAGCCCGCCGGGCCCTGGCCGAAATTCCGGTCGGAGGCAAGACACCCCTCTCCGCCGGCCTGTACCTGGCCTACCAGGTCATTCACCGCGAGCGCGTCCTGCACCCGGATGTACTGCCTCTGCTCATCTTGCTCACCGATGGGGCCGGGAACGTCTCGATGAGCGGGGTCCCTCCCCAGGAGGAAGCCCACCGCATCGCCCGCCAGATCGCCGAGGACGAAATCCGCGCCGTGGTCATCAATATGGAGCACGCCGCGTTCGACCAGGGACTGGCCCAGGCGCTGGCCGAACACTTGGAGTCGCCTTGCTACACCCTGGGGGAGATCCGGGCCGAGAACCTGTACCGGGCCGTTCGTGAAGAGATGGGAGGCTGATCCGGCCTGAGCCGATATGCCTGCGACCGCTTCTCGTATCGCTTTCTTCACCGAATCTGTGATCCGCGAGATGACGCGCGTCGCAGACCAGTACGGAGCGATCAATCTGGCGCAGGGATTTCCCGATTTCGACCCGCCAGAGGAGCTCCTTGCCGCAGCCGCGCGCGCCTTGCGAGGCGGCTACAACCAGTATGCCATCACCTGGGGCTCGCCCCGCTTCCGCCAGGCCCTTGCGGAGAAGCAGACCCGCTTCATGGGTATGGAGATCGACGCCGACGCGCACGTCACGGTAACCTGCGGCAGCACCGAAGCGATGATGGCCGCGCTCATGGCCGTCTGCAATCCCGGCGACCGGGTGATTGTCTTCTCTCCCTTCTACGAGAACTACGGCGCGGACGCCATCCTCTCGGGCGCGGAACCGGTCTTCGTCCCGCTCCACCCTCCCGATTTCCGGTTCGACCCTGAAGAACTGCGCGCGGCTTTCAAGCACGGGGTCAAAGCCCTGGTGCTGTGCAACCCCTCCAACCCGACCGGCCGGGTGTTCTCCCGGGAGGAGCTGCAGACCATCGCCGGCCTGGCCCAGGAGTACGATGCCTTCGTCATTACGGACGAGGTTTACGAGCACATCGTTTACGAACCCCACCGGCACACCTATATCGCCAGCCTGCCGGGCATGTTCGAGCGCACCATCTCCTGCAGCTCCCTCTCGAAGACGTACGCCGTGACCGGCTGGCGGCTTGGTTACGTCATCGCTCCGCCGCAGGTCAGCGCCGGCGTCCGAAAAGTGCACGATTTCCTCACCGTCGGCGCGCCGGCCCCGCTGCAGGAGGCGGCGGTGACGGCCCTCCGCTTCCCCGACTCCTACTACCAGGAGCTGCAGGCCAGCTACACGCGCCGGCGCGACATCCAACTGGACCAGCTGCGACGTCATGGCTTCTCCTTCACGGCTCCGGAAGGCGCCTACTACGTGCTGGTCGATATCTCAGATTTCGGCTTCTCCAGCGATACCGAATTCTGCCTCTGGATGGTCCGGGAGATCGGGCTGGCGGCTGTGCCCGGGTCGAGCTTTTTCCACGAGCCGGTCAGCCACCTGATCCGTCTCAACTTCGCCAAGCGAGAGGAGACCCTGGCCCAGGTTGGGGATCGGCTGGCGCGGCTCGCCTCGAAACTTTAATCGTTATAATATCGATCATGAAAGCCTCGCCGCGAATCATCTTTCTCCTGATGCTCGCCTTTACGCTCGCCGCCTGTTCCCAAAACCAGCCCCCTGGACCCGTGGCAGTTATCACGGCCAGTCCCACCGCGAAAGCGATCGCTACAGACTTCCCGGACTCCACCCCGCCCCCCCAGGAGGCGGCCGCCA
>DASWHG010000220.1:0-5082 GCA_036393315.1 Anaerolineales bacterium | reverse complement strand
GACTGTAACAAATCCTTGCCTGATTCGTTTATCTTCTTGTAAGACCAAGAAAGAGTGTCTGGCAAACCGCTGAAAGTATTAAAAAAACGGTAGTGTTCCTGGATCCCGGGCACTCGTTTAAGAATTGAGATAATTACCAGGGGCGGGAGATGTCCGGGTGGGCCCCGCTCCGCCTCCTCGCTGTTGGGTCGACCCGCTGGATGCTCGGATGGGGACTTTGTCCTGCGGGTCGGCCCAACAAAAAACCCCCTGCCTGGTTGGGGGGGACAACCAGGCAGAGGGTAGTGATATTATCGCGCAGTTTTCCAAGAAATGCAAGCCCCAATTGAAATTAATCCCCATAATTTGTATAATAAGTTCGCAGGATCGATTCTGCTCCTGTAACCCGGGAGCGCCGCACGGCGAGGAAGGGAGGCGAAAATTCTCGTTTCAATCTTCGCAAACCGCATATCAAGGATGACGTGGATGCGTTGAATCGATGACCTGAATTGGTCGCTTGACCTGGTTCTCGACAAGTGCTGTCTCAAGCAGGCAAGATCATCGAGGAGCAAATAGCGAAACCGGCCACCATGGCCGGTTTTTATATTTCATCCACGAGTTGCGCGCAACCCGGCGCGCAGGTGGCTCACTCAAGGATTTGGCTCAGAGTGCGATGTCTTGGAGGAAAATAAAATGAAGAATCTTTTCCGATTCCTGGCCGTCATCTCCATGGCGGTAGTGCTCCTACCCGCACAGGCCGGCGCGGCGGGCGGAGAAATTGTACAGCCCCAGCAGGTCGTGGCTACAGATCTGGATGAGAACCCATCCGGCCGGTTTATCGTGATTTTTGAAGCACCTCCTTTGGCCGTCCGCTACAGCGAGCTCGACCAGGATCTGACCCTGACCCAGACTCATCGGGAGGCGCTGGCGACTGCTTATGCTTCAGAGCTGTCCTCCGAACAGGATCAGGCCCTGAACGAGATGAAGCAGTCCGGAGTGGTCCTGAAAGTTGGGCGTCGCTTTACCCTGCTCCTCCATGGGTTCAGCGTTCAGGTCTCGCCAGCTGGCCTGGAGCAGGTTCTGGCAGCTCCCGGCGTTCTGGCCGTTTACCCCGAACAGCAGCTGGAAGTCATCCTCTTAGACAGTGTACCCCTGATCGGAGCGCCCGAAGTCTGGGCCTTGCAGGATCCTTCTGGAAACCCCGTGCTCGGCCTGGGTGTCAAGGTGGGCATTATCGACACCGGGATCGATTATACCCACCCGGACCTAGGCGGCTGCTTTGGCCCGGCCTGCAAAGTGACCGGCGGCTACGATTTCGTTAACGAAGATCCGGATCCAATGGATGATCACAGGGTTGGAGAGGGACTTTTCGCCGCCAAAGGCCATGGGACTCACGTGGCCGGCATCGTGGCTGCGGATGGGTCGGTCACCGGGATCGCCCCACAGGCGTCTCTGCTGGCCTATAAAGTATGCGACTCAACTGGGAGCTGCTGGCAATCCGATGTGATCGCCGCGCTCGAGGCGGCCGTGGTCGACCAGGCAGACGTCGTCAACTTGAGCCTGGGAGGCCCCGGCTCTCCGGACGACCCAATGGCGCAGGCCGTGGATCGAGCGGTCGACCTGGGGGTCACGGTCGTAGCCGGGGCGGGCAACCAAGGTCGCTACGGAACCGTCCTGTCCCCTGGCCTGGCTGCTAAAGCCCTGACCGTTGGGGCGACCGACAAATCGGATGTCCTGACATCCTTCACCTCGATGGGGCCGGTAAGCGACTATTGGATCAAGCCGGACCTGGTTGCGCCGGGTCTTTCAATCTATTCAACCGTGCTGGATCACGAATATGCATTCATGAGCGGCACCAGCATGTCCAGCCCGCATGGGGCCGGCGCGGCCGCCTTGCTCAAGCAGCTCCACCCGGATTGGTCTCCGGCGATGGTCAAGGCCGCCCTGATGAATGCCGCCCTCCCGCTCGGGAATGTACCTTTCGCCGAGGGCGCCGGGCGGCTGCAGGTGGGTGAGGCGGCCCGCAGCACGTTCCTCGTTCAACCGGGTTCTCTCAGTCTGGGCCGGATCGATAAAAGCCAGCGCTATTGGACCTCCTCTGGGAGTTTCGAAATCAGCAACCTGGCCGGCGAGGGCCGGGTATACCAGCTGGCGGTCGAAGGCGACCTGCCAGCCGGGATTTTCACCCGGCTGAGCCAGCGGGAGATCTGGATCGGGCCCGGGCATATCGCAGCCGTGACCCTCACGCTGCGGGTGGACCACCAGGCTGCTCCTTACCCCGAATTTCCTTACTTTTATCATGGTCGCGTCGTGGTGACGGGCCAATCGGTCCAGCGCCGGGTTCCTTTCGCTTTCGTTCCTGCCCCCATCACCTGTGAGGAACAGGCACAGGTTCCCGTCGCGGAGTGCAACGCCCTGGTCGCCCTCTACAACAATACGAATGGCCCCAACTGGAATCTCCGCTCAGGCTGGCTGGATCTGCCCCCCTGCGACTGGGTCGGGGTCTACTGTGATGGCGGACATGTCATTGCCCTGAGTCTGGATGATAACGGCTTGAAGGGCAATCTCCCCGCCGATCTGGGGGATTTACAGGAGCTTGGGTTTCTTTCCGCGGGGCAAAACCAGCTGAGCGGGAGCATCCCTGCAGAGCTGGCCATGCTGCCGAAGCTGGGAGGTCTGGTCCTGTTCAGCAACCGGCTCACCGGGAGCATCCCGTCGGCCTGGGGGAACCTGCCAGGTATGGTTGAACTCTACCTGGACTCCAACGCCCTGAGCGGAGACATCCCCGCCACGATGACCAGCCTGGCGGGAGCTGACTTCGGCTTCGATTACAACATGCTGACCGCCTCAGACCCGGCGCTGGTCGCCTTCCTCGAGGAATGGGACCCTGACTGGGATGAGACGCAGACCGTACCGCCGGCGAATGTTCAGGTCGTTTCCCAGTCTACCAACAGCGTAGAGCTGGCCTGGACGCCCATCGACTACACAGGCGATGGCGGTTATTACGAGGTGAGCTACGCTGCCAGTCCAGGAGGGCCTTACACCGTTCACGGTGTCACCGCTGACAAGTTCGCCTCCGGCTATCCGGCCGGAAACCTGGCGCCCAAAACGAACTACTACTTCGTTGTGCGGTCGTTCACCCCGAGCCATCCAGTCGGCGAATTCTCCTTCATGTACCAGCAGAATGACTTATGGAGCGCTTACAGCCCGGAAGTGCCTGCCAGCACCTTGCCAGCGGTGCTCGCCGTGCCGATCGACATCCGTCCGAGGGTCGCAACCAACCGGATCAACCGCAACAGCAGCGGGTTGGTGCAGGTGGCGGTCCTCTCGACTCGCACCTGGGACGCGCCCGGCCAGATCCGTTGGGGCTTGCTGACCTTCGGCCACACCGGGGATGAGCCCTCGCTGAACAGCCTCTCAAACGGCGACCCGGACTGCTGGAGGAGAGACGTCAGCGGCGATGGGCGGGCTGACTTGGTCTGCCGCTTCCGGATCAGCCAGGCTGGCTTCCTGTGTGGAGACAAAGCCGGGATCTTGAAAGGAGTCCTGCTTTCGGGCGTGAACATTAAAGGCCGTGACTCGGTTGTGGTCTCACCCTGTCCTTGATGATATGTAAGCCGCGTTAAACTGTTCGGACACCCAATCCACCCGATGCTGATCGTCTTCCCGCTCGGTCTGCTCGGGATCGCGGTTGTATTCGACCTGCTCTACCTGATGACCGGGAACGACCTGTTCCCGGTGGTCTCCTACTGGAATATCGCGGCCGGCGTGGTCGCCGGGCTGGTCGCGGCCTTGTTCGGCTTGCTGGATTGGCTGAATATCCCGGGTGGGACGCGCGCCAAAGCGACCGGCCTGTTGCACGGGCTCGGCAACGTAGTCGTCGTCGGGCTGTTCGCCCTGGCCTGGTTCCTGCGCCGGGACGCCCCGGACTTCGCCCCGGGGACATTCGCCTTGATCCTGGAGCTGGTCGGGGTTGGCCTGTCGCTGGTGACCGGCTGGTTGGGCGGCGAGTTGGTGTACCGGCTGAGCGTCGGCGTGGACCGGGGAGCCCACTTAGACGCGCCCAACTCATTGTCCGGGCAGCCGGCAGACCGGCGCACCCAATAGATCCGCGGCCTTTTACTTCTCTGGCGGCAGCTTTTCTGGCTTCTCCGCACCTCCCATCCCATTCACCTGCCGGATGAGTTCGATCGCTTCACCGCCGGTGACCAGGCTGTAACCGCTCGCATCCCTGGTCAGGCAGAAGTAATGATCTCCCAGCAGGTTATAGTAAGGATTGTTGACCGTTTTGCCGAAGAACACCCCCGGGCAAACGGCGGTGTAGTCGGTGGTGTTGCTCGGAAGGGTGAACTTAAAGGTGTAGACCTTACTGTCGACCGGGCCGATCAAGGCTGGCTTGGGCACCCCGATCTGGAAGGTCGTATAACCGAGGAACGAGTCTAAACCGGAGGCGGTTACCACGCTCCAGGCCGCGCCTCGCAAAGCTTCCGCCTGCTGGTTTGTGACTCGCACCTTGAAGCGGCACTCGCCCCCATTCGCCGGCAGCCCCTCGCAGCCCTCTTCCAGCCGGATCTTGACCGGGTTTGGGGTCATGGCCAGATCCCCGAGGTCGGTGTCCTGGTCTGCGGCACTCATGAATGCACCGGTCTGTAGCACCTGGTAATCCTGTGCAAAGATGACCAGCATGTACAGCTCCGCAGGTAAGGGTCGCCCCTCGTAATCGCTCTCGAAGCGGAAGCGTCCTTGGGCGTCCGTATAGCTGCTGTTGACGGATTCGTCGCAGCGCAGGATATCCGCCTCGACCTGGCATCGAGACAGGGAGACGTAAGCCTGCGGATCGCTATCGCCGGGCAAGGGTTCGCCGGTGACCGCATCGACGACCCGGCCGCTGATCGAGAGAGTCACTGCGGAAGCGCTGACCGAGAGCCGGTACTCCCCGCTGCTCGCGCCTGCCCCGCTGAACTCCCAATCAGGGTAGCTGGAGGCGGCCAGGATGAAGACGCCATCGGCGGGCACATGAAAGTAGATCTGGCTGTCGCGGCTCGGGCCGCCGTCGTCATCTGAATCCAGCAATCCACAGCCGGAGTCGAACAGGCCGAGGAG
>DASWHG010000219.1:0-45465 GCA_036393315.1 Anaerolineales bacterium | reverse complement strand
AAGTGGCCCCAGTTGTCGATGCCGGGCGAGAGGCCGATGATCAGGTTGATCACGGCTATCGAGATGATGTTATTCAGGGCCCGGCGGGCGGATCCCCCGAACAGCTCTCGGTTCTGGTACAGGAAAACGCCCTGCGCGCCTAATAGTCCAAAGATCGCCGTTGACGACCCGAGGGAGGGCGCGGCGGAGAACATCAGCGAGGCGACGTTACCCGCAAATCCGCTCAGGATGTACAGGGCCAGGAAGCGCGCGTGGCCAAAGTGACGTTCCAGCCCGGGTCCGAAAATGAACAGGGCGTACATGTTGAAGCCAATGTGTAGCAGCGAATCATGCAACAGCATCGGGGTGAACAATCGCCACAATTCCCCCAGGGCGATCAGCTCGTTGATTTTTATCCCTAATGCCGCCGGTAAATCCCCTCCGAGGCGCGCCGTCAATGCAGGCAAGTAAGGCCTGATCTGGGCTGCAAAATCCAAGATCATGGCGCTGGTCTGTGTGGTCGGACCTGCCCCCAACAGTGCCTGGCTGGCCATCTGCGCGATAAAGACCAGCACGGATAATCCGAGCAGGATATACGTTACGATGGGAGAAACGGCGGGGAGGTCAACAGCGACTCTCCTGGATGCAGGCGGGGGCTGGTCTGGGTAGCTGCGCTCGAACTCGGGATAGCCAGGTCGCGGGAACTGCTCGGATGGTTGTTGCTCTTCGTTCACAGGTTTACCTTTCGGTGCTTCACGCGATGGTGTTCCGCGTGCAGGACCGCCAGGATCGTATCGACGGCCTCATCCAGGTGGCGCTCCCGGTTCACCACGACGTAATCAAACTCATGGATCCGCTTGAGTTCCTGCCGGGCTGTGGCGATGCGTAAATTCAGCCCTTCGGGAGTCTCCGTTTTACGGATTTTCAAACGGCTGATCATCTCCTCTTCATCCTGAGTTGTCAGGAAGATGAGCAAGGCTTCCGGGCAGATCTCCCGGATGGTGGTTGCTCCCTGCACGTCAACCCGCAGGATGACATCCTTGCCGCTTTCCAACGCCCGGCGGACTTGCTCTTTCGGGATGCCCTTGTAATCGTTGTAGACGATGGCGTATTCTAAAAACTCGCCTTTATCGATCATTTCCGCAAATTGGTCCGAGGTGAGGAAGAAATAATCGACGCCGTCCACCTCGTCGGGCCGGGCGCGGCGGGTCGTGGCAGTTACCACGAAAAAAAGATTCAAATCCATCTCTTTCATGCGCGCGAGCACGGAATCTTTTCCCACCCCGGAAGGACCGGAGATCACCACCAGGAGGGGTTGGAGCTGCATGGGATTAAACGGGTTTTTTGGGGTACTCAATGAGAACTGGCCTCTCTTACAGGTATAATAATTGAGCGATTAAATGGACGGGAGGTCCCTGTATGCCGAACTATGATTACCGCTGTTTGAACTGCAAACGCCGCTTCGAAGTATACCTTTCTTACAGTGAATATGGCAAGCAAAGCTTACAGTGTCCCCATTGTGGAAGCGATCGAGTGCAGCGCCGGATCGGGCGCGTACGCTTTGCCCGCTCTGAGGAGAGCAGATTGGAAAGCCTGGCAGACCCGGCAAATCTCTCCGGCCTGGAGGATGATCCTAAAGCCATGGCCCGCATGATGCGCCAGATGGGCTCCGAGATGGGGGAGGAATTAGGGCCTGAGTTCGACGAGGTGATGAACCGTCTCGAAGCCGGTCAAAGCCCCGAGGAGATCGACGAAGCACTCCCCGACTTAGGGGGTGATACGGGCGGCTTCGGAGCAGATGACTTCGACGATTGAAGTGTAGGCGATTGGCCGAAAGGTATTTGATAATAAACCAGGTGTCAAGCGGTGGGCCTGACCGCCAGCCGATCGAGAAGCACTTTCCGCAGCTCCGCCTGCACTTCGTCGACCGGTCGAGCAGCGTCGATCACCACCCAGCGTTCGGGCTCGGCTCGAGCCAGCTGGTGGTATCCGGCGCGCGCCCGCCGGTGGACTTCCAACTCGTAGGCATCCATCCGGTTCCACCCTCCGCCGTGAACCCTTCTTCGTAGTCCCTCCTCTACGTCGATGTCTAAAAGCAAAGTCAAATCGGGATTCAGCCCACCGGTGGCGAACTCGATCAGGTGGTCGATCTTCTCCAGGTCGTTCTCGTAGCCATAACCCTGGTAGGCCCGGGTCGAATCGGCGTAGCGGTCCGAAAGCACGATCCCCCCTTCCTGGAGATGTAAGCGAATCACCTGCTCTACCAGCTGCGCTCGTGCGGCCATGAAAAGCAGCGTCTCGGTGCGCGGGTGCATGGCTGTATTTTCAAGGTTGGAGAGGATACCGCGGATCTGTTCGCCGATGGAAGTTCCACCCGGCTCGTGGGTCAGCAGAACGTTATACCCTTCCCCTTCTAAGAATTCGGCCAGGGCAGCGGCCTGCAGCGTCTTTCCACCGCCATCCGGGCCTTCAAGGGTGATAAACATGCTTATTCCCGGTAGATGCGGACCCGGCGGTAAGGATCTTTGCCGTACGAGTGCGAGGTCAGCTCGGCCTGGCGCGCCATCTCGTGCTGCAGGCGGCGGATATAGGAAGAAGCGGGCGGCAGCTCCACCCAGCGTTCGCCGTTCAAGACGGCGCTGATCGCGCTCTCGGTCTCCTGCATGGCTCGCTCCACTATCTGCTCGTCGGCCACGTCCCTGGAAAGGTTAAACAGATCGCCCAGGAACTGCTGCATCTGGTTGACGGTGTTCGATCGCAGCACGTAAATAGGCGTGCCGCGGTGCTCCGCATCCACAATGGGGCGCTGGCGCTTCCGGTAGTACGAGCGCAGGGTGACGACCACGTCCGATTCGCCAGGCTCGTCCACGACCAGCACCGGGACGCTCAGCCGCTTGGCGGCCTGCATCAACCGGTTGCGGGCCACCCCGTAAGGATAGATCCGCAAGGTCTGGAGCGGCGCTTCCGTCCCAGTAGCCCGGCCCGGTTCGGCCGGTGCCTGCCGCCCTTCAGCGGGTGGCTCGGGCCGGACTCGACCTCCGTTCCCCTGGCGGCGGAATCCCTGGTTCTGCTGCGCGGTCTGGCGAACCGCCACCGGTGCGGGGCCTCTCTCCATATGGATCTTCCCCTCCTCGTCACGCGAGCGAGTTTCCGGCGGGAGCGGGTAGCCGCGCAGCAGCGAGTCCACCGCTTCGGCCACGTCCCCGTGCACGGAAACCCGGTCGCGGGTCTGGATCTCGATCAGGACGTCGAAGGTCGGCGCCTGGCGCCTTTCCAGGACGGTCTTCTGCGTGCCGCGCCGGCGCGCCTCCTCGTCGGAGAGCGTCACCGATTCAATCCCTCCGACCAGGTCTGAGAGGGTCGGGTTGAGCAGCAGGTTTTCCAGGGTATTGCCGTGGGCGGTGCCGATCAGCTGCACGCCGCGCTCCGCGATGGTGCGGGCCGCAGCCGCTTCCAGCTCCCGGCCGATCTCGTCGATGACGATGACCTCCGGGTTGTGGTTTTCAACCGCCTCGATCATCACCTCGTGCTGTAAAGAAGGCATCGCCACCTGCATGCGCCGGGCGCGCCCTACCGCCGGGTGGGGGACATCGCCATCCCCGCCGATCTCGTTGGAGGTATCCACGATCACCACCCGCTTCGATTCTGCCAGGATCCTGGCGGCCTCGCGCAGCTGGGTCGTCTTGCCGACCCCCGGGCGGCCCAGGATGAGCAGGCTTTTTCCGCTCTCGATCAAGTCCTGGATGATGTCCGTTGTGCCGTAAACCGCCCGGCCGACCCGGCAGGTCAGCCCGACGATGTGCCCACGGCGGTTGCGGATCGCGGAAATGCGGTGCAACGTTCGCTCCAAACCGGCCCGGTTGTCGGCATCGAACTCGCCGATCCGGTCGACGACGTAGTCGATGTCCACGTGGCTCACTTCAATTTCGCTGAGGGCCACTTCCCGGTCCACGAAGCGAGCGGTTGGGACCCGGCCCAGGTCCAGGATTACCTCTAATAGATTGTCGCTGTCATTCGCTTCCGTAACGGCTTGAGCGATCAGCGGGGGGAGCACCCCCAGCAACGCCTGTAAATCGTCCGTAATTCGACGCTGTGTCATAGTTCCTTTTTACTCTCTGATCTTACGAATGGAGCCGTTGCCTCATGCTGCCCACCCTCAAGGGTACGTAGTGAAAAGGATCGTGCTACCCGCTGTGAAATGGCCAGGTGCTTGACCATGACGGCCTGGATCGGGCCCGCCTCTGCCCCCTGCTCCTTCAGGTGCGGCTCCAACCAGGACTGGTAAGAGCGCACGCACAGGTAGACGGGACGAGCGCGGCGGTGCGGCAGGTTATGGAGTAAATCACACAACAGACCCGAGACGTCTCCCGCATCCGGATGGATAAACGGTTGTACCCAGATGCCTCTGGGGCCATACTTGACTTCCACGTGAGCCTGCATCTCATCACCCGCCATGTATACCAGCCCTTGCAAGTGAGCGTTGGGAGGCGGTTCTACTTGCTGAACCAAACCTGGCACCAGGTTATTATAAAGCGAACGAACGGAAATGATGTCGCGAGCTTTGCCAGCCCGCCAGTATGAAGGCTGTCCATCGCTGGATGGCTCCAGGTTCAGCTGCCAGATGCGCTGGCGGACGTAGATTGCAAAGCTCGCCCGGCGCAGCACCTCGAAGGCTACACTCCTTTCATCCACCTCGGCAAGCAGGTGGAATGCACCTCGCTTACCGATTTGGGTGATCATGTATTCAAGCAGTTCCGGCAGGGCACTCGACTCCAGCGCAGCTTCCGGCGCCAGGAAAGACAGGCGGGCAAAGGGCAATCCGGAGCGGTGGGTGACCTGCCCAAGTATAGGAAAACCGTTGTTAATCCTCTTGGTCGCAAGATAGGTAAAGATTCCGGTGGCTGGCGCCAGATAAGATAACATCGCGCCTGCCGGCACCCGCATCGGCCCGCGGGTCAGAAACGAAGCCGTGTCGAAATACAGGCCATGCCGGCGATAGCGAAGCAGTACAGGTAGGTCGCGCCAGTCAAACAGTCGTACGCTCATCGGATCACAAAAAGAAAGATTGGCTGGTTGCGTTCATCCGGCTGGACCTTCGACCTTCTGCCTTTCCACCTGCTTGAGGAAATAGCGGTGAAAGCGGTCATCCCCGGTCAGCTCCGGGTGAAAAGAGGTCGCCAGCAGGTGGCCCTGCTGAGCTGCAATGATGCGCCCATCCGGGAGCTCAGCCAGGGACTTCGCCTCTCCTCTCACCGATTCGATTAGAGGAGCCCGGATGAAGACCGCGTGGTACGGGTGGTTGATCGCATCGATCTCCTGAAGTGCCGGAACGACCAGGTCGGTTTCGAAGCTGGCGACCTGCCTGCCAAAAGCATTTCGCTCGACGGAGATGTCCATCAAGCCGAGCAGTGGCTGCGGGCGGTGGGTATCCTTCGAGAGCAGGATCGCCCCTGCGCAAGTACCCCAGGTAGGCCTTTCCTGTGCAAATCGGCGTAGCGGTTCGATGAGAGAAAAATCCTCGGCAAGCTTGCCAATCGTTGTCGATTCCCCACCAGGAATGATCAAGCCATCCAGTCCTTCCAGGTGCTCGGGGAGGCGCACTTCCACAGCCTCCACACCCAGGCGTTCAAGGACTGAAATGTGTTCGGCGAAGTCTCCTTGAAGGGCTAGAACTCCAATTTTCATAGATGCGAAAAGAACACCCTTTCAACCAATAAGAAAGATTCGGAGGCATCCGGCCTCCCGAATAACGTTCCCGCGAATGGCTTACCAGCCTCTCCCTGCGATCAATTCGCCTTCCGGGATGGCAGAGACCTGCCTGCCAACCATCGGATCGCCCAGGTTCCGGCTGACCTCGGCCAGGATGTAAGGGTCGTTAAAATGAGTCGTTGCTTTCACAATCGCCGCGGCGCGTTTGGTTGGATCGCCAGACTTGAAGATGCCGGATCCCACGAAGACCCCGTCTACCCCGAGCTGCATCATCAGCCCTGCATCGGCAGGTGTGGCGATTCCGCCGGCCGCGAAGTTGACCACCGGCAGCCGGCCGAGGGCGCGTGTCTCAAGCACCAGCTCATAGGGCGCTCCGATCTCTTTGGAATAAGTCATTAACTCTTCTTCCAGCATATTCTGCAGGCGCCGGATCTCACCCAGCACGGCCCGGGCGTGGCGAACGGCTTCGACCACGTCTCCGGTCCCGGCTTCCCCCTTGGTACGGATCATGGCGGCGCCTTCTCCAACTCGCCTCAAGGCCTCACCTAGGTTCCGGCAGCCGCACACGAACGGCACCTTGAAATCGTGCTTATTGATGTGGTAGGCCATGTCCGCCGGGGTGAGCACCTCGGATTCGTCAATGTAGTCCACTCCGATGGCTTCCAGGATCTGCGCCTCGACGAAATGCCCGATCCTCACCTTGGCCATGACCGGGATCGTGACTGCATCCATGATCTGCAAGATCAGCTCCGGATCGCTCATGCGGGCCACGCCCCCTTGGACACGGATGTCCGCCGGGACGCGCTCGAGAGCCATCACCGCAACCGCACCGGCTTCTTCGGCGATCCGGGCGTGCTCTGACGTGACGACATCCATGATCACGCCGCCCTTCAGCATCTGGGCCAGCCCCTTTTTTACTGCAAAAGTGGCAACTTGCTGTTCCATGTTATCCTAACCTCCTGAAAGTGCAACACACTTCGATCACATTCTACCACGCGGCCAGGTGACTTGCAATCCGCGCTCTGGCTCACCTGCCTCTTTCTTATACGCTGTTAACGACTAAAAGGGCGGGGTAATCCCGCCCTTAATAATGCGGTTGGAACGATCAGTCCTCTTTCTCGCCGGGCCCAATCCCCAGCGGAATCCATTTGCGGCCATCCTTCAGCCGGTGCTGTATCCCGTGGCGATCGTGGATTTCGTCGAAGCCCTCCGGCTTGATGAACATCTGCTCGCCTTCCAAAAGCCCGCTGACGCCCGACTGGCCTGGCTCAGGCCTCTTGAGGTGGTACTTTGCGGCATCGCTTGGTTTGTAATCTACCGGTTCTTCGTAGGTGGTGATAAAGCCTTCGTAGTTACGCAGCACGACCTTGTGATCGGACATGCTCAACAGGTAGTTGGGGCTGACGGGGATCTTCCCGCCACCGCCGGGCGCGTCGATGATATAAGTAGGCACGGCGTAGCCGGAGGTATGCCCGCGCAGCCCCTCCATGATTTCAATTCCCTTGGCGACAGGCGTCCGGAAGTGCCCGGCGCCCGCAACCAGGTCGCACTGGTAAAGATAGTAAGGACGCACCCGGATGCGCACCAGGTCGTGTACCAGCTGGCGCTGGATGTGCACGTTGTCGTTTACGCCCGCCAGCAGCACGGACTGGTTCCCGAGCGGGATGCCCGCTCGGGACATCCGGTCGCAGGCCTCGGCCAGCTCCGCTGTGATCTCGTTGGGGTGGTTGACGTGGATGTTGAGCCACAAGGGATGGTACTTCTCGAGCATGTCCGTGAGCTCGGCGGTGATCCGCATGGGCAGGAAGACCGGCACCCGCGAGCCGATGCGGACGATCTCGATGTGGGGGATTTCGCGCAGCCGGCTGAGGATCTCCTCCAGGATTTTCGGCGCCAGGACAAGTGGATCGCCGCCCGAGAGTAGCACGTCGCGGACCTGCGGCGTGCGTTTCAGGTATTCGATCTGCATCTCGAACTCGGCCCGCGAGAACGTCGCGGATGGGTCGCCAACGATGCGCGAGCGGGTGCAGTAGCGGCAATAGGAAGCGCACTGGGTGGTGACCAGCATCAAGACGCGATCTGGGTAGCGGTGCACCAGTCCGGGGACGGGCGAGTGCCGGTCCTCGGCCAGGGAATCCTCCATCATCGCCGTGAAGGGCACCATCTCGCCTGCGGTCGGGACGACCTGTTTTCGCACCGGATCATCCGGATCGTCCGGGTCGATCAATGAGATGAAATACGGAGTGATATCCACTCGAAAAAGATGCGCTGCAGACAGCGCCTTGCGTTCGCTGTCGGTGAGGGGGATCACTTTTTCGAATTCTTCTGCAGTATTGACCCGGTTGCTGAGCTGCCAGCGCCAGTTATTCCACTTGTCATCGGACACATCTGCATAAATCGGGGCCCGTTTAGATAGAAAGGGGGTATTCGCCATAGATTTGATCTCCTGATATAGGTTTTACTCGCCGGCCAGCAGCCAGCCGGCGAAGACCGGCGGCGAGCCCTCGTCTCCTAAAATTACCGCGTAGTTCTCATTCAGGAAAATGCTCCATAATCTCAACTCGTTACCCTGTTGGTAGAGCAGGAAGCCGTTGTCAGGTGAAACGCTTCGCGGGTAGAGATCTGCCCCGGGGATCAACAGCGTGTGGGTGTTGTCGGCTGGATCGTAGCGATAGATACCGTCCATCTCGGCGCTGGCCCGGCTCAGGCTGTAGTACAGGCTGCCATCCGGAGCCCAGGTTGGGTAGGCCGCGACTCCCTGGGAGTTGTTCGTCAGCGGGGTCAGGTCGCTGCCGTCAGGGCGCGCCCGGTAAAGCCGGGTCGGGAAGGATAATTCCGCGTTGGCGTCCTGGTCTAATCCAAAAGCGATCCAGCTGCTATCAGGCGACCAGGCCGGCGTGTGTGCCCCCGCGGTGATGCTGTCGCTTCCCGCCAGGCCTGGAGAGACTGCAGGCGCGACGATCCTCTGCGCTTCTCCACTCTCCAGGTCTAAAACCGATAGCCCGCCGCTCGTGTTGCAGGGATGGCCATATTCGATCCCGCTGATGGCGAGCAGCTGGCCTTCCGGAGACCAGGCTGCGCCCGTGTCGCACCCATAACCGGCCACGCCTTCAGGCAGCGGCAGCGGGTTCAAAGTCCCTTCTTCCAGCGATATCCAGCCATGCTGCTCAGCCGGGCTGGCCGTCTCGGCCACGTGAGTGACCAGCAAGCGGCCTGTGGCGGACCAGCTGCGGGGTTGGAAGTAGCCCTCCTTGGGCGAAGGAAGCAGGAGGGTGATCTCACCCGTGGCGATCTCCAGGGCTTTCAGCCCAGCGTCGTCGCTGTAGGCGATGAGTTTCCCATCCGGTTGGATGGCGGCGCCTCGCAGGTCTCCCTGCACCGTGACCTGGGCAGGCAAGGTCTGCCGGTTGAATACATCAAAACCGGAGAGCGTGCCCTCCCGGATGTAACCCATCGTCAACCCCAAACCAATCGGCTCAGAGGAAAGCTTGTGCACCTCAGTCGAAAGGTCCCAGGCAGCTTGTAAAGCCGCCGGGTCGGGATCGCCTTCCCCGGTCCCGATGATGGTCAGGTGCTGGTTTTGGTCCCCTTCCTGGTGCAGATCATTAAGGGATCCGAACGAGCTGCGCAGGGTATCGAGCGCTTCTATCCGGCTTTCAGGGAGTGAGAGGCGCAGAAGTATCTCGCGGCAATCGTCCGTATAGACCGAGATGCCATCCTCGAAGATTCGCAGGCTGTCGCACCAGGCCTGTGGTCCGCCGCTGCGGGACAGGGTCAGGATCGGGGTGCGGCCCACTTCATAGCCGTCCTCGAGAAGTGCTGTAACCTGTAAGGTGAGATCGTAGCTATACCGGCGGTCGAGGATGATCCTGCCTTCCTCGTCGTATACGGGCAGCGCCTCGGCATGTACGACGGCCGGAAAACCAAGACTCGAATCAAAAGCTACCTTCAAGTTGACTGGAGCCGGGCCGGAGCCCATCGCATCCCGGCGGATGCGGGCCAGCAGGGCGTCCACTGTATAGCTTCGAGCATCCTCCAAAGGCAGGGCGACCGGTTCTCCCCAGCTCCCGCCGCTGTCTCTTTCGAGCCTCTGCGCGGCTCGAACCTGGCCATCCGCGACGGTCAGGCGGATTTTCCAGTGGTCTTCTGGGGTCCGTTCCTCCAGGTCGGCGAAATAACGGGTCGTGTTGCTGTTTTCCCAGAGAGCGATCGCCGTATCGATATCGGAAACAGGCGGCACATTCGCAGTGGGCAGTGGTTGGCGACTGTCCGGCTCGGGCGTGGTAGCAGCGCAAGCCGATAGAAGGATGGCGAAAAGGCCTGTTACAATGGCGTAGCGCAGGGCTTTCACGGACTTAACATAACCTCCAAACTAGATAATTGTGCCATCCCGGGGATTGGATCCCCGCGTTCCCATACGAAAAGGCGTGCCCGGGCAGGAGAACTGACTGTATACGGAACGTCGATGGTAAAGGTCCCATAAGTGCTGCCAGGTGAGGCTTCTATCGCTACCTGGCGTGTTCCCAAGATTTTACCATCAGGCGCCTTTAAATCAATCATCAAAGGCTGGTCAGTTCGCGGTCGTGCCAGCCCCGAAACAATCAAAATCCCTCCCTGGATCGTATCCCCTGCTTGTGGGGTTTGAATGAATATTGGCTCAAGCAGGTCGCCGGGAGGGTTAAAGTCCGCCTCTCCAATGGAGAGCAGGATCAAATCGACCGAGGAGAGGGCCATGACCTGGCCATTTTCGTCCTGGACGCTGATCTGCAGCCTGCCGACCTCCGCGACGGCCGAGATGCCAAAGGTCACTTCCTGACCGATGAGAACCTGAGCGCCGCGGGTGTTGCCGTACACCCGCACTTCCCGCATCAGCAGGCGTCCGTCTTCCCCTTGCAGCTCGATCCGCACGACCCCATTGGGCCCGGGGGGTACGTAGGCCCTCATCAGGAAGGGGCTCGCCACTTTCGAGGCCGGGCCGGGGCTGAGGATTTGGATCGCCGCCAGCGGGATCTCCGGTGGCGGCGTAAGGTTGGGGGGAGGCAATGTTGGGGTCGCCGAGGGGGGAAATGGCGTTGCGGTCGGTAAAGCTGTTGGAAGTGCGGTCGCCGTTTCGAGGATGGATTGGGTGGGTGAAGTCTCCGTTGCCTGGCGAGTGACTGCTGCTCTCGCCGGTGTGGCCCGCTCTGGGATCCTGGTTATTTGGGCCGTGACGGCCATTTCGCTCGCGGTCGGGCTCGCGCCGGGAGTTCCCGGGCCGGCAGGCAGGTTGCAGCTGCTTGCCAGCCCGAGCACCAATAGGGTTAACGACAGGCGAAAATATCGGGGGAATTTCAGGTGTATCGCTCGATCACTTCCTGTAAGGTTTGCAGGCGCACCGGTTTGAGCAGGTATTCTTTCGCCCCGGCAGACTGAGTCAGTGCGGCTGCATCCAGCTCCGGGCTGGCAGACAGGACCACCACGGCAATCTCCCGGGTCGCCTGTGTTTGCTTCAGGATTTTGAGTAACTCCAGGCCATCCATGTCCGGGAGGCACATGTCCGTCAGGATCAGGTCCGGAGACTGGGTTTTCGAAAGATTCAGCGCTTGTTCACCGGAGTAGGCCAGGATCGCCTCATGACCGATAATCTGGACGGACTTGTTCAGCATTTCCAGGGTGAAAGGATCGTCGTCGACGAACAGGATGCGGGCCATAATGTTACCTCTTTGAATATCCTGGGCTAAAGGCTGTATATCTCCCCGTACTTCTTGTTCAAGTAGCGCATATACGGTGTTGGATCGATCTTGCTGCCGGTCACGCGCTGGACCAATTCCTGGGGCTCGAACTTGGCCCCGTGGTGGTGAATGTGTGTGCGCATCCACCCGGTGATCGCGCTGAACTCTCCCTGCCGGATCTGGTCGTCTAAGTCGGGGATATCCCGGTTGGCGCATTCCCAAAGTTGGGCCGAGATCAGGTTTCCCAGCGCGTAAGTGGAGAAGTAGCCGATCATGCCGGCCGACCAATGGATATCCTGGAGGACTCCCAGGGCATCGTTCGGAGGCGTTACGCCCAGGCTGGCCTCGATCTTGCTGTTCCAGGCCTGCGGCAGGTCTTTCACTTCCAGATTGCCCTCCATCAAGTCGATCTCGAGTTCGAGGCGGAGCATGATGTGCAGGTTGTAGGTCGCCTCGTCCGATTCGACCCGGATCAAGGATGGCTCTACCTTGTTGATGCCTTTGTAAAAGGTCTCTAAATCGACATTTCCGAGCTGGGCCGGGAAGGTCTCCTGCAACCGCGGGTAGAAACGGATCCAGAAGCTGTACGAGCGCCCGATCAGGTTCTCGTACATGCGCGATTGAGACTCGTGGATCGCAAGAGAGGCGCCCTTGCCGAGTGGGGTGCGGTCGAGGTTCGGCTCAACGCCTTGCTCGTAGAGCGCATGGCCGCATTCGTGCATCGTACTGAAGAGCGCCGAAGCGCCGTAGTCCTCCAGGAAGCGGGTGGTGATGCGCACATCGCCCACCCCAATGCCCTGGGTAAAGGGGTGCGTGGCTTTATCCTGGCGGCCGCGCTTCCAATCGTACCCAAATTCGCTGATGACCCCCACGCCGAAATCCCACTGCTTCTTCTCTTCGTAATCTTGGTGTAGGAAGGAATCGCCTACCTGGGGACGTTCTTGAATGGCCTGGATCAGCGCGACCTGCTGTGGCCGCAGGGCCGAGAAAATCTCCTGCACTTCCGCAGTCTTCAGTCCGGGTTCGAAATTGTCCAGAAGAGGATCGTAGACGTGCTCGTAAGGTGCAAAGAAATCAGCGTAGCGGCGGCGCATCTCCACGATCCGTTCGAGGTGGGGTTGGAACTTCGCGAAATTGGATTCCGCCCGCGCCTCTTCCCAGACGAGATGCGCATCGCTGGCGACCCTGGCAAACTCTCCGACGAAATCGGCGGGCTCGCGGGTGCGCTTATCATACAGGCGAGCGGTCACATTGATCAGGCGGGCCTCATCCGAATCCGGGTCGAGCCCGGCTGCATAAGGCTTCAAATCTTCGAGCAGTTGCCCCACCTCTTCGGAGGTGAACCGGAGGTGCGAAAGGCGGGTGAGCGTCTCCAGCTGGTGGCCGCGCCCTTGTGACCCGCCCGGTGGCATGCACGTTTGTTGGTCCCAAATGAGCAGGCCAATGGTATGGTTGATATCGGCAACCTCGTTCAGGATACATTTGAGTTCAGACAGATTCGAATGGGTCGACATAGATTCTCCTGGTTTTATATTACCACTTCTTCTATACGACTCTCCAGCGGAGAGGCTCACCTTTCAAGGCTGATAACACTTCGAGGGCGATGTCCCTGGCGGCTCGCGCCTGGGCTTCGACCGTCTGTGCTCCGATGTGCGGGGTGGCGACGACCGCCGGATGGGTTACCAATGCGGATACGCCCGGTGGTTCCTGGGCAAAAACGTCTAACGCCGCCCCGGCTACCTGGCCCGATTCCAGGGCCCCGAGCAGAGCAGTCTCGTCGATCACCCCGCCGCGCGCCGCGCACACCAGGCGCACGCCGCGCTTCATGTGTCCCAGGGATTGCCCGTTGATCATGCCCTTGGTTTCCTGGGTGAGCGGTACGTGGATGGTGATGAAGTCGGACCGGTTGTAGAGTTCCCCCAGGGTGACCGGCTCTGCCCCGCACTGCTGGATCTCGGCCGGGGGGACCAGGGGGTCAAATCCGATCACCTGCATACTAAGCGCAGCCGCCAGGCGCGCCACCGTGCTCCCGATATTGCCCATACCGATCACACCCAATACCTTTCCCTGGACCTCAACCCCGAGCAGCTCCTTCTTGAGCCACTGCCCTGATTTCATCCCGGCATCGCCCAGCGGGATGGAACGCGCCAGAGCCAACATCAAGCCGAGGGTATGCTCTGCCACCGCCTGGGAAGTCGCCAGGGGCGAGTTTACCACAGTCACACCACGGGCGTTGGCCGCAGCCAGGTCGATATTATCCACGCCGACGCCTGCCCGCCCGACGACCTTCAATTTGCTGCCCGCCAAGAAGACCTGCCCGGTCACTTTCGTCCGCCCGCGCACAACCAGGGCCTCGTAGTCGCCAATGATTTGCAACAGCTCCTCGGCCGGGAGAACCTCCCGGCTCTCGACCTCAACTTCGGCGCGCAGGATCGCCAGGCCGGTCTCTTCCAGGCCATCTGTGATCAAGATTTTCCATTTTTCCATTCGGGCTCCAAAACGTGGGGATCGTGCACGCCCTGATTTTACCCCGGATCGGCCTAAAAGGGACGCTTTCCATTTCCCCTCAGGTCACGGTCAGGCGACCGGCCGAGTAGGTTTTATACCTCTCCTCCGCAACCACCCGCTGGATGCGCTCGACCGCTTCCCACACTTCGCTGAAGGAGGTGTATAGCGGCGCCAGGCCAAGCCGGATGTTATCCGGCTCACGGAAATCGGGAAGGACCTGCATCTCCTCGATCAGCGCCCGGTTAATGCGGTAGCCTTCCGGATGGCGCAGGCTGACGTGCGAGCCGCGCTGCTCGGACCGGCGCGGCGACCCGAGGCTGAATCCCAGCGGAGCCAGCACCTGGTCGATCAGGAAGACCAGGTACGAGGTGAGCAGGAGCGATTTACGCCGGATCGCGGGCAGGCCGGCTTCTATGGTCAGACCTAAAGCTGCCTCCATCGCCACGAGCGACAGCACCGGCGGCGTCCCGGCCAGCCACTGGGCCATCCCCGGAGCGGGCGCGTATTCGAGGCCAAAGGCAAAAGGCTCCCTCTGGCCGAACCAGCCCCAAATAGGCGAGCGGGCCTGCTCCTGCAGTTCGCGGCGAACGTACAGAAAAGCGGGTGCACCAGGCCCTCCGTTCAGGTATTTGTACGTGCAGCCGACTGCCAGGTCGGCTCCCCAACGGTCCAGCGCGATCGGGACCACCCCGGCAGAGTGGCTGAGATCCCATAGAACCAGCGCCCCGGCCTCGTGCGCCCGCCGGGTGACCGCTTCGAGGTCGTAGAGGAAACCGCTCTTGAAGGTCACGTGTGAGAGCGTGACCAATGCGGTGTTTTCGTCCAGCGCCTGGTATAGGGCATCCAGGTCGCTGTGGATGCCGTCCTCGGAAGGCACCAGTTGAAGCCGGTGGCAGTTCCCGAGCAGCTGGATGCACCCCTGCAAAATGTACAGATCCGAAGGGAAGTTTAAAACATCGCTCACGATGCGCTCTCTTCCGGGCCGGAGCGACAGCGCCGCTATCACCAGCTTGAACAGGTTCACGGATGTAGAATCGCAGACAATCACCTGTCCCGGCCCCGCGCCGGTAATCCGGGCAATCTTCTCGCCGGCCCGCGCTGGCGCCTGGTACCAGTCGTTATTCCAGCCGCGGACCAGGTCGCCGCCCCACTCCACTTCGGCTGCAGCTTTCAGCCGCGCCGCGGCCCGCCGGGTCAGCCTCCCAAGGGAGTTCCCATCCATATAGATGAGCCCCGGATCGCTGATGACGAAGGCATTCCTGAAGGAAGCCAGCTCGTCCTTGGCATCCAGCCGGCGGGGATAATCAGGTCCGATCTCAAAGTTAGCAGGTTCCATAGCTGTCTCTCCTTACTGCCTTCCACCTCCCCAATCCTATTTTTACTCGCCCTGGAGTGCAAGACGGTGTTCTTGGGCTGGCCGGACCGGCTGGCCGAATGGACTCGCATAGTGTAATCCTTGACTTTTCGAGCCAGTCTGGTTACCATGATCCTGGCGGACATTCAGTGTGAATGGGCTGCCGCGATCGAACAGCAGCGCGCGGAGGAAATGATGGCAAACATTACAGAAGTAAATGAAGATAACTACCAGGATGAGGTTTTATCCGCTTCCCAGCCGGTCTTAGTCGACTTTTCGGCCGTTTGGTGCTCACCATGCAAGATGCTGGATCCAATTGTAGAACAGCTTGCCCAGGAATGGAACGGTAAGGTCAAGGTGGTAAAGCTGGATGTGGACCACAACCCAAACATCGCCATGGAGTACCAGGTCATGGGCGTCCCGACGCTGATGCTCTTCGTGAGCGGGGAGCCTCTTGAGCGCATGACCGGTTTCCAGCCGAAAGATCGCATTACCAACCGGATAAACCCTCACCTTCAGACTGCTTGATCGGCGCTGGATCGCTGTCAACAGGCGAAAGCACCACCTAACCCGCTCCCGAGAAGGATGGAGCGGGTTTTTTATTCGCACCTTCTTGACCGGCCCGTCTTGCTGGAAGTAACGATCATGGCTTTCTCAAAAATGGGGTTTGGGGTGGGGAAAAGCAGGGCTTTCGACTTTGAGAAAGCCATAGTAACGATCACCCGCCCCTTGTGCTCCAGGGCATCTTAGGTTATACTGCTTGCTATTGCAGCTACTATCAATAGCAAACACCCACAACAATGAATGATCTTGATCCTTCCATCTCTGGCTTGCGTGCCCAGGGCTACCGCCTGACTCCGCAGCGCCTGGCGATTTTGAACATCCTTCGCCAATCTGGAGAGCACCTCTCCCCTTCAGAAATTTACCTGCGCGCCCGCCAGGTGATGCCCGGTCTTACGGAGGCCACTGTCTACCGGACGCTGATCTTCCTGACCGAACAGGACCTGATCTTAGCCGCCCATGTCGGCTCTGGGCAGCTGGTCTACCAGATCGCCGAGCACGACCACGATCACCTGATCTGCCGGGCCTGCGGGCAGACGGAAGAGATCGATCATTCCGTTCTCCGGTCCCTGTACGAGCAGTTCGAGGTGCGCACCGGGTACCGCATCGACTCCGTCCACCAGACATTCTTCGGCCTTTGCCCGGACTGCCAGAAAATCTAACAGCTTCGCTGAGATTCGGGCGAGTCTCACGCCGGAGAATGACCCTTGACGCCTTTTACAGGTATGGCGCCGCCGGATGAATGATATTTACCAGGCCGGGCGACGCGCAATAATAAGTTGTTGGAGGTCTGTCAATATGGTCCCGCATTTCCCTTTATTCAAACCCTTACCTTTACACATCCCCGATGGTTTCCTCAGCCTGCCGGTCGCCTTGATCTTCTGGGTGATTTCGATCGGGTTGATCGCCATTGCCGTTCGCCGCACGCAGGGCGAGCTGGGCGAACGCCAGATTCCGCTGATGGGCGTGATGGCCGCGTTCATTTTTGCCGCCCAGATGATCAATTTTCCGGTCGCCGGGGGCACTTCCGGGCACCTGTTAGGCGGGGCACTGGCTGCCATCACGCTCGGCCCGTGGGCCGCGATGATCGTCATGGCCAGCGTGATCGGGGTGCAGGCGCTGCTCTTCCAGGACGGCGGCCTGGTGGTGATGGGAGCCAATATCTATAACATGGGCCTCATGACGGCGCTGATCGGTTATGGTTTATATCGCGGCGTTGCCGGGACCCGGCGTTCCGTTCGATTGTCGGTCGCCGGATTGGCCGCCTGGCTCTCCGTCATGGCCGGCGCTCTGGCGACCGCCCTGCAGCTGTGGCTGAGCGGGACCGCGCTGCTGAGAGTCGTCGTGCCAGCCATGCTGGGCGTGCATGCCTTGATCGGTCTGGGCGAGGCGCTGATCACGGTCGCGGCGCTGGCCTTCATCTCGCGGGTCCGCCCCGACCTTGTCGAAGCGCAGCGCAGCTCGGGCGGCCGCGGCTGGATATTCGCTGGGCTGGCCGCGACCTTCGCCGTCGTCCTGCTTTCCCCGCTGGCCTCAGCCAACCCGGATGGTCTGGAACGGGTGGCCGCCGACCTGGGCTTCACCGGCCACGCCGGCCCGCTCCCTTTTCAAATCCTCCCAGATTACACCTTCCCGTTCTTCGGCGGGACCGGCCTCTCGACCGTCGTGGCCGGAGCGCTTGGCGTCCTGGTCGTGGCCGCGCTGACATTATTCCTGCTGCGGGCGATCCGCCGGGCATCCAGGCCAGAGCACCTGGTGAACGCCCCCGAAACCGATGCGCGCTGACCTGTTCGATCGCTACCAGGCGCGCGCCAGCCTGGTCCACGCTCTCGACCCGCGCGCCAAGGTCGTGATGGCCGTCCTGTTCATCCTGTCGAACGTCCTTCTGCCCGACGGCGCCTGGGCGGCATTCTTGATCTCCTGGGGAGCGATCCTGGGGATTAGCCTTCTGGCCAGATTGGGCCCCGGGTTTGTGGTCAACCGTTCTGTCGTGGCACTGCCTTTCGTCCTGGCGGCTGTCTCAGCCATTTTTTCGGTCCCCGGCCGGCCGGTTGCCGCCCTGGAGCTGGGCGCCTGGCGGCTGCTGGTTACGGAGGCGGGTTTAATCCGCTTTGCCAGCATCGTCGTGCGCAGCTGGCTGTCGGTGCAGATAGCCATCCTGCTCGCGGCCACGACTCACTTCCCGGACCTGCTGCACGCCCTTCGCCACCTGTACGTTCCCAAGATGGTGGTCGCGGTGGTCGCCTTCATGTACCGCTACCTTTTCGTCTTAGCCGACGAGAGCACCCGCCTGCTGCGCGCCCGGGACGCCCGCAGCCCGCGCCCGGAAGGAGGCGGCGGCCTCTCGGCTGCCTGGCGGGCGCGCGTGGCCGGAAACATGGTCGGCCAGCTCTTCCTGCGCAGCTTCGAGCGCAGCGACCGGGTTTATTCCGCCATGTTGGCACGTGGCTATACAGGCCAGCTACTCACGCTCAACCCCCACGCGATGCAAGCCAAAGATTGGCTGGCTTTATTATTGCTTGCGCTCTTTTCCGTTTCTATCCAGGTGTTCAGCCGGCTCTAACCGGTCGAAGGTTATCCAGCCGGTAAATAACCTGCAAAACCGCTTTACCTCATAGGAATTTGCGTATGCCAGTCGTTCACGTTTCACCGGCCGCCGCGCCCCCGGTGCTGGCGCCGGTGCCTCCACCGGGTATGCCGGTGCTGTCCATCGATCACCTGAGCTTCACTTACCCGGATGGGCATCCTGCCCTGCATGGCATCAGCCTGCACGTCAAGCGGGGAGAGAAGATCGCCCTGGTAGGGCCTAACGGGGCTGGAAAAAGCACGCTCATGCTTCATCTCAACGGGATCCTGCGCGGCCAGGGCTCGATCCTGGTGGCTGGCCTCCCGGTGAACCGCGCCAACCTGCCGCTCATCCGGGCGAAGGTCGGTCTGGTATTCCAGAACCCCGACGACCAACTCTTTTCCCCCACCGTTTTCGAGGACGTGGCCTTCGGGCCGCTGCACATGGGTTACCCGGAAGCGGACGTACGCCGCCGGGTAGAAAAGGCCCTGCACCAGGTTGGGATGCAGGGCTACCTTGAGCGCCTCTCTCATCACCTCAGCGTGGGCGAGAAGAAGCGCATCGCCATCGCCACCGTGCTCTCAATGGAACCTGAGATCCTGGTGCTCGATGAACCCACCGCCGGGCTCGACCCGCGGGCGCGGCGCAGTTTGATCGCACTGTTGAGATCGCTCTCGCTGACCATGCTGGTCTCCACCCACGACATGCGCCTGGTGAAAGACCTTTTCTTCCGCATGGTCATCTTCGATGAGGGTCGCATCGTCGCTGACGGCCCGACGGATATGCTATTGGAAGACGCCGCGCTCTTAGAGGCCCACGGGCTGGAGCAGCCATAAAAAAGAGGGAGCCGGTTAATCTACTGAGACGGGGACCTGGACCTCGATACCGGCCGCGGCTCGCAGCAGTTCCGCTTTCCCCGTATCCTCCCAGGGGAGGTCAAGGTCTTCCCGCCCGAAATGCCCGTAGGCGGCCACCTGCCGGTAGATCGGGCGGCGCAGCTTCAAATCCCGGATGATCGCGCCCGGTCGCAGGTCGAAGTGCTCCTGGATCAGGGCGGCAATCTGCTCGGCCGGAATCCGCCCTGTGCCGAATGTCTCCACGTTGATGCTTAATGGATGGGCTACGCCGATGGCGTATGCGACCTGGATTTCGCAGCGGTCGGCCAGTCTGGCTGCCACCACGTTCTTGGCTGCCCAGCGCGCCGCGTAGGCCGCCGAACGGTCGACTTTCGTCGGGTCTTTTCCGCTGAAGCAGCCGCCGCCGTGACGGCCCATCCCTCCGTACGTATCTACGATGATCTTTCGCCCGGTCACGCCCGAATCACCCAGCGGGCCGCCGATCACGAAGCGCCCGGTGGGGTTTACGTAGATTTTTAACTTGCGGTCCACCATCTCCGGCGGCAACACCGGCATGATGACCTGTTCGATCACCCGCTCCCGGATCTCTTCCTGTGACACGTCCGGGGCATGTTGTGTGCTCACCAGCACGGTGTCGACCCGCTTCGGCCGCCCGTACTGGTATTCAACCGTCACCTGGCTTTTCCCATCCGGGCGCAGCCACGGCAGCGTGCCATTTTTCCTTAACGCGGCCAGCTGCCGGGTGAGCCGGTGGGCCAGGTAGATCGGCATCGGCATCAAGGCCGGCGTCTCGTTACAGGCGTAGCCGAACATCATGCCCTGGTCGCCGGCCCCGATGCTGTTAACCTCCTCGTCGCTTACTTCGCCCTCTTTCACTTCCAGGGACTTGTTCACCCCCATAGCGATATCGTTGGATTGGCGGGCCACCGCGACCAGCACCCCGCAGGTGTTCCCGTCGAGCCCCTTCTCCCCGTCGTCATAACCGATCTCAGTGATCACCCGGCGAGCCAGGTCATCGTAGTTCAGAGTCGCTCGAGTTGTGATCTCGCCCAGGAACATCACGAAACCCGTCTTAGTGGCTACCTCGCAGGCGACTCTCGAGAGCGGATCTTGCTCCAGGCAGGCATCCACGACTACGTCGCTCAGCTGGTCACAGATCTTGTCAGGATGACCCTCCGTGACCGATTCGGACGTAAACATCAGGCTGGGCGACTCCATAAACGTAGTGCTCATAATCAGACCTCCACGAGAAATAAAATTGCCCCTTCCGGTCAAGAAAGGGCAATGCATGATTGCGCGGCTGCCCTCTCATCTTCCAGAACATCCGTCTGCCGGAATTAGCACCTTAGACTGTTTTTCGGATCGCAGTTCTCTCGCCTGGCTGGGAGGAATTGCTTCCCAGGCAGCCGAAAAAACTTCCAAATGATAGCCAGGTTGCCGAGGCTTCGCAGGGCCGGTCCCTCCACCTCTCTGGATAAGAGTGCCGATAGGGGCTATTGAATTGTTGGGAGCGATAATACCACGGCTGAGGCGAGATGTCAATTTAGATCAGCAGCCAGACGATCGCATAGTAGCCAATGGCTGCCGTCCACAGCCAGGAGTCGATGCGGTCGAACACCCCTCCATGACCGGGCAGCAGGTTGCTAGAGTCTTTAGCCCCGCACTGGCGTTTGATCATGCTCTCACCCAGATCCCCCAGGGTAGTCAGCCCGCCGATGACCAGACCGAGAAAAGCGCCTTCCAGGGGGGTGAATGCCAGGGGTGTACCTGCCATCCGGCTCCACAGCGCTGCCAGCAACGCGCCACCCAGCGTTCCAAAGGCCACGCCCGCCAGGTATCCTTCCCAGGTCTTCTTTGGGCTCAGGCGCGGGCTGAGCCGGTGCCTGCCGAAGCTGCGGCCGATGAAATAAGCCGCGGAATCCGCCAGCCATACGGTCGGGAGAACGAGCATGATCCACCAGAAGCCATCCGGAAGCTGTCGCAGAGAGATCAAGTAAGCCCCCAGCCAGCCGGTATAGAAGGCCCCGGACAGCGTGATCGAGAAATCGGTGGCGGCCAGATCCCTGCCACGCTCGTAAGCCAGCAGGTGATAGGCCATGCTGGCCATGATTACCAAGCTGATGATCCAGCCTGCGCTCTCGAAGCGGTTGACCGCCCTCCCCAGCGTGATCAGTATGGCTCCCCCGATAACGAGCGTGCCTGCGGGCTGCATCCCACAGGCACGAAAAAGGTGTACATATTCCCAGGCGGCCAGTGCCAGGATCAAGACGATGACGGCCGCGAATACCCAACCGCCGGCGTAGATGGCGGCAAGACCCACAGGCAGCAAGACAACCGCCACCAGCAGCCGTGTTGAAAGCATGATGGATGAGACCTCTGTCTTAGGCGGATTGTGGCACGCGCCCGTAGCGGCGCTCGCGTTGGCTGAACTCTTCCAGCGCGCGGCCTAATTCTTCTTTCCCAAAATCTGGCCAGTAGGTTGGGGTAAAGTACCACTCCGAGTAGGCACCCTGCCAGATGAGGAAGTTGCTGCCGCGCAGTTCTCCCGAGGTGCGGATGATCAGGTCCGGGTCAGGTTCCCCGGCTGTGAACAGGTACTGGCTGACCATGGCGTCGGTCACCTCTTCGGCCTTGACGCCATCGGCGATCATGCGTTGGATGGCGCAGACGATCTCGTCTCGCCCGCCGTAATTGAAAGCTACGTTAAGGACCAGGCGCGTGTTATTCTTCGTGTACTCGATCGCGTTGAGCACTTTCTCTCGCAGCGATGGGCGCAGGCGGTCCAGGCGACCGATGTGGCGCAGCTGCACCCCTTGCTTGTGCAGCTCTTGCAGTTCCCGGTCGATCACGTCTTCGAGGATGCGCATCAAGCCCTGAACTTCCTCCAGAGGGCGGCCCCAATTTTCTGTAGAGAAGGCATAGATCGTAAGGTATTTCACCCCAAATTCTACGCAGGCTTCGATCACCCGCCGCAGGTTTTCCGTCCCGGCGCGGTGCCCGGCCAGGCGTGGCAGCCCACGGGATAACGCCCAACGCCCATTACCGTCCATGATGATGGCAATGTGTGTCGGGACTCGCTCTGGCAGATCGGTTTGTTTCTTAAGAGTCATTTCCCTTCCGATCAGACTTCCAGGATTTCCTTCTCCTTACGGCTGCCCACCGAATTGATGATTTCGATGTAGCGGTCGACGAGCTTCTTCACCTCTTCCTCGCCGCGCTTGCGATCGTCCTCGGAGATCATTTTTTCTTTCTCGAACTCCTGCAGATCCTTATTAATATCGCGGCGCACGTTTCGAACCGCCACCCGGCTTTCTTCTACCCGATTGTGGACGACCTTCACCAGGTCCCGCCGGCGTTCCTCGGTCAGGGGCGGCAGGTTGAGGCGGATGCTCTTCCCATCGTTATTAGGGGTCAGCCCCAAATCAGAAGCCTGGATCGCTCGCTCAATGACTCTTAATGTGGAAGCGTCGAACGGGCGGATGAGCAGCGCACGTGGTTCCGGGATGGCGATGCTTGCCAGCTGGATGAGCGGCGTCGGCGTCCCGTAATATTCGACCGACAGCCGTTCGACCAGAGCCGGGCTGGCTCGCCCGGTGCGGATGCCTGCCAGGTCCTCTTCCAATGCCTGGACGGCGCCTTTCATTCGGGTTTCAGCTTCTTTATAGATTTCTTTCAGCATAACCGCTCCATCGAACTCTAGAGAGAATGCTTCCACAGCCGGTCAGGTCTCGAAAGCCCGCCAGCTTCTATAGGATACTCTAAAATGCTTCCCGAGAAAAGGGGCAATTTAGCGGGGCGAGAGCTTCTCCAAGCAGTTAGAGCGATTCTCCTGGCCCGCCGTCCGCGGATGCGTTTCCCTTTGGGTCAAACGCTCGGCGATTATTCCGGCAGTTGGTCCGGCAGCTTGCTCGTCACCAGCGTACCGGTCTTCTCTCCCAACAGGGCGCGGCGCAGGTCGTTTCGCTGCCAGAGGTTCAACACCAGGATGGGCAGGTTGTTATCCATACACAAGGAGATCGCGGTGCTGTCCATGACCTCCAGCCGCCGGTTGATCGCATCCATGTAAGTCAGGTAATCGAACCGGACCGCATTGGGATTCGTCGCCGGGTCGCTGTCATACACCCCATCCACCTTCGTCGCCTTGATCAGGACGTCTGCGCCGATCTCCATGGCGCGCAGCGCCGCGGCCGTATCGGTCGAGAAGTAGGGGTTGCCGGTCCCGCCTCCCAGGATCACCACCCGGCCTTTCTCGAGGTGCCGAATGGCCCGGCGGCGGATGTACGGCTCTGCGACCGCGTGCATCTCGATCGCCGACTGCACCCGCGTCACCAGGCCGCGGCGCTCCATCGCATCCATGAGGGCCAGCGCATTCATGACCGTCCCCAGCATCCCCATGTAGTCCGCCGTCGCCCGGTCCATGCCGCGCTCCAGCCCGCCACGCCCGCGCCACAGGTTCCCTGCGCCGATCACGATGGCGACGTCGACCCCCAGGTCGCGCACTTCTTCGATCCGCTCGGCAACGTCTTCTGCCCGGGTGGGGTCGATCCCGAACCCTTGTGGCCCGGAAAGCGCCTCGCCGCTCAGCTTGAGCAAAATCCTCCGGTATTGCTTTGAATCACGCTTCACTGCTATCCTCTCCTTCAATCACCCAGTAAAAAGGGCCAACCTGGTGGTTGGCCCTTTTTATATTGGTTCAAGCAGTCCTTTCGCCTACTTCCCAGCGCACGAAGCGCCGGATGACGATGTTTTCGCCGATTGCGGCGATGTTTTGGTGTAGAAGGTTTTCGATGGTAATCTTTTCATCGCGGATGTAAGGTTGGCGCAGCAGGCAGACCTCCTCCTTGAACTTCTCCAGCCGGCCCTCGACGATCCGGTCGACAACAGCAGCTGGCTTGCCTTCTTCCAGGGCACGATTACGGGCAATCTCTCGCTCCTGCTCCAATACTTCAGCCGGGATATCCTCATCTCGGATGTAGAGCGGGGCGGCCGCGGCGATCTGCAAGGCGACTTCATGGGCGAACCTGCGGAAATCTTCGGAGCGAGAGACAAAGTCGGTCTCACTGTTGACCTCGAGCATGACCCCGACCCGGCCATTTCCGTGAGAATATAGCTCCAGGACGCCTTCGGATGCCTCGCGATCGGAGCGCTTGATCGCCTTTGCCAGACCTCTTTCGCGCAGGATGTTCATCGCCTTTTCAAAGTCACCACCCGCCTCTTCGAGCGCTTTACGGCACTCCAGGATGCCTACCCCGGTGGCGGCGCGCAGCTCTTTAATCTGTTCTGCTGAAATCGGCATCACTAATCCTCGTCCTCGCCTTCGACCTCGAATACCTCTTCTTCTGCCTCTGGCATCTCGGCAGCCTCAGGCTGGTCTTCTGCCTCGGGCAGCTCCGCGGCTTCCTCCGATGCCGCTGCCTCTGGCAGGTCCTGCGCTTCCGGCAACACTTCTGCCACGGGCAGATCTTCTGTTTCAGCCAGCTCCTCTGGCTCCTCCAACGCCTCTGCCTCAGCCAGCTCCTCAGCCTCAGGAAGCACCGATGCCTCTTCCTCCTCAATCACCTCTTCTTCAGCCTGCTTGGCGACCGCCTCCAGTTCTGCCGACAGCTCATCGTCGACCAGGCTGCGAGACGGTATCTTCGCAAGCGTCGCTTCGCCCAGCAGTTCTTCGTCCGACAGCTCCGGCTCTTCGGCGATTGCCCGGGCCCGTTCCTCGGCGAACGCCTCTTCCGGTTCTTCCTTCCGCAAGGCCTTGCCTTCGACGACGGCATCGGCGATTTTCCCAACCAGCAGCTTGATGGCCCGGATTGCATCGTCATTCGAGGGAATGACGTAATCGATCCTGCTTGGGTCGCAGTTGGTGTCGACCATGGCGATCACGGGGATGTCCAGCAGGTTGGCTTCATGGATGGCAGTGTCCTCACGGCTCACGTCGACCACGAAAAGCAGGTCGGGCAGGCGGACCATCTTGCGGATGCCGCCCAGGAGCATTTCAAGCCGCTCCATTTTCCGGGTCAGGATCAGGGTCTCTTTCTTGGTGATGCGCTGGAAATCGCCCCGGTCACGCATCCGCTCGAGCCGTTCCAACTCGTTGATCCGTTGGCGGATGGTCCGCCAGTTTGTAAGCATCCCACCCAACCAGCGGTTGGTGACGTAGGGCACACCGGCCCGCGTGGCTTCGAGCTGGATCGTCTCCTGGGCCTGGCGCTTCGTCCCGACGAACAGCACGGTGCCGCCCTCGGACACGACCTCCCGCACCAGGTTGTAAGCCTGGTCCAGGGCTTTTGAGGTTTTTTGCAGATCGATGATGTGGATGCTGTTGCGCTCGGTGAAGATATAAGGTTTCATTGCCGGGTGCCACTTGTGGGTGCGGTGCCCAAAGTGCACGCCGCTCTCCAGGAGCGCTTTCATGGAAACAACAGGCATATCGAATTACTCCTTCGCGTTTTTTCCGCCGCCTCCATCCACCCCGCCCGTCACCGCTTGTAGGGCAGAAGGTTTGGTTGCCCTTTTGAGTACAAACGGCACGCTCGAGCAGGTCGGAAGGCGTGTGAGATAAGGTAGACCTCCACCGGAGGCCGCCCCTGAGGGGCACAATCACTCCCGCCTGCAGCTTGCCTTTGGCGGGAGCGTGGGGAGTATATCATAGTGCGCCCGATTCGTCCAGCAATCGTTGACAGCAATCGTTGACAGGCAATCGTTGACAGCAATCGTTGATACGTATTGCGGTAGAATCCGGTCATGGATACAGCCGCGCTCCAGGGACTGTTAAAAGATCTGCCTCTCGGCCCTTTGCGCTTTTACGACCGCCTCGGTTCTACCAATGACGAAGCAGCTCGCTGGGCGGAGGCGGGCGCGCCTGACCTGTCCTTGGTCGTGGCCGACGAGCAGACCGCCGGGCGCGGCCGGCTGCGCCGCCGCTGGTACACGCCACCCGGTTCAGCCCTGGCATTCAGCCTGGTACTGCGCCCTGAGTCCTCGGGCTCCGGCCCGGAAGTTCAACCCATCCTCCGGGCTCCCGGATCCTTTCCTGAGGAAGAAAAGGACCTCAGCAAACTGCCTTCGAAATTCCTGCCGCGCCTGACAGCTTTAGGGGCCCTGGCTGTATGCACGGCCCTGCGAGAGAGTTATCGCCTGTCGCCGCAGATCAAGTGGCCGAACGACGTGCTGGTCGGGAGGCAAAAGCTGGCAGGGGTGCTGGCTGAAGCGACCTGGGGTGGCGAGCGGTTGGACGCGGTGATCCTGGGGATCGGGGTGAACGTTGCCCCACCTTCCGTGCCTCCCGAAGCAGAAGTCGCTACCCCCGCCACCTTTGTCGAGGCCGTCCTGGGCAGGCCAGTCGACCGCTGGAACCTGCTTCGATCCACCCTGGCGGCGCTGCTGAGCTGGCGTTCCCGCCTGGCCTCGCCGGAATTCTGGCAGGCCTGGGAGGATTCGCTGGCCTTCCGCGGGGAGACAGTTTACCTGCAGGTCGAGGGGCAAGCACCGCTCGAGGGCCAGGTGCTCGGCCTGGACCAGGAAGGAGCTCTCCGGCTGCGCCTGCCCACCGGTGAGGTGACGACATTACAAATCGGTGAGGTGCGCCTGCGACCCGTTGACAGCCCGCCGAGATCGACTAAACTTGATCGTGAGCGGTAAAGGCGGAAAGAACCCTCTTTCACGCTGCTTGGCCAGAGCCGCTCAGCTTGACTAGAGCCGCTCACATCTCGGGCCAACCAGGAGATCAACGATGCTCGAAGAATTCCGTGAACAGGCAAACACCTCGACCTTTTTCGATGAGGAAGAAGAACCTTCCGCAGTAGCCAAACAACCCCCCGTTAAACGAAAATTCTTGGGGATGACCCCCGCCCAGCGGTTCTTGATCGCTTTGATGCTTTTGGTGATGACGTGCATCATGGGCACGCTCTTCCTCGTCGTGACCGGAAAAGTCATTCTCTAGCCAACGGCCTCCGGCGTGAACGCGGGAAGAGAAGATTTCGGGGACTTCTCTTCCATGGCCCCTGTTCTCCGGTCCCGTTGCCGCGTTGCCTTAGCCTTCGTCTAGCGTTTCAGCCCCTCGCCCATCACTCGATTGCGCTGTCCGGTCGCTCTCGCCTCGCTCCTGGTTTGGCGTTACCCCCACGCTGCGCAGGTCGGCGTCGGCGATGCGGGCAACCGAGGCGACCCGGTCTCCCTGCTGCAACTCGATCAGCCTTGTCCCGCGCGTCGCCCTGCCTGCCAGCCGGGTGGATTTCACTTTTGCTCGCAAGACCAGCCCGTTGCTGGAGATGATCGTCAGATCGTCGTTCTCCAGCACCACGCGGGCAGCGATGATCCGGCCGACCTTATCCAAAGAATTGCGGTCGATCGTCGCCACACCCCCGGTGGCCCGGCTTTTGGCCGGGTATTCTCGCAGCGGGGTTCGTTTCCCGTATCCCTGGCTGGTGATCACCAGCAGGTCGGCGCCTTCTTCCACCACCTCCATGCTCGCCACCCGGTCATTCCTGGCCAGGCGGACGGCTGTCACCCCTCCTGCCGTCCTGCCCATCGTGCGGACTTCCTTCTCCGCAAAGCGCACCGCCTGCCCGCGCTCTGTGACCAGCAGGATCTCACTGTCGCCGTGGGTCAGGCGCGCCCACCACAGTTCGTCGCCGGACCCCAACGTGATGGCCATGAGCCCGGATGGTCGCACCGCAGCGAACTCGGAAAGAGCCACTCGTTTGATCCGTCCCTGCCGGGTGGCCATGGTGCAGTACTCGGCCGCGCTGAACTTGGGCACAGCGACCGCTGCCGTAACCGTCTCCCCCGCTCCCAACGAGAGAATGTTCACGATCGGGATACCCCGGGCGGTGCGGTCCGCATCCGGAATCTGGTAGGTCTTCTCTGAATACACCTTGCCCTTATCGGTGAAGAACAGGATCGTGTCCAGGGTGCGCGCCGGGAAGAGCATCACGACTTCGTCCTCGTCTTTGGTGAGGTGGCCCGCCACCCCGCGCCCACCACGCCCCTGCGCCCGGAAGGCTTTCGCCATCACCCGCTTGATGTAGCCGCGCTGGGTGATGCTGATCAGGACCGCCTCGTCGGAAACCAGGTCCTCCTCCCGGAAGCTCTCCTGCGCCTCGGCGGCGATGCGCGTCCGCCGCTCGTCGCCGTACTTCTCGGACATCTCCGCCAGGTCTGTCTTGATCACATCCAGGATCTTCTTCGGGTTGGCGAGCAGGTCTTCCAGGTAGGCGATGCGCTCGAGCACCTGGTTGTGCTCGTCTTCGATTTTTTTGCGCTCCAAAGCAGCCAGCCGGCGCAGCTGCATATCCAGGATCGCCTGGGCCTGGACTTCGGAGAGCGAGAAGCGCTCCATCAGGCGGGTCTTGGCGGTGTCGGCATCCGCTGACTTCCGGATCGTCTGGATCACGTCGTCAAGGTGCGCCAGGGCGACCAGTAAGCCTTCCAGGATGTGAGCCCGGGCGCGCGCTTTCTCCAGCTGGTACTCGGAACGGCGCCGGATTACCTCCCGCCGGTGGTCCATGTAGATCGTCAGGGCGCGTTTGAGCGAGATCAGGCGCGGCTCGCCCTCCACCAGGGCCAGCATCTGCGCTCCAAATGTGGACTGCAGCGGCGTGTACTTATACAGCTGGTTGAGGACTTTGCGAGGTTGGGCGCCTCGTTTGAGTTCGATGATAATGCTCATCCCGCGCCGGTCAGATTCGTCTCTCAAATCCGTGATGTCGTCCAACCGGCCGCTGCGCGCCAGCTCGGCAATGCGTTCGATCAACGTGGTTTTATTGAGCTGGAAGGGGATCTCGGTGATCACGATCCGGTAGCGCCCGCCGTTCATCTCTTCGATATGGGCCAAACCTCGCAGGATGATCCGGCCGCGTCCGGTGCTGTAGGCCTGGCGGATGCCTTCGTCGCCGACGATGATACCGCCGGTGGGGAAATCCGGTCCAGGGATGAATTTTAGCAGGTCCTCGACCGTGATCTCATCTACTTTATCGTAATTATCGAGCAGGAAATGCAGCGCTTCGACCAGTTCAGTCAGGTTGTGGGGCGGTAAATTGGTCGCCATTCCGACGGCGATCCCGGAAGAACCGTTCAGAAGCAGGTTGGGCAGCCGGGCGGGCAGGCAGGCGGGTTCCTGCAGCGAGCCGTCGAAGTTATCCCCAAAGTCAACCGTATCCTGCTCGATGTCGGCGAGCATTTCCTCGGCCATCGATCCAAGCCGGGCCTCGGTGTAGCGCATGGCTGCCGGCGCGTCCCCGTCGATCGAACCGAAGTTCCCTTGCCCATCGATCAACGGGTAACGCATCGAGAAGTCCTGGGCCATACGCGCCATGGTTTCGTACACGGCTGCATCGCCATGCGGGTGGTACTTTCCCAGCACCTCTCCCACGATCCGGGCAGATTTCTTATAGGGCGAGTTCGCCCGGATCCCCATGTCATGCATCGCATACAGGATCCGCCGGTGGACGGGTTTCAGGCCGTCCCTGGCGTCCGGCAGGGCGCGCGCCACGATCACGCTCATGGCGTAATCCAGGTACGCGGAGCGCATCTGCTCGTCGATGTCCACCTGTTGAATGGTACCGATATCCATAATAAAACCTTCGAGTCGAGATGTAAGACAAAAAAGATGTGTACGCCTGCGGCGCACACAGCTTAATTATACCCCAGCTCTTAAGTTTTCTAATAAAGATAGGCGTCGATGGTATCGGCAGCCTTTCGCCCGGCGACCATCGCAGTGACGACCAGGTCAGGGCCGGTTGCGACGTCGCCCCCGACGAACACGCCCATGCGGCTGGTTGCGCCTGTTTCCGGATCGGTGATGATCAAGCCCCACTTATGCGTCTGGAGCCCTGGCGTCGTCGCGCCGATGATGGGATCCGGCCGGTATCCCAGGGCCAGGATGGCGGTATCGGCCTGCACGAAGAAGTTGGAGTTTTTAATCGGGACCGGACTCCGCCGGCCTCTGGCATCCGGTTTTCCAAGTCTCATCCGCAAGCATTCGATCTGCGCCAGGCGGCCATTTTCGCCGGGGAGGAACTGCACGGGTTGGGTCAAGAACTCGTACTTTGCCCCTTCCGCCCGGGCCAGCTCCCGGTCGTGGACGCCGCCGGGCATTTCGTTCTCGGTGCGCCGGTACAGGCAGACCACTTCCTCGGAGCCCATTCGCAGCGCGCTTCGCAGGCAGTCCGAAGCGGTATCCCCTCCACCGATCACAGCCACCTTCCTGCCGATCTCGGGGTAGCCACCCGTTCCGGGTGGAAGCAGGCTGGCGTCCACGTTCGCCCGGACTAAGAAATCGGTGCCCTTGTAAACCCCCGGGAGGTCTTCGCCCGGCACTTCCATGGGGATATCTACGCCCGTTCCGACGCCGATAAAAACGGCTTCGAACCCCTCGTGGAACAGCTGGTTGATCGTCTTGGTCCTGCCGATGTAGGTATTGCCTCTGAACTCGACGCCAGCTCGCGCGAGTGCGTCCCACAGGGAAAAGACCACTTTCTTCGGCAGTTTGAAACTGGGGATACCATAGACGAGCAGGCCGCCAGGGGCCGGTTTGGCATCGAAGATCGTGACCCAGTGTCCCAGGCGGACCAGCTTCTCCGCGCAGGCCAGCCCCGCCGGGCCAGCCCCAATGACGGCCACTCGCTTCCCGCTCGACGCACCGGCCGGGATCTCTCTGCCGAATGCCTGGCGCTCATAATCACACACAAAGACTTCCAGCGCGCCGGTCAGCACCGGTTCGCCCCGCTTGCTTCGCACGCAGGCTCCCTGGCAAAGCTTCTCGTGCGGGCAAACCCGGCCGCAGATCTCGGGCATGGAACTGGTCTTCCGGTAAACTTGAGCAGCCTCCAGGAATTTACCTTGCTCGATCAGCCACAAGGCAAGGGAGATGTCATTGTGGGCCGGGCAGGCCTTCATGCACGGCGCCGGGTCCGGGCAGTGCAGGCAGCGAGTCGCCTCCGCGATCGCCCCGGCTGCGTCCATGGGCGCCATGACTTCCTCGAAGTCCTGCACGCGCTCGACCACCGGCCGAAGCGGCAGGCCGGCAAATGGAAGGCGCATACGCGCCTTCCGGTCTACGGCTGAAAAATCCCTGCCCTGGTCGCACAGCTCCGTTCCAATGACAGGGAGGGTATCGGTGGTCATCCTTTTCCTTGCAGGTAATCGTCGATCGCTGCCGCGCTGTTCCGCCCGGCGACCATCGCCGTGACGACCAGGTCCGGACCGGTAACGACGTCGCCGCCTGCAAATACGCCGGGCCGGCTGGTCTTGCCCGTGGCGCGGTCGGTGACGATCAACCCCCAGTTGCGCGTTTCCAACCCGGGCGTGGTCTCTCCGATGACGGGGTCTGGCCAGTAGCCCAGGGCCAGGACGGCGGTATCGGCTTCTACGATAAAGTTCGTGCCCTCGATCGGGACCGGGCGGCGCCTCCCCGACTTATCTGGCTCGCCCAACTCCATCCGGATGCACTCGACCTTCTCCAGGCGGCCCGATTCGCCGGCGATAAAATGCACCGGCTGGGTGAGGAATTCGTAGTGCGCTCCCTCTTCTTTGGCCATCTCTCGGTCGTGGCGGCCCCCAGGCATTTCTCTTTCCGTGCGCCGGTAGAGGCAGGTCACTTCCACGGCTCCCAGCCGGAGCGCGGTGCGCAGGCAGTCAGAAGCGGTGTCTCCTCCGCCGATCACTACCACCTTCTTTCCAATCTCTGGCCGGCCGCGCATCTCCCTTGGAAGCAGCTCCGCATCCTCCAGGCTGCAGCGGATCAGGAATTCGGTCGCTTTCATCACCCCGGGCAGGTCCTCTCCCGGGACTTCCATGGGCGCGTCGATCCCTACGCCCACCCCCACGAACACCGCCTCGAAACCTTCCGCAAACAGGTCGTCGATGGTCTTATCCTTGCCGATATAAGTCTCCGGAACAAAGTCCACGCCGGCTCGCTCCAGGTCTCCCCACCGGTCAAATACCACCTCTTTCGGCAGTTTGAAATTCGGGATGCCGTAGGTCAGCAGCCCTCCCGGGGCAGGCTTGGAATCGAAGATAGTCACAGAATGCCCCCGCTGCACGAGCTGCTCCGCGCAGGCCAGCCCGGACGGCCCTGCTCCGACGATGGCCACCCTCTGCCCGGTGGGGCTGCCCTTGGGGACCTCGACGCCGACGAGCTTGCGCTCGTAGCAGGTGACAAAAGCCTCCAACGGGCCGGTCAGCACCGGTTCGAAGGATTTGAGGTGCGTGCACGAACCCTGGCAGAGCTGCTCCTGCGGGCAGACTCGTCCGCAAACCTCCGGCAGCGAGCTGGTCTGGCGATAAATCCAGGCCGCTTCGATAAATTCACCGTTCTCGATCAACCACATGGCCGAGGGGATATCATTATGAGCCGGGCAAGCTTCTACACAAGGCGCTGGGTCCGGGCAGTGGACACACCGCGCCGCTTCAAGCATGGCCTGCTCTGCATCCATCGGGATAACGACGTCTTGAAAATCACACACCCGCTCGGAAATCGGGCGGGTGGCAACATCTAAGGATGGCACGCGAGCTCGAGCCTTGCGATCGATCGCTAAAAACTCGCCCGGGATAGATGGCATAGACACTTCTCCTGTCGGTTAATCTGTGGGTCCTTTCCCTATAATAACGATGAGGTTGGTTTGGTTTCAGTCGCGGATGTCACCAAATTTCGTGACGATTGTCACAACCAGGGGATGGTTCGTGCAGCTTCCCGCGATTAAAATGATTTTAGATTAGAATTACCGTTTGGGAATTATCCGCCCTAAGATGTGTTTTCGAGAATATTCTGGAGGGTTCTTTTTATATGCGCAGAGTGATTTGGATCGTCATTATCCTGGGACTGCTGGCCGGAGGCTGGTTTGCTTTCACCCGCTTCCAGGAACAGAGACGCGCTGCAGCCATCAGCGGTTTACAGACCGTTGCCGTCGAGCGTGGTTCGCTTACGGCAACAATCGGGGCAACCGGCGTTGTCCGGGCGAACCAGACGGCGATCCTAACCTGGCAGACGACGGGCCTGGTGGAGAACGTCCGCGTGAGCGCCGGAGACCTGGTCGCGGAGGATGAAGTATTAGCCATCTTAAAGGAGACTTCTCTACCCCAGAATATCATCCTCGCCGGGGTAGAGCTGTACAATGCCCAAACCGCTCTGAATGATTTGCTCGAGCCGGCTTCCGCTCTGAGCTTGACTCAGGCCGAACAGGCCATCGCCAGGGCCCAGGAGAATCTCCGGGATGCCGAACGCCGCCTAAACAACCTGCAGTCTGCCTCACCCCAGACGGATATCGACCAGGCCCGGGCAAACCTGGTGCTGGCTGAGAACAACCTGGAACGGGCGCGCCAGGACTTCGAGCCTTATGCCAATAAACCGGAGGACAACTTGATCCGGGCGACCTTGCAGAGCAAGCTGTCTCAGGTTCAGAAGGATTACGATGCCGCTGCCAGCCTGCTCAACAACCTGCTAGGGACGTCCAACCCGATCGACCTGTCTGTTGCCGAATCGAACTATGCCGTGGCCCAGGCCCAGCTGGAAGACGCTCAGGACCAGTACGAGAAGTTACTGGCAGGACCGGACGCAGATGACATCGCCGCGGCCGAGGCGCGCATCGCCGCGGCCCAGGCCACCGTCGACTTGAGACAGATCGCCGCGCCTTTCCCGGGTACGATCACCGAAGTCCATTCGAAACCGGGCGACCAGGTTGCCCCGGGTTCGGTCGCCTTCCGGCTGGACGACCTCAGCCGCCTTTTAGTTGATGTGCAGCTCTCTGAAGTGGATATCAACCGTCTCCAGATCGGGCAGAACGTCAACCTGACCTTCGATGCGATCCTTACTCAGGAATACCACGGCGTCGTCCACGAAGTCGCGATGGTGGGCTCTTCTGTTGAGGGAGTTGTAGATTTCAAGGTAACGGTGGAGCTGACCGATGCGGATGAGGCCGTCCGGCCCGGGATGACCGCAGCCGTTAACGTCATCGTTGAACAGCTGGAGGATGTGGCGCTGGTCCCGAACCGGGCCGTGCGGCTGCGGGATGGAGAGCGGGTGGTCTACGTGCTGCGTTCGGAGTTCCCCGAACCCGTACCGGTGACGCTGGGAGCCTCTTCGGAATTATACAGCCAGCTCCTGCAAGGGGACCTGGACATCGGGGACCAGATCGTTCTCAATCCACCTACCGAGTTTGACCAACAAGGCCCCCCGCCGTTCGTGGAGAGGTAGCGATGAGCGATTGGGTGATCGAAGCACAGGACCTCACCAAGACTTATAAGATGGGTGAGATGGAAGTCCATGCGCTGAGCGGTGTTTCCCTTAAAATCCATCAGGGGGAGGTGGTCTCGATCATGGGTCCTTCCGGCTCGGGGAAATCGACGCTCATGAATATCATCGGCTGCCTGGATCGACCGAGCTCCGGAGAGTACATCCTGGACGGTGAGCATGTCTCCACCTTGAACGACGACCAGCTGGCCTCCATCCGCAACCGTAAAGTCGGGTTTGTCTTTCAAAGCTTCAACCTGCTCTCGCGTGCCACCGCGCTCTCAAACGTGGAGCTGCCCATGCGCTATGCCGGGATCGGCCGTAGCCGGAAGGAAAAAGCCCGGGAAGCGCTCGGATCGGTCGGGCTCGGCGACCGGGTCAACCACCGCCCGAATGAGCTCTCCGGCGGGCAGCAGCAGCGGGTTGCCATCGCCCGAGCCCTGGTCAACGAGCCAGCCATCATCCTGGCCGACGAACCTACCGGGAACCTGGATTCCCGGTCCGGCGAGGAGATTATGCAGCTTCTGCTCTCGCTGAATAAAGAGCGCGGCACGACCCTGATCATCGTCACGCATGACGCGGACGTCGCCCGGCATACCTGGCGCTCTATCCGCCTGCGCGACGGCCTGGTGGAGGGGGAGGCATGAACCTCTGGCAGCCTTTCTTCGAAGCCCTGGAGAGCCTCTCCGCCAACAAGCTGCGCTCCGCTCTGACGATCTTAGGCATTGTGATCGGTGTGGCCGCGGTGATCGCCATGATTTCGATCGGCCGGGGCGCCGAAAATACCATTACCGGCTCGATCCAGGGCATCGGTACGAACCTGCTGTTTGTTTTCCGCAGCAGCTCTGAAGAGGTTCGCAATCCCCAGCCAATTACCCTGGGGGATGCCAGCGCTATTTCCGATCCTTTCCAGGCTCCTTCCGTGGCCGAGGTGGCTCCAATTCTCCAGGGCAATGGCAAGGTCGCCTTTGGCGCCGAGAGCACCGTCACCTCCATTGAAGGCGTGACGCCGGCCTACGGCCCGGTGCGCAACAACACCCTGAAAGAAGGCGAGTTTATCCGTGAAGAACACATCCTCGGGCAAGCCTCGGTCGCCTTGCTCGGTACAGAGGTCGCGAACAAGTTGTTTGGGCGCACCGAGGGCCTGACCGGCGAGACGGTGCGGATCGAAGGCCATCCTTTCCGCGTGATCGGGGTCCTGGAGGAGAGAGGAGGCTCCTCCTTCAACAATGAAGACGATCGCGTCCTGGTCCCTCTGACCACAGCCCAGACCCGCCTGATCCGCCGGTCGAGCCGAGACCGGGTGGATATGCTGATGGTGCAAGCCGCCAGCGCCGGGGAAGTGCCTCAGGCGGTCGAAGAAGTTGCCCAGATCTTGCGCGCCCGCCACCGCACGGCAGTGGGAGCCGACGATTTCACCATCCTCACCCAGCAGGACTTCCTGAATACCGCCCGGACGATCACGAATGTGTTGACCATCTTCCTGGGCGGGATCGCGGCCATCTCTCTGCTCGTCGGCGGGATCGGGATCATGAACATCATGCTGGTTTCCGTCACCGAGCGGACTCGAGAGATCGGCCTGCGGAAAGCGCTGGGAGCCCGTAAGAGAGACATCCTGGTCCAATTCCTGACGGAATCCTCCGTGCTCAGCCTGATCGGCGGCGTGATCGGGATCCTGCTCGGTTGGGCCATCGCGGCCATCGTTGGCCGGATCGCAGCCGCCAATAACGCCCCCATCGATCCAGCCATTGGTCTAGATGTCGTGCTGCTCGCCACCCTGTTCTCCACCGCGGTCGGGCTGTTCTTCGGGCTTTACCCCGCCAACCGGGCTGCCAGCCTGGAACCCGTGGAAGCCCTGCGCTACGAATGATTCATGTGCGCCGGATGCATATACCGGCCCTTTCTGTCCCGCTGCAGAGCAAGATGAAAAGCGCCTCGATCGCGGCTTACGGGGAGGCGGTCGATTCTTCGATCCAATCCAGGTAGCTCTTGGAACCCATCAGGATCGGCAGGGCGATGATCTCGGGCACTTCGTAAGGATGAACGGCCTTCACCGCCGGGACCAGGTGCTCTTCGAACAGGTCAGCCCGGCTCTTCACGACCAGGAGCAGCTCGTCGTCGGCAGTAATCCCCCCTTGCCAGATGTAGAGTGAATGGACGGCTGGGATGAAATTGACGCAGGCAGCCAGCCTTCTCTCCAGCAGGTGATGGGCCACCTTTTCTCCTGCCTCTTTCGATGGGACGGTGATCAAAACGATAATATAACGATTTTCCATGCTTATCCCTCCTGCTTTGAATGTACCTGTTCAGTCCAGCAGTCTATTTTAATGCCAATCCACACACACAAATGGCTGGGTAGATCGGGCTGCAGGGTCCAACCTATTGTTTAAGAACCCCTCCTCTCACCGGGTCGCCGTTCTTCAGGCTTTATTTGTCACGCTTTTGTGGTCGACTTCCTGGGTGCTGATCAAGATAGGCCTGGAGGATATCCCGGCCTTGACCTTCGCCGGGCTGCGCTACAGCCTGGCCTTCGCGTCTTTGCTGCCATTCCTCCTCCACCCGGCCCGGCGGGGGTCTTTGCGCTCGATTGCGCCCTCACTGCCTCGCACCGCCTGGGTGAACCTGCTTCTCCTGGGACTGCTTTACTACACCCTCACCCAGGGTACCCAGTTCATCGGTCTTGCCTACCTGCCGGCGGTGACCGTCAGCCTGCTGCTGAACTTCTCTCCGGTCGTCGTCGCGCTGCTGTCGATCGGTCTGCTAAGCGAGCGCCCGACCGCAAGGCAGTGGCTGGGCGTCGGCTTCTCGGTTGCCGGGACGGTCCTGTACTTCTTTCCGGTAGCCTTGCCTGCCGGGCAGACGCTGGGCCTGTTCGCGGTGATCGTCGGCATGCTGGCGAACGCTTTCTCCACCATCCTGGGAAGTTCTATCAACCGGTCAGAGGGTTTCTCTCCGCTCGCTGTTACAACCATCAGCATGGGGTTCGGTGCAGTCCTGTTGCTGTCTGTCGCCCTCCTCGTCGAAGGTCTGCCCCAGATCGGCCTCCGCAGCTGGGGGATCATCGCCTGGCTGGCGGTGGTGAACACCGCCCTTGCTTTCACCCTGTGGAACCAGACCCTCCGCACCCTATCCGCGGTGGAATCCAGCGTCATCAACAACACCATGCTGGTCCAGATCGCCGTCCTGGCCTGGATCTTCCTCGGCGAGCATCTTACCGTGAGAGAGTTGGCCGGCCTGGTGCTGGCCGGATTGGGGACCTTGATCGTCCAGTTGCAGACTCGCCTCCGCCCCCGTTGAGGCGTTGATATAATCAAGTCTTGTGAGCGCCACTGTAGAAACGGCCAATCGCCAGATCGCCCGGGCTGCGGGGACGGTGATGGCTGCCTTCGTCCTCAGCAACCTGGCCGGCCTGGTCCGCCAGATCCTGGTTTCCCGAGCATTCGGAACGGGCGCCGAGATCGATGCCTTCAACGCTGCGGCCCGCCTACCTGACCTGCTCTTCAGCCTGGTCGCCGGCGGCGCCCTGGCCTCGGCGTTCATCCCCACCTTTACCGGTTACCTGCTGCAAGATGACCAGCGCGCCGCCTGGCAGCTGGCTTCCTCTGTCGTCAACCTGGTCAGCCTGCTCCTGGCCCTGATCAGCGCGTTGGCCGCGCTCTTCGCCCCCCTGGTCGTTCGCCACGTCCTGTACGTCCTGATCCCCGATCTCGATCCCACCCAGTTCTCTCTGACCGTAGCGCTGCTGCGGGTGCTGCTGCTCTCCCCGGTGATCTTCGGGGTGAGCGGTTTGCTCATGGGGGTGTTGAATGCCCACCAGGTCTTCTTACTTCCTGCGCTGGCGCCCACCTTCTATTGGCTGGGGATGATCTTCGGGGTGCTCTTCCTGGTGCCGGGTTGGGGCATCACCGGCCTCGCCTGGGGAGCAGTGCTTGGCGCCGTCCTGCACCTGGGTGTGCAGATGCCCGCCTTGCGCAGGTTGGGAGCCAGCTATTTTGCGACTCTGGGTTTGCACCTCCCGTCGGTAAGGGAAGTCGGCCGGCTGATGGCCCCGCGCCTGCTCGGGGTAGCGGTCGTGCAAATAAACTTCCTGGTTAACACGATCCTGGCCTCGGCACAGCCGCAGGGCAGCCTGACGGCCATCACGATCGCCTGGGCAGTCATGACCATGCCGCAGGTGGTGATCGCCCAGGCCATCGCGATCGCGGCGCTGCCCACTTTCTCTGCTCAGGTCTCACGTGGCCGGCTGGAGGAGATGCGCGCCTCCCTGGCCGCCACGCTGCGCGGCGTCATCTTCCTGGCTTTGCCCGCCTCGCTGGGGCTGATCCTGCTTCGCCGGCCGGTCGTCGCCCTGCTGTTCCAGCGCGGAGAGTTCGACGCCAATTCCACGGATCTGGTCGCCTGGGCGCTGCTCTGGTACGCGGCCGGACTGGTAGGGCATTCGGTGGTGGAAATCCTGGCCCGCGCTTTCTACGCCCTGCACGACACCAGGACCCCGGTATTGATTGGGGCGTTCGCCATGGGCCTGAACTTGCTCTTCAGCGTGACCTTCTCGAACCTTTTCTGGCGCCTGGGCCTGCCGCCGCACGGCGGCCTGGCGCTGGCCAATTCGCTGGCAACGGCGCTCGAGATGGTCGGGCTGCTGGTCCTGATGCGCCGCACGCTGGGCGGCCTGGAAGGCCCGCGCCTCTGGCGCGGCCTCGTTCAGTCCGCCCTGGCCTCGCTGGTAATGTCGCTGGGGTTGTGGGCCTGGTTGAGCCAGTCTGCAAACTGGCCGGCCTGGTTGGTGGTCGCCGGAGGCGTGCTCCTGGGAGCCGGTGGGTACGCGCTGGTGATCCTGGCCGCGGGAGTCGGGGAGGCAAAAGAACTCTTCCGTGCGCTGGTGCAAACGTTGCAGAAGGTCTTTCGATGAGACAATCTACCGGAACCGGAAACCGTTCACCCGGCCAAGTATCAGCCTTACCGCCAGGCGAACCATAGGAGCTGGCTGACCACCAAGCCGAGCAGCATACCCCCCAGGGCCTCCAAAGGGGTATGCCCGAGGACTTCCCTCAGCTGTTCTTCCCTTAAAGGATGCCCGCCGGCCAGATCGCGGACCATGGCGTTGATGATCTCGGCGTGCTTGCCGGCCTGGCGACGGATCCCGGTCGCATCGTAGATCACAATCACTGCGATCGCCACCGAAAGCGCGAACATGGCCGTATCAAAACCTTCGAACAGGCCGATCGAGTGGGCCGTCGCAGCCACCAGGGCAGAATGCGAACTCGGCATGCCGCCTGCCCGCAGAAGCAAAGCCCAGTCCCACTCGCGCCTTGCCAGGTAGTTCAGCGGGACTTTAATGATTTGGGCCAGGCCCCAGGCGGAAAAACCGGCGATTAACACGTTGTTGGAAAAAACGCCGAGCAGATTCATGTAGAACACCCCAAGGCAGCTTTATCGCTCGCCCGATGCGGATCTTTGTTTATGGTGAAGTGAAATCGACCAGCTGTTCCCCGGAGAGCTGCTGTACCTTTAACTCTGCCCGGTCGAGCATTTCAGTGCAGTGGCGAGCCAAGGCCTGGCCACGCTCGAACAGCGCCAGCGACTCTTCCAGAGGCCGCTCATCCGATTCGAGAGCCGTCACGATGGCTTCCAGTTCGGCAAAGGCCTCTTCATAAGATAGCTGGTCGAGTGGAGGGCGCTCCTGGATCTCCTGGTCTTTATTTTTGCTCATCCCTTATTCCTCCGGTGGTGTCTGGCCCTGTTCCTCCTCGGAGGGAAAGGTCAGGTAGCTGCGCAGTGGAGCGTCCTCAGCGATAATTTGATCCGCTAAAGCGCTGAATTCCAGGCCAGTGAGGCGGTTTTCCCTGGCATAACGCTCGATCTGTGGGCCCACCTCCCGATCATAGGTCGTTCGAATGGTCGCAGATTTTGCTCGATTGGCCAGCCAGGCCGAGAACCCGGTCGCGGTTAAGATAGCCACCAGAGCAACGATTGCCAGCAGAGTCCAGTCTCTCCATCCAAAAGCGAAGACGATCAAGAGCAGCAACAGGCTGGCCATCCCCCCCAACGAGCATCCGATCCCGAAAGCCGACTCGGCCGCGCTTGTCCCGGAGCTGACCAGGCGCTCGTTCGATGTCTCGACCAGCTCCCGCATGGCTTCCTGTTTCGCTTCTGGAGACAGGTTCTCGGAATAAAGCGGCGCGCCGCAGGCCGGGCAGGAGGTCTGCTGGGTCAAGACGTTTGCCCCACAGTTGGGACAGGGTGCGGAGAGGAAATCTGCCCGCGCTCTCATCGTCTCTGCTCCGCGCCCGTTTCCTGCACCTGGGCGCCAAATTCTCCATCCCGGACCCGCACGTTCAGCTCGTCGCCCGGGGAGACCTGGCCTGGGCTGGTGACCTTCCGCCCGTCCGCAAGGGTTACGACCGCGTAGCCGCGTTCGAGCACGGCGAGGGGGTTGAGCGCGCTGAGGCGCTGTTCGAACCCTGACAGGCGCACCTCCTGCAGTTCGAGCTTGTGCCGGAGGGCGATGGTAGACCGGTGGGAGAGGTCGTCGAGACGCTGCCGTCCACTGCGTACCCGGACTGCGGGTGATCGCATCCGCAGGCTGGTTTGAATCGAGACCAGCCTGTCCCTGAAGGCGGCCAGGCATGCTGCGATGTTCCGCAGCATGCGCTGCTCGAAGTCTTCCAGGTCGATCCGCAGGTCGGCCTGGTTCTGGGTAGCCAGCTCGGCCGCCGCGGTCGGGGTTGGGGCGCGCAGGTCGCAGGCGAAATCGGCGATGGTGAAGTCGATCTCGTGCCCAACGCCGGCAATCACCGGCGCTTCTGAGTCCACGATGGCCCGCGCCACACCTTCGTCGTTGAAGGCCCAAAGATCCTCGATCGAACCACCACCGCGCGCCAGCAAGATCACGTCCGGCTGCACCGAGCGGTTCAGCTGCCGGATTGCCGCAATGATCCCTGGCGGGGCGTCTCCGCCCTGGACGGAGGTCGGGGCCAGGACGACGTTTACCAGCGGGTAGCGGCGGCGCAGCGTATTGAGGATGTCGCGCAGCGCTGCGCCGGTCGGGGAAGTGACGATCCCGATCGTGTGCGGCCAGCGCGGGATTGGGCGTTTGCGAGCCTCCTCGAAAAGCCCTTCGGCCTGCAGCCGCGCTTTCAGGCGCAGAAACTCCTGGTAAAGCACCCCCTCGCCCGCCGGGCGGATCAAATCGGCGTACAGCTGGTACTGCCCGCTGGATTCGTAAATGCTGATATTCCCGTGGGCTTCGACCGCGTCGCCCTCCTTCGGCCGGAACACCTGGCGAAGGACTGAATTTCGCCACATGACGCACTTTAACGATGCGCCGCTGTCTTTGAGGGTGAAGTAGAGGTGCCCGGAGGAGGGATTACTAAGGTTCGAGACTTCCCCCTGCACCCACACGTCCTGCAAATTATCGTCGCTCTCGAGGAGTTCACGCAGATAGCGCGTCAGATCGGTTACTGTCCAGGAAGGAGGTTGGAAAAAAGACAACTGGGTCATGGTCGCCGGGCAGCCGGGCGTAGATCGAGGTTTCGATCAGCCTGGCAAAAAGGATACTCCGCTTCGGGTCGCTTGTCAACTATTCCGTGACGCTGGATTCTCTGCTACAATTGCCTCAGTCGAAAGGCAAACCGCCGAAGAAGAGCCCTCCCCATCCTTTATGAACCACCTCTGGTCCCCCTGGCGCATGACATATATCGAAAAAAATAAGTCTGAAGATACCTGTGTATTTTGCGATGCATTGGATGAACCCGATAGCGCTGGCAACCTGATTGTATTTCGAGGTCCGCGGGCCTTCGTCATATTGAACCGTTTCCCCTATACCAGCGGGCACCTGATGGCGGTCCCCTACCAGCATTGCCCTTCCCTGGAGGAACTGGACCCGGAGACTCGGGCCGAGATGATGGAACTGGCCAACCTGAGCATGCAGGTGCTGCACCGCGTTTACCAGCCCCAGGGCTTCAACCTGGGGATCAACCTGGGCGTAGCGGCTGGGGCGGGGATCACCGATCACGTCCACCTGCACGTCGTCCCTCGCTGGACCGGCGACACGAACTTCATGTCTTCCTTAGGCCAGACCCGCGTCCTGCCTGAGACACTGCAAGACACGTATGAGCGCATCAAGGAGGCCTGGGAAGCGCGGGGAGGCGAGGAATAGGCAGGCTGCCAGCCCCGAGGTTTTCTTTTTTTATTGAAGGAGGATTTATGGATCACCAGGGGAACACTTCGGATGCGGTCATCCTCAGCGCGGCCCGCACCCCCACCGGGCGCTTCCAGGGGAGTTTGAGCGGCATCCCGGCCCCGCAGCTAGGAGCGATCGTCGTGAAGGCCGCAGTCGAGCGAGCCGGGATCCAGGACAGGCGAGAGATCGACGAAGTGATCATGGGCAACGTTGTCTCTGCTGGGTTGGGCCAAAACCCGGCCCGCCAGGCAGCCATTTTCGCCGGCTTGCCGGAAAGCGTCGGGGCGACCACCATCAACAAGGTTTGCGGATCGGGCCTCAAATCGGTCATGCTCGCCTCCCAGGCCATCCGGGCCGGCGATGGAGACCTATTCGTGGCCGGTGGCATGGAGAGCATGAGCCGCGCCCCCTTCCTGATCTATGGCCGCGGCGGAGAGCTGCGCTACGGGCACAGCCAGCTGACCGATGCCCTGCTGCACGATGGTCTCTGGGATCCCTTCGAGAACTGGGGGATGGGCCACGCGGCCGAATTCATTGCCGAAGAATACGAAGTCAGCCGCCAGGCGATGGATCAGTTTGCCTATAACAGCCACCAGAAAGCCATCGCCGCCAGCGACAGCGGCAAGTTCAAGGCCGAGATCGTGCCGGTGGAGATCCCCGGGCGCAAAGGCGAGGTGGTGATCTTCGATACGGACGAGAGCCCTCGCCGAGATACCTCGCCGGAAGCGCTGGCAATATTGAAACCGGCTTTCAAAGAAGACGGTAAGGTTACCGCTGGAAACGCGCCTGGGCTGAACGATGGCGCCGCCGCGGTCACGGTCGCCAGCCGGGCGAAAGCAGAGGCTCTGGGCGCCGAGCCGCTCGCCCGGGTGGTCGGCTACGACCAGGCCGCCGTCCCGCCCAAATTCCTGTTCGACGCCCCCTCGCACGCCATCCCCCGTCTTTTGGAAAGAGTCGGCTGGACCCTGGGCGAGGTAGATTTGATCGAATTGAACGAGGCCTTCGCCGCTCAAGTCCTGGCCAACGGGTATGCCCTGGCAGAGCGCGGCTGGGATTGGAGTAAGGTCAACGTCCACGGCGGCGCCATCGCCCTGGGCCACCCCATTGGAGCCAGCGGGGCCCGTATTCTCACCACACTGATCTATGCGCTAAAGGACCGCGGCCTGAAGCGCGGCATCGCCTCTCTTTGCCTGGGAGGCGCAGAAGCCGTGGCCATGGCGATCGAAATCGAGTAAAGGAGGCCGGCATTGGATATCAAGCACATCTTCGTCGTCGGCGCGGGGACGATGGGCAGCGGGATTGCCCAGACGGCAGCCGTCTCCGGTTATCGGGTAACGATGATGGACGTGGTCCCGGAACAGCTCGAGCGCGGCCGCGCTGCTATCGCCAGGTCGGCGGAGAAGCTGGCCGCCAAAGGGACGATCACCCCGGGACAAAAGGAAGCCGCGGTGAACATCGCCTTCGCCAGCGACCTGGAGCCCGCTTCCAAAGCGGACCTGGTGATCGAGGCTGCCACCGAAAACCCGGAGCTGAAGCTGAACATCTTCTCGGAGCTGGACCGCCTGGCGCCTCCTCCCGCCATCCTGGCTTCCAACACCTCCTCGATCAGCCTGACCCGGATCGGCGCCGCAACCCGCCGCCCGGATAAGGTTGTCGGGATGCATTTCTTCAACCCCGTCCCCCTGATGCGCCTGGTGGAGATCATCCGCGGGCTGGGGACGTCCGATGAAACCACCGCCACCGCCAAGGAAGTCTCCCGCCGGATGGGGAAGGAGCCGGTCGAGGCCAAGGATTCCCCCGGCTTTATCTCGAACCGCATCCTGTGTCCGATGATCAACGAGGCAATCTTCGCCTTGCAGGAGGGCATCGGGACGCCCGAAGCGATCGACACGGTGATGAAGCTGGGCATGAACCACCCGATGGGGCCGCTGGCGCTTTGCGACCTGGTCGGGCTGGACGTGGTCCTCTTCGTGATGGAGGTGCTGCACCGGGACCTGGGCGAGGATAAGTACCGGCCCGCGCCGCTGCTCCGCAAAATGGTGGACGCCGGCTACCTGGGGCGCAAATCCGGCAAAGGTTTTTACGATTACTCGGGATAGGGTGGTTAAAACACAGGAAGCCACCTGTTGGCGGCTTCCTGGTGCGCTGCGGCATCTTTATCCGATTAGGAGGAGGGATGCCGCAGCGCTAAGTATCTTACTTTCACTCATGATGGGCATCACCTCCTTGTTCGTAGGATAGCAATAGGAGGTGGGTGATTTCCTCACCCGATGATGCTGTAAGTATCGCATAGTTTCGGTCAGATGTCAATGGAGATGTAGCCAGTCTTTTTTGGTTATATTATCTCCGATACACCGCCGGAAAGGGGCCGCATGGCAAAGCAGAAACCGGAAAGGGTAAATTGGAACCGGCAGTTGTTGGGAGCACTGGCAGGCGCGTTCGCCGGCCTGGTGCTGTCCATCGTTATTCCGCTTCTGGCTCAACGAGTTGGCACGATCAACCTGGTCTTGTGGACTGCCGTCCTGGGCGGCGCGGTGGCCAGCCTCGAAGGCTTTATCCGCGCCGGCGCGGCGCTGACCCGCAGCCAGAACCGCAGCCTGAACCTGCTGGTCGGGCTGGGCCTGCCGGCCTTGATCCTGATGGTCATCGCATTGTTGGCGCGGTGAACTACCTATTTATTCAATCAGATCAGATTACTTTGTACCGATCACCTTTGATTTCCCGGGCCGCCTCTCAACGGAGCATATAAGTAATTAATTGAGCAGTGTGCATAATGGTTTCAACCCAGAGCGGTCAGGATGTTCGAGATTTGTCT
>DASWHG010000218.1:0-3173 GCA_036393315.1 Anaerolineales bacterium | reverse complement strand
CACCACGCGTAATGGTGAATAGAGATTCATCAAAAGAGGAGAAACAACGATGCGAGCATTGGTAATACACGGCTTGATCCATGGCCTGATCATCTTTCTGATCCTCCTGCTGGCATTCTCCCCCTTTATCGGTGCGATGGTAGCAGGAACGATTGCGGATGCATTCGGCTGCCAGTTGGACGAAGGAAGCGTTCATCCTTGCCTGGTAAACGGCAGGGATATTGGTGAGACATTGTATGCGTTTGGGGTGCTCGGCTGGTTAGGCCTGGCCACAATCCCGATCGGGTTAGCCGTCCTGGGAATCTATCTCGTGATTGCGATCGTTTATTATCTCGTGAAATGGTACCGGCGAAGCTGGATAGAGCATCAGGTGTCGCTGTAGAGAAAGATGCTAAATTTCTACTGGTAAATGATCCCAGGATCAACTAGGACGTGATTGTTAACTAATAACTGACGGGTAAAATAAGTTCCCATGAACCCAAGCTCGGCTCTCCAACTGATTGATATCCAGGTATCGACATTGTTCGTCTGTGATGCTGATGGACGTCTGTGGTACATCCGCGAACCTGGCTACGAGGAATCCGAGCTGGACCCTGCGCCCCGCTTTTTTATGGGGCGGACGCTGAAGGGCAACATCTGGCGCTTCCGGCATGACCTGCCCGTCGCTCTGCTATGCGAATTAGAGCAGTTGTGCCGTATTGAGTCGATCGCGGTGAACCTGGCGGACCAATCCCACAACGCTACGGCGATACGAGCGGCACTGAACGCGCATGCACCTATCACTATAGAAGAGCGTGGGCCTGCGTACTTGATTCCCGAGGTCATCCCTGCACCTGTGAATGTCGTCCTCATTTCCGAGGCGAACGCGCATTTCCTTGAGACTAACTTTTCCTGGACGCTCACCTCTCGATCCGGCTTTAGGATAGGGCCACTCACGGCGGCAGTCGTACAGGGCAGTGCAGTGTCCATCTGCCACTGTGCACGCCTCACTCCGTGGGCAGCGGAAGCCGGGGTTGAGACAGCCGAAGCCTTTCGTGGACAGGGGTACGCCAGCGCGGTCGTGGCCGGATGGGCGTCCGCCGTTCGCCAGCGCGGGCTAGTCCCGCTTTACAGCACTTCGTGGGAGAATGTGGCCTCGCAGGGTGTGGCTCGCAAGCTCGGTATGGTGCTCTACGGCGAGGATTGGTCGATTACGTGATTATCATCTGCTTTAAGTAGTTTCGCCGGGTGGCGACCTACCCTTTCCCGTTCGAATTGCCTGTTGTGATGGTTACCTGCCCATGAAGTCACTGGACACAATCCGAGATACCGCCAGGCGATTGACGATCCTAATACTGGGACTTGTAACCGCGTTGTTCGCCTGTAATTTTCCACCGCTTTCACCGACTGCCTACGCTCCCACGCCCTTCCCCTTATCCTCTCCAACGCCTTTCCTTCCGCCGACTCTGACTTCAACAGGCCCGGCGGTTGTCTCACCTGAGACGGCCGAACCCGGCTTGCCAACGATTTCACCTCAACCGACGGCGGAAGAATCTCTACCGACCACCACCCGCGCCTACCAGCCGGCCTTCGAACCTGCCCCGTGCGCCTTCCCTGTGCCAGCCGGGTACGACCCCGAGTGTGGCTACCTGGTAGTGCCGGAGAACCGTGCCCAGGGAGAGGGACCTTTTATCCGGCTGCACGTGGCTGTATTCCGAAGCACCGCCGCCAGCCCCGCTCCTGACCCGGTCGTGCACCTGGCTGGCGGCCCCGGCTCGTCCTCGTTGGGCCTGGCCGGGTACATGTTCGGACAGGGGCTGGATTCGATCCTGGAACGGCGCGACTTCATCCTCTTCGACCAGCGAGGCACCGGGTATTCCCGCCCTCGCCTGGACTGCCCCGAGCGGGAAGCGCTCACGCCTATTTTGCTGGAAAGAGGCTTAACTGCGGCGGAATCCGGAGATGCCATCGTCGCTTCGTTTCGAAGCTGCCGCGACCGCTTGTCTGCCGAAGGGATCGACCTGGCTGCCTATCACAGCGCCGCCAGCGCCGCCGACGTGAACGACCTGCGCCTGGCCCTGGGATACGACCAGGTGAACCTGTACGCCGTCTCTTACGGGACCCGCCTGGCCCTGACCCTCCTGCGGGACTATCCAGAAGCAGTGCGCAGCGCGGTGCTCGACTCGGCTTACCCGCTCGAGGTCAACCTGTACACCTCCCTGGCACCGAACGCCGAGCGGGCCTTCAACGTGCTCTTCGACCGCTGTGCTTCAGACCCTGCCTGCAATGGTGCGTATCCTGACCTGCGAGAAACTTTCTACCCGCTGGTAAACGAATTGAACGCGAACCCGATCATCGTCCCGGTGGCTGTGGATGAGGTCGAACATAGGGTAAGGGTTGACGGCGGCTTGCTAGTCGACGTGCTTTTCGTCGGGCTGTACAACCGCAGTGTGATCGCCTCTATGCCCAGGATGATCGCTGACTTGCGGCAGGGAGGGACGGGCATCCTGGAGGAGCGGCTGAGGTTGTACTTCGATACCTCAAGCGCGCTGGGGATGCAGATGGCGGTGCAATGTGCAGAAGAGATCCCCTTCGACCAGCCGGAGGAGGCCTTCCGCGCCGCGCAGGGCGTCCAACCTGAGATCGCCGCCTTCTTCCCGGCCAACGTACAGCCCTTGTTCGCGGTTTGCCAGGAATGGTCTCTCACCCCGCCAGACCCCCGCGAGAACCAGCCGGTAGCCAGTAGCATCCCCGCCCTGGTGCTGGGAGGCGAGTACGACCCGATCACGCCTCCGGATTGGGGCAAGATGGCCGCCGGTAGCCTGCCGGATGCATTTTTCTTCGAGCTCCCGGGCAATGGCCATTGGGTGACGCGTTCGTCTGCCTGCGCCAGGGCGATGGCACAGGCCTTCTGGGATGATCCTGCCTCCGCACCCGACAGCAGCTGCATCCAGTCCGCTGGCGGCCTGGATTTTACGCGCTGAAGATCGTCCCTCTCCGGTGTGCGGGTACGGAATGGCGGGCGCGTTTCAGTTTACGGATTCAAGGAGAGTATAAATCTCGAGTGGTTCGCCGCGGGCTGGGAAGCGTTGGAGGGAGAGTGCACCCTGGTCGCACTTCGACAGGCAGACTCCACAGCCCATGCACAGGGCCTCATCCACTTCGGAGTAGCCGTTCTCGAGCGAGAGAGCGGA
>DASWHG010000217.1:0-10015 GCA_036393315.1 Anaerolineales bacterium | reverse complement strand
CCGGTCAGTTCAGTACCCTTCTTACCAACCAACTGGTACGCCCAAAGGTCGGCCACCGGCAGGTTGTCGTCGGCTTTACTGGCATAGGGGCGGAGCAGCACGCCGCTGAAGGTGTGGAAGGTGGTAAAGCCGGTCAGGTTCTTGTGCCGGTTGATGAAAGCGGCCATGGCCTGCACCTCCAGCTCGGAGAGCGGGTAGTCGCCTGCGCCGGCCTGCTCCGCCTGGTTGCGCCATTCCATGGGGAAATTTCGGTTCAAGTCCAGCCCTTCCTTGGGAACGTGAATGGGCAGTATGTGCCCGTCGTAATCCACCACCGGCCCTTCCGGCACGATCCGGTAGTACTCACCGCCGCTCTCAACCGGGTCGCGTCGCACCATCAGGCGTGGTTCGTCCGGGTATTTCTTCCAGGCACCGTTGGCGTCGGGGATGCGCATGAACAGGATGCGCCCATCGCCGTCAACGTCCTCGTGAGGGGTCAAGCCCTCAAGGACGTCCTCGTCATACGGGTAAGGGCGGGTGCTGGAGCGGACGACTTTCGGCCGGTCGGCCAGCGCCCATTCGGCCCCATCCGGGTTCAGCCTGGGCACGATGTAAAAGGCGCGCCGGTCCACGGCCCGGGTGACCTGTTCATCTTCCCCGTAGCGGGTGAGCAGGTAGTTGAGATGGTAGAGGCAGGCGGTCGAAGCAGAGACTTCGGAAGCGTGGATGTTGCCATCTACCCAGAAGGCCGGCTTCTCGGTGTCGGGTCCGGTCTCAATATTGGTCACGGCCAGCAGCCAGATCTCGCGCCCTTCATAGCTTTTCCCGATGCTTTCCATCCGTACAAACTGGGGATACTCCTCGGCAAAAGACTGCAGCAGGCCGGTCAGCTCTGCATAGCGGTAAAACCGGTCAAATTCCAATGGGGGCATGCGGGTATCCTTTGGGGCAGGGGTTGAGAGCCAGTAGCAGAACTCGAATTATATCACTCCCTGGTTGGTCGAGATTTCTTACCTATCTAAAAAATCACATAATGGACCCTTTTGGAAGAACTGACACGCTGGACCAAGGTATGCTTGAAGCCCTCGTGGTGCGATTCGAGTCCCGCGGCAAGCATCCCCTGTTCTCGAAGATGCTTCACGATTACCTGGATGCTATGCATGTTGACGAAGCAGGCTCGGTTCTGGATATGGGCAGCGGTACCGGTCTGGCGGCCCGAGCGATCGCGAATCGCCCCGGGTTCTCTGGAAGAGTTACTGGGTTTGATCTCAGTCCTTACCTCGTCGAGGCTGCAGCGCGCCTGGCTCGTGAAGAGGGCATTACTAAACATATAGAATTCCGGACAGGAGACGTCCGCAGTCTCGACTTCGCCGACGAGACATTCGACGCTGTCGTTGCACATACGCTATTGAGTCACGTCGATAACGCTTTGGCCGTGCTCAAGGAGGCTGCACGCGTTCTAAAGGTCGGCGGGATGGTGGGCATATTCGATGGCGACTATGCATCCTTGACGTTCGACCACGCGGATCCCATCATGGGAAAATCCTACGACGAAGCGCTCATCCGTGCTGTGGTGACGAATCCCCGCGTTATGCGCCAGATGCCGCGATTGCTTCGGGCGGCCGGGTTGGAACTTGTTACGTCGTTCTCGTTCGTCCTTGCGGAAGTAGGTACGGCAAACTTCTGGTCGTCCGCTATCGAGGCATTTCGGAAGTTGATCCCGAAGGAGGGGGTGATGACGGAAGACGATGCGGATGCTTGGGCGGCTGCCCTACGCAGTGATTCCGAAGCTGATGTATTGTTCGGTAGCAGCAACTACTTCACTTACGTCGCAAGGCGCCCTTAGAGCACAAGTCTAAAAGCCGCCATCGAACTCAGTCCGTTCGGGGCCGGACCGGGGACGGCTTCACCGCTCCAGCCCCGATAGCTGATAATCCCAGCCGCCCACGTGGCTGAAGCCCCCGCCCGCCTCGAAGCGCCCGCAGGCCTCGACCGGGTACCCAAAATGCAACCAACACGGTGGTAAACAAGGCCAGGATTAATCGGGGCGGTCGCAGGCTTGGAAGCATGAGATTATTATCCAGGAAGTTAGGATGATAGCGTTCGGTAACTATCGTTCGTTTCTTACAGGCCTTGCCCGCCCGGCGCTGGAAGACGCCGGGCTACGGGCGAACAAGTTCGCCTTGCAAAGCCCATCCGGGCTGAATAACAGGCCGATAGGCCTTTGCACTCAGTCAGCCCGGAGCTAAAGCTCTGTCTTTTACCCACATTACAAAAAGCCTGGGTCAGAAGCCAGACGGTAGCCGCGGAGCAGGGTTTGAATAGATATCCAGCCCCGCCAGAGCGACTTCCACCCGGGTGGGCCATCTCGTTTCCGCCCGAGATAACCGCCCTGTTGAGCGACCAGGCGCCAAAATTCCTGCAGCGTCATCCCTTCTGGGGAATGCTCGGACAGATGGGTCACCACTCGAATGAGATCGGCCGGCAGCTGGCTCGCCGCCGGGACCTCCGGCTGCAAACGGGTTTGTTCTCTCAGGCGTAGCAACTCAGCCGCCATCGGCGCCAGCATGGCCAAAAGCCGCAGTAAACTGTTGGCTTCTTCCAGCCGGCGCTTTTCGATTTGGCAGCCGGTTTTGAGGCATTGATGAAAGTCTTCCACCAGCCAGCGACAACGATACCACCCCACCCGCTCCCAGGCTTGCGCCAAGGTCTCGGTTGGCACCGAAGTCAGCAGGAACCACTCGATGGGCTCTTCCACTCCGTCGGGGGGATCGACTTCCCATACCCGGATCACCCACACGGGCAAAGGCGGGCGTTTGGCGTTCATCCAACCGGCCGAGAGCCGCAGCGGACTAAACGCCAGGCGCAGAAGGGCCTCGCGAGGGGGTTGCCCAGGTCGGGCTGGCAGAGACAGGATCTGCTCGCCCACGGCCGGAAGCTGGGCGGCAAAGGTCTTCAGGTAGGTGACTTCCCCTGCTGGGGTGAGCATGCGCCGATTTTGGCAGATGCGTACCAGAAAATCGCACGTTTGCTGCCGACAGGCATCAAAAAAGTTATAGATGTCGGCCCCGCGATCCCCGACATGCACCCACCGCACACCCTCGGGAGAAGGCCCTATGGCTTCGACGGCCTGCATCCACACGTCGCTTTCTTTGGCGCGTTTCGCCCGTTGGGTGCGGGTTTCGGCGGGAGAATGAGGCTGGCGGAAGAAAGGCTGTTGATAGGCGATCCCCAGCACCTGGCGTGGTTGGGGGAGGAGGGCCAGGACAGTGGTCATCTGGAACCCCTGCCCGCGGTTGTCCCCGATCAGCCCCAGCCCCTGGATCTGCTGCTGATAGGGGGTGTAATCCAACGTGGTCAGGTCTTGCACCATCAAGATTACTGGGTGCTCCCCGGCCACTTGGCGAGTTTGCGCCCAATGGGGCTGGAGGAGGTCGGCATACTGGTAGGCTTCATCACTGAAAAAGCGGTACGCCCCCTTCGTCGCTTTCCAGGATTTCATCTGTTGCGGGATCGAGGCGCCCGGGGCAGCGTGCATGGCTGCGGCGATCTTCACGGCGCGTTGGGTGCGCCGCCGATCACCCAGCTGACAAGCGCCAAATTGTCTGCTGGCCCATTCTGGTGAGGTTTCCATTTGTTGCGGTTGCATGCCCTGATCTTACCATTTTCCTCAGTCAGTTGGCTCTTGTGTGCTAATATGGGTAAGAGACAGACGTTTACGTCCGGGCGGAGTTGGAGTCCAGCCCAGGATCGCCCGGAAGCTGGAAGCTCCAGGCTAGTCTGCGAAGGCCGTTGGCCTACGCTTGTCAGACCGCAGGGCTTGGTAATCTAGCCCGGACGTTTACGTCCGGGCGGAGTTGGAGTCCAGCCCAGGATCGCCCGGAAGCTGGAAGCTCCGGGCTAGGTTACGAAGGCCGTTGGCCTACGCTTGTCAGACCGCAGGGCTTGGTAATCTAGCCCGGACGTTTACGTCCGGGCGGAGTCGGAGTCCAGCCCAGGATCGCCCGGAGCTGGAAGCTCCGGGCCAGGTTACGAAGGCCGCCGGCCTTTCATATATGGGTGGCCTCGTCGGAGAAAACAACCATGCCCTATTGGTCTCTTTATTACCATTTTGTTTGGGGAGTCAAGCACCGTCTTCCCCTGATCCTTCCCACCTTCGAAAAGCAACTGCATAGCGCAGTGGCTGCCAAAGCGATCGAGCTGGGCGCGACAGTCCATGCTGTGGGAGGGATCGAAGATCACATTCATTTGGCAGTTTCCGTACCGCCGAAAATCCCTCTGGCCCGTTTTATTGGGGAAGTCAAGGGGAATACTTCTCATTTCATAAATCATGTGATCGAACCTGGCCTTGGGTTTTCCTGGCAGGCAGATTACGGGGTCGTGTCGTTTGGCGAAAAGGATCTGCCGTTCGTGGTGCGTTACGTTCACGGACAGCGCAATCATCATTGCCGGGGGAGGGAAATCGACAAGCTAGAAAAGGTGGAGTAGAGGGCTTTATGCAGATACCCTGGCGGGAAGGAGGCCTGGAGGCCGCACCAGATCATGCCTTGCTGAGGCCGTTGGCCTGTATACAGCCCGCAGGGCTTTGCATCGTAGCCCGGACGTTCACGTCCGGGCGGAGTCGGAGTCCAGCCCAGGATCGCCCGGAGCTGGAAGCTCCGGGCTAGGTTACGAAGGCCGTTGGCCTACGCTTGTCAGCCCGCAGGGCTTTGCATCGTAGCCCGGTCGTTTACGTCCGGGCGGCTGGGAAAGGAGGCCAACAAACCACACTAGATCAATGGTTTCAGCAAATGCGATCGTTACGCCTATCGTAACGATGTCCGGACGATCGTTTGATAGAATCAGATCATGGAGAATTGGCTCAATTTCTGGAGCAGATCCAGCATCTGGCTGAGGATTGCCAGACTGGTCGCGTTTTCGTTCATAATTTTCTGCTTGCTCATATTCGCTGGCGGCGTCCTGCTTTATCCTTCCTTTGCTGCTGCCAACCCGGACCAATTCCTCGCGTGGGACTGGACGCGGGCCGAGATGGAATCCATTTTGAGCCGGGTGGGGCAGTCTTTCGATTGGTGGATCCAGTTTAACCTGGTTGTAGCCGTTCTATTTGCCTTCTTCCAGTGCAGCATAGCTTTTTTGATTCTTTTAAAGAAAAAGAACGACTGGTTCAGCCTATATGTAGCAACTGCATTTGTTTTTTTCAGTACTCAGTCAGGTTACCCATCCGTTGTCGTGGCAGATAAGTTCCCATTCTTGAAGCCGGTCCTCTTGCCGATGGGAGTCTATTCCTGGCTCAGCATCTTACTGATTTTTTATGCCTTTCCGGATGGACGTTTCGTTCCTTCCTGGATAAGTAGGATCGCCGGAATGCTGGTGGTTGGATATACCATTGATATTGTGGTTTACCAGGGAAAAACACCGCCGCCCCCATTGCTGCTGCTGATGTTTGTGTTGATTGGTATCGGTGTAGCTAACCAGTTCTATCGTTACAGGCGCGTTTCAACGCCATTTCAACGCCAGCAGACTAAGTGGGTAATATTTGCCCTGCTGGTTGTTTTTATCACGTTGATGACGATCGCCATCCCGGTTGTCGCTGGTGGCCCGGTAAACCCGGCTTCTCCTGTGGCGCTATTGCTGTTATTCATGGCTGGTTCCACCGCATTCATTCTCGGTCTGATCCCGCTGTCGATAGCACTGGCCATCCTGCGCTACCGGTTGTGGGATATCGATGTAATCATCCGCCGCACGCTGGTGTACTCCATACTCACTGCCGCACTGGCGCTGGTCTACTTCGGCAGCGTGGCGCTTTTAGAGGGAGTTCTGCGTACCTTCACCGGCCAGGCCGGGCAATCGCCGTTTGCCATGGTGCTTTCAACCCTGGCGATTGCAGCACTGTTCAATCCTTTGCGGAAACGCATCCAGGTAGCCATCGACCGGCGCTTCTACCGCCACAAGTACGACGCCGAGCGCACCTTGCAGGCCTTCGCCGCCACCATGCGGGACGAGGTGGATCTTGAGCAGTTGAGCGATCACCTGGTGGCTGCTGTGCAGGAAACCATGAAGCCGGAGAGTGTGAGCCTGTGGCTCAAGCCGGATGGTGGAGTCAAGCAATAAGGGCTTTAATATAAAACGATTGTAGGATGGAATGAATCAGCCGGCAGGGAGAATCGAGATAGAGAAGACTCACCGGAGCGCGCCAGGTACCGGTTGGGTGTGGCTGCTTGGTTTCACCTGCCTGCTGCTCGCGGCGGCGGTTATCGCCTACCAGGCCTTTACGCCTTCCGACGGCGCGCGCATCGCCAAAGGGATCGAGGCCTGGACGCGACAGGGCTTAATCGTCCACGCTTATCCCGGAGCAGGCAGTCTGCTGCAGGAAGGAGACCTCGTAGTGGCGATCGACGGCATCGAATTGGAAGACTTGGCTGAAGCGCTGTTCCAACCGGGAATCGCGAAGGCCGGTGGAAAAACGGACGGGATGTTCACTTACCGGCTCCTGCGAAATGGCGAGATGATCGAAGTACCTGTCGAACCCGTGCGCCAGCCTCTGGGAGCGATTGCTCTTGAGAATTGGGGAGTCATCCTGTTCGCCGTCGTCTTTCAGATCCTGGCGGCATTCGTATTTGCGCGCCGCCCGGCGGAACCTGCCGCGCTCGCCTTGTTTCTCTGGGGGATGACGTCCAGCCATTTCTACGTCTGGGCGTCCTATCTGCAGGTTATCGATCTCGTTAATGAACACGGTTTCTGGCTCTACACCCTGGCAGGCGCTTTTCTATGGCTGGCAAATTGGGGCGCCGGGATGCACCTGGCTTTGACCTTTCCGCGCCAGCTGGCTGCGGTTCGGAAAAGGCCTGCCTTGCTGGTACTGCCCTACCTGGCTTCCTTCAGCCTCTATGGCTTCTTCCTGGCGATCAGCTGGCCTGGAGCTCCCAGCCGGCTGGAATGGATCGGTGGCTGGCAGCGCTGGGAAGCGCTCATCCCGGTGGCCCTGTTCTTGCCCAGCCTGGGGATCTTCCTCATCCAGTACTTCAAAGTTCAGGATGAAGCCGGCCGGAAGAAAATCCGTTGGGTGGTATACAGCGCGGTGACGGCCGGTAGTCTGGCGGTATTCTTCTACCTGATTCCTAATCTGTTCGGCCTGCAGGGATTGGATTCCAACCTGGTGGGCATCGTGATGCTCTTGTTTCCCATTTCGATCACGATTGCCATCCTGCGCTACCAGCTCTTTGATATTGACGTGATTATCCGGCGCACGCTGGTTTACGGCCTGCTGACAGCCGCGTTGGTCGTCATCTACTTTGGAAGTGTGGTTTTGCTGCAGCAGGCTTTTCTGGCCACCACGGGCGAGAGATCTCAAGCCGCCGTCGTCTTCTCAACCCTGGCGATCGCCGCTCTGTTTACTCCGCTGCGTAAGCGCATCCAGGATTTCATCGACCGGCGTTTCTATCGCAAGCGGTATAATGCAGAACTTACCCTCCAGGCTTTCTCCGCGACGATCGTCAAGGAAGTGGACCTGGACCAGCTGCGCGATCACCTGCTCCACGTGGTGCGTGAAACCATGCAGCCAGAACAAGTTTCCTTGTGGATCCGAGAGCCTGAGGCGAGGCAGCCAGACAGATATCAGTGACAGATTTGTCCCTGTTTACTCTTCCTTGAGGACCGGGGGAATCGATCGATCGAGAGGCAGTAAGGATGGACGTGCCTAAAGAGAAAGCCGCGCCGGAGAGTCCGGACGAGAACCTGGCAGCGGGAGCGGCATCCGCGCGCAGCCAAGTTTTGGCCGGCTTCAAAGCCGAGCTGCCCCTTGCCGTCGGGACGATCCCGTTTGGGCTGATCTACGGCGCGCTTGCCCTGGGAACCGGCCTGCCGGCGAGCGCCGCGCAAGCCATGTCTTCGATCGTGTTCGCCGGTTCGGCTCAGTTCATTTCGGCGCAGCTGCTCGGCCAAAGCACTCCGGCGATCGTAGTCATAATCACGGCCGGCATGATCAACCTGCGGCACGCCTTGTACAGCGCCTCCGTGGCTCCTTACCTGCAACATCTGCCTTCTCGTTGGAAGTACGTTCTGGCCTACCTGCTCACCGATGAGGCTTATGCTGTCACGATCACCCACTACCAGAAGGAAAGCCGTTTTTCTGGGGTTGGGAATAAACACTGGTTCTTCCTGTCAGCCGGCCTGACCCTTTGGATCACCTGGCAGGCCAGCACGGCGGTAGGCGTTTTCTTAGGGGCTGCCATCCCGTCCGGATGGTCGCTCGACTTCACGCTTGCGCTGACCTTCATTGGCTTGCTGGTGCCGAATTTGAAAGACCGGGCCGGGGCTGCGGCGGCCCTGATCGCCGGGGTGTGCGCCGTCCTGGCTGCCGGCCTGCCGATCAAACTGGGGCTTGTATTGGCTTCCTTCGTCGGGATCGCTGCCGGAATGTGGGTAGAGGCGCGAAAATAAGCGTGCGAAAATGAGCGTGCGAAAATGAGTATCTGGCTTGTGATTCTCGCCATCGGAGCGATCACGTTCGCGACCCGGCTGTCGTTCATCCTGTTGTTTAGCCGGATGGAGATGGGCTCCTTCTTGCAGCAGGCGCTGCGCTTCGTTCCGCCGGCGGTCCTCGCGGCTATCATCTTCCCGGAGCTGGTGCTGCGTGAAGGCGTGATGGACCTCTCTCCAGGCAACGAGCGCTTGCTCGCCGGGATGCTGGCTGCGGTGGTCGCCTGGCGCACCCGCAACGTGCTGCTTACACTGGGGGTGGGGATGGCGGCGCTGTGGCTGCTGCAGGCGCTCTCCGCGAGGGGATTGTTCCCATAGAGGGACGGAAACCGAAAGCGCTGCTATACTTAGGACATCATCCCCGACGACAGGAGTTCTTCCCAAATATGACGGAATCAGATCGACCCAAGAATCCGCTCCCTGAACCGCTGCGGGGTACGGATTCCGGATCGTTTGCGGAGTACACGGTTACGGTGCGCCTGCTCAACATCCTCAAGGAGGTGATCGCGGTCAACGATTTCCCGCCGCAGGTGATGGCCAGTTTGCGGGCGCTGCAAGAGGAGATCCCCACAGCCCGGGTGCGCCCGCTGCAGGACCCTGGCGCCCCTGACCTGGAGGATTGGTCCAGGTACGTGCGTTCCGTGGCCGGCTCAACCTGGCTACAGGTGCCCTGGTTCTTCGCCGAGACCTATTTCTACCGGCGCATCCTGGAAGCGACCGGCTACTTTCAACCCGGGCCAACCCAGGGCAGGGATCCATATATCATTCAAAAGCGCCGGGTGCTGCAGCAGGGACTGGCCGCCGGGCAGGCGTTAATCGCCCCGTTGGAGGAGCAGCTGGACCGGGCGCAGGCAGGTCCGGCCCAGAAGGGGGAAGAGTTGAGACGCCTTGTCCTGTTGAACCTGTGGGGGAACCAGGCGGATCTGAGCATGTGGTCCGTCGAGGACGAGGGCCGGCCGGAGCACACCGAGCTCGAACAGCAGGCAGCTCACCTGCTGGTCGACGACTCGCAGGCTGCCGTCGATTGGCTTTCTGCTTTCGAAGGGCAGTTGCGGGTGGACTTTATCATGGACAATGCCGGGCCGGAGCTGCTGCACGATATGGCTCTGGCCGATTTCCTCTTGACGACGAAGGCAGCCGAGAGCGTGTATTTCCACCTGAAGTCGCACCCAACCTTCGTCTCGGATGCCATGATCAAGGACGTCGAAGAGACGATCGAGCACCTGTCTTCGCAGCCGGAGCCGTCTGCACAGGGCCTGGCCCGGCGGTTGAAAGGCCACCTGGCAGAGGGCCGGCTACATATGAAAGAGGACTTCTTCTGGAATTCACCCCTGCTCGGGTGGGAGATGCCGGCGCGCATCCGCCAGGATTTGAGCCGTTCAAATCTGCTGGTCAGCAAAGGCGATGCCAATTACCGGCGACTGCTCGGCGACCGGCACTGGCCTCCGGCGACCGCCTTGAGCGAGGTGGTGCGCTACCTGCCTGCGCCGGTTCTGGTGCTGCGGGTCGCCAAAGCGGAGATCGCCGTCGGGCTACAGCCCGGCCAGGCGGACGAGCT
>DASWHG010000216.1:0-10546 GCA_036393315.1 Anaerolineales bacterium | reverse complement strand
TGGCAGCCGTCAGGTTGCAGACGGTGATCTCGCACGGGAAGCTGGCTGCCAGCCGGACGAAGGCCGCCGCCGGGCGGGCGTGCAGCCCGACTTCGTGTTGGACGACGATCTCTGCTAGGGGCAATTCTCCTCCTTATCTATTCCAAATGTCGTTGCGAGCGATCTTTGCGAAGCAATCTCAGAATTCGGCCAGCAACTGAGACTGCTTCGTTGTGCCAGCGGGGCTGGCACTGCCTCGCAGCGACATCCAAACGAAATGTCTTTGCCAGCAGACTACGCGTATAATCATAGTGGCGCAATCTCAGTGATCCTCCATTCAGACTACTTCCTCGCAGATCGCGCTTCCTTTACCATCTTCAACGCATCGTCGGCCAGCTCCTCCGCCGGGAGCAAGCCCTGCACGGTCTCGAGCGTAGCCCGCCTGGGCAGGAAGGACGTCTGCTGCGCGACGAGCGGGAAGCGCCTCTTCTCGATAGCCTCTTCCCAGGAGATTTTCACCTGGCGCAGCACCTTCTTTGGGGGAGTGCCTGTCTCCAGGTTGGGGAGCTTGCCCAGCTGCGACGCCAGGTCGTCCACCAGCTGCCTGCGGATGCCCTTCAAGTTTATCCAAGAGAGCACCACCAGCCCTCCGTACAGCACCACCACAAGGTTGATGTACAGGCTGTTTGCATAGTAGAAGTCGAGCAGCGCCGTCCCCCAGGCCCCGAGCATTTGCTCGATGAGTGCACGCACCATGGCCAATCTCCTAGGCAGGGAAATGGGGCACAGCAAGTGCCCCATTTCCGCTCAGTCGTTCTTGTCCGGCCCGGAAAGGGTCCGGCCGATATGCCCGCCCAGGACGTTATTTCGCCGGAGCCGGTTTTGCCGCAGCCTTGCCCTCGGCTACCATTTCGGGCTCGGGGCCGCCTGCCATGTACTCCCAGGCCTTCTGGTTGCGCATGTAGAAGTACATGCCTGCGCCGAGCAGCAAGACGATGATCAACAGGCCAACGTATCCGAGCGCGCGGGCCAGGACCAGGAAGAACCACGGCAGCCACAGGAAACCATCGGCGATACTGACGATCTGGGCCGCGTTCTCCGGGATGGTGAAGGCCGCTGCCCGGGCAGTTTCGGTCATCAGCGGGGATAGCGCCATTCCGAAGTAGAAGCCGAATGCCAGGATCACCGTTCCGATGATCACCGTGCGCACGATGTTCCCGCGTGTGATCGGACCGAGGATCGCCAGCACGAACGGGATCACCGCCAGGTCGGCGAACAGCAGGATGCGGTTGCCGGGCAGGATCACCGAAAGCAGGATGGCGATCGGCACCAGGATCAGGGCGCTGGAGATCACCGCCGGGTGGCCGATCAGGATGGCCGAGTCGAGGCCGATGTACACTTCGCGGTCGCTGGCGCGCCTCTTCATAAACTCGCGCGCTGCCTCGGAGATCGGGATCAGGCCTTCCATCAGGATGCGGACCATGCGGGGCAGCAGCACCATCACCGCCGCCAGGTTGACGCCTAGGGCCAGGGTGTTCACCAGGAAGTTCTGGAAGCTGCCATCGCGCGTCCACTGGGGCAGGAAGCCGATCAAGCCCAGGATCAGGCCGATGACCAGGCCCATGACCATCGGGTCGCCGAAGGTCGGGCCGAAGCGCCGCTGTACGGCGTCAGGGTCGGCGTCCAGGTCTTTCACGCCCGGGATCCGGTCCAGCACCCAGTTGATCGGGATGGCCAGCAGCAGCGCGGGCGTGGACGTGCCGTGCGGGATCGAGATGCCCGGCAGCCCGTAGAACTTCTGCACGGCCGGGGCCGTCCAGTCGGCGAAGAACAGCATGACCGCCGCCGAGATGGCCGCTGCGACCAGGCCGAGCCCCAGGTTTCCGGTCGCGGCCACGATCAGGGAGCCGATGAAGGCGAAGTGCCAGAAGTTCCACAGGTCGATGTTGAGAGTCTTGGTGACCTTCAGGAGCAGCAGCACGATGTTTACCCCCAGCGCGATCGGGATCACCCAAAGCCCGACCGATGAACTGAAGGCAATCGCTGCTGCGGACGGCCAGCCAACGTCGATGACGTCGCGTTGGATGCCGGTGTTCGTGACGATGGCCTGCGACACGTCACTCAACGCCCCCCACATCAGGCCAATCACCAGGTTGATGCCGATGAAAGCCACCCCGATGATCACGGCGGACCGGAACGCTCGCCCGACGTTCGTCCCAAGCACAATGGCAAACAGGAAGATCATGATTGGGAGCAGTACGGAGGCGCCGAGGGCATCGACGATGCCTTTTAGCCCTTGTAGGAATTCCATTTGGATTTCTCCTTTTTCTGGCGATGCTCGCCAGAGATTTGAACGGATGAACGGATAATTCTAAGACGGGTGGTCAGGTGAAATTTTTGCCTTATACCTCCTTTTTGGACCGAAATGTCAATGCGAGCGGTCTCAATTCCTCAAGATTTGAATGATTTCAGCGAGTACTTCGTCCTTGCCGATCCCGGTCAGGAAGGCCAGGCCCTGTACGACCGGCACGCCCAGGTCCTTCGGCAATGGCGTCGTGGTGACGATCAGGTCGGCATCCTTCGCCATGGTCGGGACTTCCATGGCCTTGCACTGCCGGGTAGTGACGTTGATCCCCGCCCGCTTGCAGGCCTCTTCGATCGCCATTGCCACGACCGTCGAGGTAGCGATGGCTGTCCCACAGGCTACCAGGATGACCTTTGGTTTATCCATTGTTTCATACTCCTCCGTTGCGTCAGAATGGGAAGATCGGGTCCGGATCGGGGTCAGGCCGGGAGCGCCAGGCCCTCCAGGATCGTCAGGATTTCTTCTACCCGGGTGGCAGCCATCAGGCGCTCTACCACCTCCGGCTTCTGCAGGATGCTGGCGACTTGCTGCAGGGTCTCGATCTGGGACTTGGGCTGGTCCAGCGCCAGCATGATGACCAGCTGCACCGGGACGTCGGCCTCGACGTCCACCATGTTGTGGAAAATCACCGGTCGTTTCAAGGTCGCCAGGGCAACCGCCGGGCGCTTGACGAAGTTTAAATCGACGTGGGGAATGGCGGCGTTAACCGCCCCAGAAAGGGGCAGCCCGGTCGGCATGCTCGCCTCGCGTGCCAGGGTCGCTTCGACAAAATCATCGTGGACGTAGCCAAGCTGGCTGAGAATCCCTCCCAATTTCGTGATGATGTCGGCCGCGTCTTCCGCCTCGACTTGCAGGAGAACGGCTTCCGGATTGAGGAGCTCGCTGATGCCCAATTGGGTTTCCTCGCTGTCTGTTCCTTACCTCAAATCACGTTCTGCAAGCCTTTTATACATTAAACAAACTTGCTGTTGCCAATAATTCACATTTGTGCAATTGCCCGTCATTGTTCCCCGAGTAGCCTTCTGTACGATGGATCGATTTGAGAAAAAAATTTTCACCATCCTTGCTGCACAAATGTGAAATTAATGTACAAAAGCGCGCCGCGTGAGTTATGATTAGGTATACAATGGATCGTGTACTTTTCTGTTCACAATAACACCGAGGAAGACTTTGAGTTACGCCGGTTCAACCGCGTGGACCCCTCAGTGGGTGGACCGGTCGACGCACAATCATGATCGACGACGAACGGGTTGAACTGCTGGCAAAGGTTGCCAGCATGTATTATGAAGATGAGCTGACCCAGAACGAGATTTCGGCCAGTCTCGGCTATTCGCGCTCGTGCATCTCCCGCCTGCTCACCGAAGCCCGCCGGGAAGGCATCGTCGAAATCCAAATCCACCACCCGCTCGAGCGCAAACCGGCCCTGGAGAAGATGCTCAAGGACCGGTTTGATTTGAGCATCGTGCGCGTTTTGGAGAGCAACGGCTCCCCTTACCCGCAGATCTTGCGCCGGCTCGGGGCGCTTGCCGCCCGAGTCCTGGAAGAGAGAGTCACCGAGAATACGGTCCTGGGGATTTCCTGGGGGACTGCGCTGTACGAAGTCGCCCACGCCCTTCGCCCGAAGAACTACCCGGGCGTAAAAGTCGTCCAGATGATCGGCTCTTCCAGCAGCAGCGATCACCAGGTGGACGGCCCCGGCCTGGCGCGTGCCTTTGCCCGCCAGTTCGATGGCCGCTATTACACTTTGCCTGCCCCCTGGCTCGTCGAGGACCGCAACCTGCGCGACGCCCTGATGAACGACCGCCGCCTGCGCGAAGTGCTGCGCCTTACTCGCCAGGTCGACCTCGCCGTGGTGGGGATCGGTACCATCAACCCTTCTTTATCCTCCTTGTTAAGGGCCGGTTATCTCACCGTCGACGAGACCAGCAGCCTGCAGGCTATGGGTGTGGTCGGGGATGTCTGCGGGCAGCACTTCAACCTGGAAGGGTTTCTCATGGACATCCCCCTGGCCGGCTATGTGTTCGGCATCGAAGTCGAGGCCCTGCGCTCGATCCCCCTGGTGCTCGGTGTCGCCGGAGGTAGGGCCAAAGCGGCAGCCATCCTGGGGGCGGTTCGCTCCCGCCTGATCAACTCGCTGGTCACCGATGACGAAGCTGCTCGTGAGGTCCTGGATTTAAGCTCGAAATGACCGGTCCGGTCTATTACAATTAGAGAATGTTCGGACACAAAAATCTTAGCGTCCTTCGATTCTTAGCGGTTCAAATTGACCTTTTTACAGTTCGATTAATAAAGTGAAAAAGGATACCACTCTATGACGGATGGAAACAGTTCGAACGTTCAATCGCTGAGCGAGGAGCGCGCAAACGAACTCCTCAACTTGATCGGCCCCGAAAAGGCCCAGGGAATACTGGAGACCTTGTTCACCATCCGGGCCTTCGAGGAGAAAGCCGAGGAGCTCTATGGCCTCGGCAAGGTCCATGGGACCATGCACCTTTCTATCGGCCAGGAGGGGACGGCCGGCGGGGTCTCGAATGCCCTGCGCAGCGGCCACGATTACCTGCTCAACCATCACCGTGGCCACGGGCACTGCCTCGCCTGGGGCGCAGACGTAAACCTCATGATGGCCGAGTTCATGGGCAAGGAGACCGGCTACTGCCGGGGTCGGGGCGGTTCCATGCACATCGCCGACGTGGAGCACAACAACCTGGGCGCCAATGGGATCGTCGCCGGCGGCATTCCCCTGTCGGTCGGCGTCGGCCTCAGCATCAAGCTGCGCCGCACGGACCAGGTCTGCCTGGTCGCCTTTGGCGATGGGGCCGCCAACGAGGGCGCTTTTCACGAGGCCCTCAACCTGGCCTCCATCTGGGATCTCCCGGTCGTGTTCCTGTGCGAGAACAACCACTACGCCATGTCGATGTCGGTCGAGCGCGCCTTCAACATCGAGCGCATCAGCCAGCGCGCCTGCGCGTACGGTATCCCGGGGGTCACCATCGACGGCAATGACCTGCTGGCGGTCTACGATGCCATCTCCACGGCCGCCCGGCGCGCCCGCCAGGGGGAAGGCCCCTCCCTGGTCGAGAGCGTCACCTACCGCTGGCGCGGCCATTCCCGCAGCGACCGGCAGCTCTACCGGACCCGCGACGAGGTCAAAGAGTGGCAGGCAAAGGACCCGATCACCCGCTATACGAACCGCCTGGTGGCGGCCGGTTTTCTGCAAGAGGCAGAAATTGAGTCCCTCCGCAATGAGGGCAACCAGCGCATCGAAGACGCGGTCACCTTTGCCGAATCCAGCCCGGAACCGGATGTTGCCACGATCATGGAAGGTGTCTATGCTCACTGAGACGATTGCTGAGACCCAGGGCGCGCAAGAGGTCCGCACCCTCACCTTTGCCGAGGCCATCCGGGAGGCGCTCCGCCAGGCCATGCAGTCCGACCCCTCCGTCTTCCTGATCGGCGAGGACATCGGCGTCTATGGAGGCGCTTTTGGAGTAACCGCCGGCCTCCTGGATGAGTTCGGATCTGAACGGGTCCGCGACACCCCGATCTCGGAGGCTGTCATTGCCGGCGCCTGTGCCGGCGCAGCCCTGACCGGGATGCGCCCGGTCGGCGAGATCCAGTTCATGGATTTCGTCACCCTCTCGATGGAGCAGCTGGTGCTCCAGGCCGCCAAGGTCCGCTTCATGTTCGGGGGCAAGGCCAGCGTGCCGATGGTCCTGCGCATGCCCGGCGGCTCCGGGACCGGCGCGGCCGCCCAGCACAGCGAGAGCCTGGAGAACTGGTTCGTGCACATCCCTGGGCTGAAAGTCGTCATGCCCAGCAACGCCTACGACGCCAAAGGCCTGCTCCTTTCGGCCATCTACGATGGCAATCCCGTGATCTTTATCGAGCACAAGCTGCTCTATAAGACCTCCGGCCACGTCCCGGAAGAGATGTACCGCGTCCCACTCAGCCAGTCCAACGTTGCCCGTACCGGCGGCGATCTCACCGTGGTCGCCACCTCGGTGATGGTCCAAAGAGCCCTGGAAGCGGCCGGGCAGCTCAGCCAGGAGGGCATCGAGCTGGAGGTCATCGACCCGCGCACCTTGAACCCGCTCGACGACGAGCCGATCATCGCCTCGGTGATCAAGACCGGGCGAGCCCTGGTCGTGCACGAGGCGGTCAGCACCGGCGGCTACGGCGGCGAGGTCGTGTCCCGCATCGTCGCCAGCCCGGCCTTTGACTACCTGGAAGCACCGGTCCGCCGCCTGGCAGGCCTGGATATCCCCATCCCCTACAACCGCATCCTCGAGCGCAATGCCGTCCCGCAGGTGGAGGACATCGTCGAGCAGGCGCGTAAGCTGGTGCGCAGCGAATACTAAACCAGGTGGATGAGCAAGGTGCTTATGGCAAAATCGATCATTATGCCCAAGTTCGGCATGACCCAGGAAGAGGCCACCATCGTCCGCTGGTTGGTGCGGGAAGGCGATTGGGTCGAGCAGGGCGACCCGCTCTGCGAGGTGACCACCGACAAGATCAACATGGAAGTCGAGGCCCCCGGGGATGGCGTCCTGGCCGGCATCCGTTTCGCCGAGGGCGAGACCGTCCCGGTCACGGAAACGATCGCTTATCTGCTGGCGAAAGGGGAAGCCCTCCCGGAATCCGCGCCCGGGCCGGCGCCTGCCTCTGTCTCGGAGGCTCAGGTCCCCAACCGACCGGCAGCGGAGCCGCAGCCGGCTGAATCCTTGGGCGACGGCGAGATCAAAGCCACGCCGGTCGCCCGCCGCATGGCCGCCGCCGAGCAGGTCGAGCTGGCTTCCGTCCCGGGTAGCGGGCTCGAAGGCCGGATCACCCGCGAGGATGTCGAACGTTATCTCACCGGCCGTCCGCCGGAAGCCGCGGAGCAGCTGGCCGGCCCGCCAGGCGCCGCCGGCAAAGTGCGCGCCTCCCCCGCCGCCCGCCGGCTGGCCAAACAGCACGGCATCGCCTTGGACGCCGTGGCAGGCTCCGGGCCCGCTGGCCGGGTGCAGGGTTGGGACGTCGAGAGCACGGCCGCGACCCTGGCTGCCGCCAGGTCAGCCCCCGCCCCCGTAGGTATGCCAATTATGCCGCCCGAATCCATTCCCTTCCAGGCCGGCGGCCAGCCTCTGGTCATCCCCCTGGAAGGCATGCGCCGCACCATTGCCGAGCGCATGCAGGCCAGCGCCCAGCAGGCCCCGCACATCATGCTCACTATGGACATTGACATGGGCCGGGCCCAGGCCATGCGGGACAATTTCAACACCCGGTTGGGCGGGGATAAAGCCTCGATCTCGATGACGGCTGTGCTCGTCAAGGCCTGTGCGGCGGCCCTCAAGGAGCACCCCCTGCTCAACAGCTACTTCCGTAAGGATCAGATCCTGGTAATGCCTCAGGTCAACGTGGGCGTGGCGGTCGCCATCGAAGAAGGCCTGATCGTCCCGGTGATCCGGGACGCGGATCAGAAGAGCCTGGTCCAGATTGGCCAGGAGGTCAATGCGCTTTCCAGGCGCGCCCGTGAAGGCGCCCTCCAGCCGCAGGACGTGGTGGACGGCACTTTCACTCTTTCCAACCTGGGCATGTTCGGGGTGGACCATTTTACCGCCATCATCAACCCTCCCCAGGTCGCCATCCTGGCTGCCGGGCGGATCGCCAGGCGCTTCGTCCCGGACGAGTTCGACCGGCCGGTGCCGCGCTCTATGATGGCCATTACCCTCTCGGTGGACCACCGGGTGATCGACGGGGTGGGTGCCGCCCGCTTCCTCAACACGCTGCGCAGCATCCTGGAGACCGCCGGCGCGCAGTGGGGTTAACTTCTTCTTTTAGGGTGGACTTCTATGAAGAGAAAACTGGCTTTCGTTCTGGGAGGGGGCGGCGCTCGCGGCGCTCTCCAGGTGGGCGCGCTGCGGGCTTTGCTCGAGGCCGGTTACCAGCCGGACCTGCTGGTGGGCACCTCGGTTGGGGCCGTGAATGCCAGCTTCCTCGCCATTAACGGTTTCAGCCCGGAGAGCCTCGACGACCTGGCCAGGGCCTGGCACGACGCCGCCCACGCCGACTTGCTGCCCGCGAACTACCTGTGGCTGACCGTGCGCTCCCTCTTCCGCCGGCCGGGTATCAGTTCGGACCGGATGAAGAGCTTCTTCACCACCCACGGCCTTTCCCCGGACCTGCGTTTCCGCGATCTCAAGGGGCCCGAGCTCGTCCTCGTCTCCACCGATCTGAACACGGGCACGCCCTGCCTTTACGGCCTCGATCTCCAGCAGTCCGTCCTGGAGGGGCTGCTGGCCTCCACCGCCCTGCCTCCCTGGGTAGCCCCGCTGGAACGGAGCGACCTCCTCCTCATGGATGGCGGCATCGTCAGCTCCCTGCCGGTCGAGCCTGCCCTTCGCATCGGCGCCACGGAGATCATCGCCCTGGACCTGATGGATCCCCGCATAGTCCCACCCAATACGTCCGGCTTCAGCGTCTTCTTCTACAAGCTGCTGATGACCGTCGAACAGCGCCAGGTGAACCTGGAGCTGGCCCTGGCCGAAGCGCGTGGCGTACCCACCCGCCATTTATCATTGCGCTCTGGCATTCCGATACCTCTCTGGGACTTCCACAACACGGAGAGGATGATCGCCGAGGGTTACGAGCTCTCCCAGAAGGAGATCGCAGCCTGGCCCTCGCCCCCTCGCAGCGCTCGTAAACCCTGGCTCGAACGGCTGAAGGCCCGCTTCCGGCGGCCTGGATGAAATAACCGGAGGGGACCCCGGGATTGTAGATTCTTTCCCCGAGTTCATCACCAGGGCGCGCGGCGCCAAGCGTTCGATGTCGCGGTGCTGTCTTCTCGTATCGAAGGTACAAAAGCCGTTGCGCTTCTGGATGAACTCTTCATCAACCCCTATATAACGATTGCTCGAGCGACAGAATTGTTAAAAGTGAGCCATCCCACTGCCAGACAGACGATCGAATATCTTCGTCAAAATGGACTCCTGGAAGAAATCACTGGTCGATCCTGGGGCCGGGTATTTCTGGCGCGCCCGATCCTGATCGTGCTGGAGCAACCCGCAATCATACAACGAGAAGGATAGAAGGCCATCCGGCGTTACCTGAACCGGATCAACAGCTCAGGCCAGGCTCATCGGGGCCCGGGCGCGGATCCAGTTCATGGCGTATTCGTCCCGGTCCATCAGTACGTCGGTCGCCAACACGATTCAACCGTTTTTCAATGAGCATTTGATTGGATCTTGGGCAGCACGTTTCGTAGGTAAGCGGCGCGCAGCTCCTCCTCCTGGAACAGGTTGGCGATTTCCCGCGCCATCGCTTCCGCCGCGGCTCGCTTCGCGGCGGCCTTCTCCGGCTGCCCGGCCTCTGCCAGGAGCTGCGAGGCCGCCGCGCGCGCCCGCCAGATGACCGGCCTCATGCCGAATTCCAGGGCTTCCGCCTCGGCCTGTCCCAGCCACGCCAGGCCCGCTTCCGCCTGGCCTGCCTTGACCAGCACCTTCCCCATTATCAGCGAGAGGAGCGGGTAAACGTAGCGCATGCCGTGCTCCTCGGCATAAGCGCGCGCTTCCTCAGCCCGGCGAATGGCTTCAGCGTGTTCGTCCCTGGCGCTGGCGAGCAGGGCCGCTCCCGCCAGGTGGTGAGGCCGTTCCAGGCGCATGTACAGGTTGGGGGTGTTCAAGCCCTTCTCGATCGAGTCTCCGGCCACCTTGTGATCCCCCAGGGTGATGGCGCAGTATGCCAGGCAGGACCACGCCGGGCTCCCGTTGAGCGCACCGGCCGGGTCTTCCAGCAGGCGCAGGGCGTGCCTGTGGAACTCGGCGATCTTATCCCTGAACTGTTCGCTGATCTCCACGTAGACCATCCCTAAGGATCCAAGAGACGGTACCAGGAAGAAGGGCATGTACGGTTCGAGCGGCAGCGCGGCTTCTAAGGAACGCTTCCCGTACTCTAATGCGTGTTCGTATTCACCTTGCCAGCGCGCCATCTCAGCCAGCAGGTAGGCGGACACCGCCTGGACCCCCAATTCTCCGATTCGCGTGCCGATCTCGAGCGATTCGACCAGCGCGGCGCGCGCTGCGGCGAAGTCTCCCTTGCGCAGGTGGTAATAGGGGATTGGCTCCGCCAGCAGCCAGCCACGATGGACCTGGTCGTCGAGCTCCCGGGCGATCTCCAATCCTTTCTGGGCGTTTTCCCAGGCCTCCTCGAACTGGGTCATGTACA
>DASWHG010000215.1:0-4314 GCA_036393315.1 Anaerolineales bacterium | reverse complement strand
AAGTGGCTGATCTACCAGGGCATCCTGAGCTGGCAGGGACCGCTGTTCCCGCTGTTTCTGGCGGCGGCGATGTTCGGCTCGGCCCTTACGCTGGCCTCCTTCGTCAAGCTGCTCTACGCGCTGTTTTGGGGCGAGCGCGCCAGAGGGCTGGAAGAGATTAAAGAATCCCCGGCGACGATCGTCATCCCGCTGGCGGCGCTGGCGCTGGCGTCCCTGCTGCTGGGCATCTTTTACCGCTGGCCAGTGTACGGCGTGATCGGCCCGATTTTGGGTCCCATGCGGGCAGAGCTGCTGCCCGGCGGCGTGTGGGATGCGGAACTGGCTGCCATCCTGATCGGCGCCAGCCTGCTGGTTGGGCTGGCCATCTACTACGCCGGTCGGGTCGGGGAGAGCCAGGAGGCGGAGGTGTTCCTGGGCGGGGAAGCGATCGATTCCGAGGTCTACCGGGTGCGCGGGACGCATTTTTACGGGCCGGTCAAGGAAATGAGCGGCTTGAAGACGCTGTACGCGCTGGGCGAGGCGGGCGTCTTCGACATTTACAACCTGGGACGCCGGGCGGGAGACTTCCTGTCCCGGATGATCTACAAGTACATCGACCAGGCGCTGAGTGACTTCTACCAGGAAGTGATCCCCTCGCTGTTATCGCTCATCGGCCAGATCCTGCGCCTGTTGAATACCCGGTTGGTGCTCACCCGGGAAATCTGGCTGCTGTACGCCGCCGGAGGGCTTGGGATTCTGCTGCTGCCCGGGAATGAGAACGTGCTGGAGGCCACGCGCGTGGTGGCCTGTATCGGCATGATCGGCTGGGGTGTGCTGGCCTGGGTGGAGACCGACCTGAAACGCCTGCTGCTGCTGGCGGCCACCAGCCAGTTCGGCTTCGTTCTGCTGGGCAGCACCCTTTCGCAGCGGGTAGCGCTGTCGTACCTTGTCACGGGCGGCATCGGGCTGCTGGTGCTGTACCTGTGCGTGCGCTCCATCAGCCGGGCGCTGAAGACCTCCCGCATCGAACGCATGGGCGGGCTGGCCGGGCGCATGCCGGGGCGCTTCCTGCTCTTCCTGATCGGGGCGCTATGGCTTTCGGGTTTGCCGCCATTCGGAAGCTTCTTCAGCAAATACCTGCTGGGCATGGCTGCCAGCGAGTTCAGCCCGGTGCTGACCATCATCATCACCGGCACGGCGATCATCACGTTAGGGTACCTGCTGCGACCCATCCGTAGCTTCTTGAGGATTGCCTGATGGAAAACACCTACGAGTTTTTTCTGCAATTGCACCGCAGATTCGAGGGCAAGCGGCTGCTGGTCGTGGGGATCGGCAATGAGCTGTGCGGCGACGATGGCCTTGGTCCGCGGCTGATCGCGGCTCTGCAGGGGAAGGTGGGCGCGCAGCTGCTCGACGCTGGCGATGTCCCCGAGAATTTCCTGGGGAAAATCTGCTCCCTGCGACCGGAGGTGATTTTCATCGTCGATGCCGCCGACATCGGCGGCGAGCCCGGCGATATCGCCGTCCTGGAAACCGATGAACTGCCGGGCCTGATGGCCCTGACGCACAACCCGGGACTGCGGCTGTTCACCTACTTCCTGCAGCAGGAGACCGGCGCCCAAATCCTGGTGATGGCGGTGCAGCCGGGGGGCACCAGCCCAGGCGCGGGGATTTCGCCGGCGGTACAGCGGACCCTGAACTGCCTGGTCGGGCTGTTCCAATACATGGACGGGGACGACAGCGCGGAAGCGAAGAGAGCGGCGCCGGGACTGGCCGTATAAAGGCCCGGAGAGGGCATTGACCGCAATGAGATATCCAATGGTTAAGGCTTACGTCCTGATTAAAATGAGCACCGGGGATGTGGGCGAGGCCGCCCGGATGATCAAGCGTATAAAGGGGGTGCGAGAGGTGTGCGTGACCTTCGGTCCGTACGATGCAGTGGCGGAGCTGGAAGGCGGCTGCCTGAACGACATCGCCCGCACCGTAGCGTGCCAGATCCAGCCTGTGCCGGGGGTAGCGCAAACCCTGACCTGCGTGGCGGCACACACCGAGCTGGAGGGGATGAGCAACCAACCTGAAGGGCTGACCCGGACAGAGTAGGGCATTGCGAATTGCGAATTGCGAATTACGCATTACGTCTCACGTTTCACGTTTCACTCCTCAACCCAGCCTTGTCTTAACCGCTCGAACGCGCTATAATCTGTAGACTTTCGGGGCGTGGCGCAGCCCGGCTAGCGCGCTTGCATGGGGTGCAAGAGGTCCCGGGTTCAAATCCCGGCGCCCCGACTGAAGGCGGACCGCAGAGGTGTTTTGGATGACACCGTTGCGGTCCGGTTTGTTTAAGGGGGAGAGCAGAAGTGATCCGTGAGAAGTAATCAGTAAATGGAGATGGGGCAGATTAGGTGATGGGTCGTTGTAACCCTCTTCGTACCCATCCAGTCCATGTCGGGGCCCGTAACGCTTTTCGTAACGACCTGGAGACGGTCACGGGCTATACTATTAATAATGGAAGTTGGTATTAGCGGGCCAGGCCCGCTCCGCCCGCTAATTGGAGGCGTGTTACTGGCGAGTAAAACATCACCGGTAACGGGTTGCTCCTCAGGTATGATGATATGGTTGGTGAGGCAATGAACAAGCGGATGGCCCGCTGGTTGGCATGGTTTGGGGTCGGAGCCTATGTCGTCCTTTCAGCAATTGGCCTGGTTCTCCAGTTGAGGAGCCCATACTCATTTGGCAACATGGGCATCCCTGTACCTGTTCTGATCATCTTCTATGCTTTCCTAGGAGTTTGGCCGGTCATCGGCGCTCTGATCTTAACGCGCCGTCCCCAGCATCCTGTTGGCTGGGTCCTGGGCATCGGTATTCCGGTTGTGGCAATGGACTCATTCGCCTTTGGATATGCTGCCTATGAATCGACCTCCCATCTCGAATCGCTGCCGGGGATGACCGCGATACTCCTCTGGCTGAACTGGAGCGGCATGCCGCTGGGAATAGCCATATTCACGCTGTTGTTACTTCTGTCTCCCGATGGCAAGTTCTATTCTCGCCCCTGGCGAATTGTGGCCGGGGTGGCCGCCGGGGCGCTCTTTGTCTATCTCGCAATAAAAGCTCTAGAGCCGGGTCCCCTCGTGCTTTTTCCAGCCCTCAACAATCCTATCGCCGTCGCTGAAGCAGTATGGGTGGTGCTGGCACCTTTACAGTGGGCTGCGATCACGATCCTGTCGCTGTGTTTTGCGGGCGCGATTGTCTCCCTGATCATCCGGCTGCGCAATTCACGTGGAGATGTTCGCCAGCAGATCAAGTGGCTGATCTTCCCAGCGACTTTATTTTGGATCGGCATCCCTTTTAACGTGCTGGGAGAGTATGAGTCCAGCGGAACCGTTTTTGGCCTGGGCGGCGTTACGCACATGGTGGCAGCCACCGGCATGATCATCGCCACCGCCATAGGCATCTTCAGGTACCGCCTGTACGACATCGACCCCATCATCAACCGTACCCTGGTCTATGGCGCGCTGACCGGGACGCTGGCGCTGGTCTACTTCGTGAGCGTGGTGCTGCTGCAGCAGGTCTTCCCGGCCGAGTCGCAGATCTCCATCGTGATCTCTACCCTGGCTATCGCTGGGCTTTTCGCTCCATTGCGCCGCGGCATTCAGAATGCTATCGATAAACGCTTCTACCGGCGGAAGTATGACGCCCAACAGACCCTGGCCGCCTTCAGCGCAAGGCTGCGAGATGAAGTGGAATTAAAACAGCTTTCCGAAACACTTCTTGCGGTAGTGCATGAGACCATGCATCCTACTCACGCCTCGCTCTGGTTCAGGCCACCTGGGCGCCTTTGAGCAGATCGAACTGCTCGACCTTGGCCAGTTCACCGATGCCAACCCACTTACCGTCGATCACGGCAATCCGGTTGTAGTCAGTGAACAGGATGCAGCGGTCTCGGCCATGCGGCCCCAGCAGGTTCCGCGTACCCAGATGGTCTCAACCACCCATTCGCCGTCGCGGGCACGCGCACGTTTACGGCCAACGAAAAGTTGGTCACAGCGGTCTAGCTATTTCCTCTTGTCCTGCTCCTGTTGCCGAACTATTCGCTTCTGTTCCTGTTGCAGATCCAGCTGCTCCTGCTCCTGTCGCCGAAGTTTTCGTGCCTCTTCCTGTTGCAGATCCAGCTGCTCCTGCTCCCGTCGCCGAAGCTTTCGTGCCTCTTCCTGTTGCAGATCCAGCTGCTTCTGCTCCTGTCGCGGCAGCTTTTGTGCCTCTTCCTGTTGCAGATCCAGCTGTTTTTGTTCCCCTTGCCGCAATTTTCGTTCCTGTTCCTGTTTCTGCTCTAGTTCC
>DASWHG010000214.1:0-4985 GCA_036393315.1 Anaerolineales bacterium | reverse complement strand
CGACTTCTACATCAGGCTGTGAGAGCTCTGGCAGGCTGAGGTCGTGCCGCGGGGAGAAACAAACGACCCGGCAAAGACCAAATTCAGGCTCTGCAATGAACAGCTTCCGGGGATCGGGGGACTGGGATCCGGTAAAGGGGGAGACTCCCTCTTCCTGCTTTTCCTCACGTTGGACGGGCACCTGGTCCGGAGTCAGAAGGGCGGGGAAATCGTTGTCGAAGACGAAGGTCCCGGTGTACGCGGGGTTGCGCTTGCCGGCTGCACGTTCGTTCCCCGGGCAAAGATAGCAGGTAGGGTCATAGGGAAGCAGATCCTCGGGAGGGACTTCTTCTACCTGGCCCAACCAGGGACGCCTGGCGCGGTGGGGGGAGACGAGCATCCATTCGCGGGTGAGCGGGTTGAAGCGGTGATGTGGGTAATCGAAAATCATGGCGAACTGCCCAAGATCTCATTTTTTGGGGACATATTGCTTTCTTGCCCCGGTTTTACCTCGTAGAAGACCAACAGGGTGCTGCCGTACTGCCGCTGGTCAAACTCGGCCAGGCGCTCCAATTCCAGCGGTTCGAATTCGCGCGGGTGAATCTGGGCGATCACCCAGGCGTTGCCGACCAGCCAATCCAGGTGAGCATCCAGGCTCAGCAGGGCTTTCTTCCAAAGATCCTTGTATTGCGGCGGCGCGATATAGGCGTAATCGAACCGGCGGTCGGCAGGCCGCTCCAACAATGCGAACGCATCCAGGCGGAGCACCTCGGCCTGGTTGGAAAAGCCTGTGGTCTCCAGGTTGGCCTTGATCGTGGCGATTGCCTTCCGGTCAATATCCAAAAAACGGACGAAATCTGCTCCCCGGCTGAGCGCTTCGATCCCCACGCTACCGGTGCCGGCAAACAGGTCGAGCAGGTGCGCAGACTGGACTTCCGCTCCGAGGATGTTAAACAGGGATTCTTTGACCCGGTCGGTGATCGGGCGGGTCGAACTGCCAGGAACCGTGCGCAGCTTCCGGCCGCGAGCTTTCCCGGCGATTACACGAAGCGTTCCCACGGCAGATCACGCCCGTCTGAAACCATTATTCGTTTGGCAGCTGCCAACGTTTTTGGGTCTGGCTTCATTCAACGCTTCGCCTGGCGGCTAAGATATTGGCACGCGGCGCGATCGTGGGCAGGACACAGCCTGTTCCCAGGATAAAGCCCTTTCCCCCGGTCATGTGGATGGCCTCCCGTGCTTCTTCCTCGACCTGGCTTGGAGTGCCGAGCACCATGGTCTCCCACCGCCGCAGCCCGCCGCAAAGGACTCCCCGGTAACCTGTCCTGGCCTCGGCCAGGGATGGGGGTGTCTCGCGATCGTGCCAGTTGATCACCTGGACCGGATAATCTGCCAGCAGGTCGAACATCACCTGCTCGCCGTGCAAGTGCAGGACATTCAGCCAGAGAGCCTCCGCCTGCTCCAGCACCGGGAGATCATATGCCCGGCCGAAAATGCTGAACTCCTCGGCCGAGAGCAGGCCGTATTGGGCGTGCTGGACAGCGTAGAAGATCCCGGCCATCCCGGTTTCGTGGGCTGTTTCAATAAAACGGCAGGTGCTTTCCGTAATCGCCTTCAACCCCGCGTGGACCGCCTCCGGATAGCGGCGCAGGTGGACCAACAAAGCGCCTGCCCCGACCAGATTCTTGGCCTGGGAAAGCGGGCTGAAGACCGTCTGGATGACGGGGTTATCCGGGCCCAATTCTTTCACGATCAAACGCAGGCTGTCGAGCTGGCGGGCCAGGTTTCCCTGCTTCGGATCCAGGATGGGCAGGCGCTCCCAATCCCCCGGCTGCTGGATGACCCGGTATGTGTACTCGCGGGTGCCCTCCGGAGCCCCTCTCCACTCGTCGACGGCCCCCCAATCTTTCACAGCAAATGAAGAGGAAGGTGTAACCTTTACAAAATCAAAATCGTACGCGCGCTGGAAGTCCACCGTTGCGGCGGCCAGCCTGTCCGGATCCTGATCGTCCACGGGAAAATGCCGCCACAGGGCAACGGGCAGGCGATCGAGTTGCCCTCCTGATAGGCAGTCCTCGAGCCGCTGGCGATGTGTTACTCGACGCGCTGCCAAATTTCTTTCTCCAGGTTCCAATCCCCCACGGAGAGTTCATTCACATGACCGGTGGCTAAACGCCGTAGCATTTCGGCGCGGATCTTATCCTCCAGCTGATCAGCCTCGATCAGATTAACGACCGTTTTAAATGATCTAATTGCCTGTTCCTTCTTCCCCTGGGCTTTATAAACTAATCCAAGCACGTAATTCGCATCAATCGAGTTCGGTGCTAATTTGATTGCCTGGTGAAAGTCTGCCTCGGCCTGGTCGTGCTGGCCCCGCGAATGGAAAGCCCAGCCTCGCCGGATGTAACCAGCCAGGTCATTCGGCTCTGGCATCTCATTGGGATCCTGTGCGCCGGGTTCATCCTTTTTTTCCGGTTTTCTCTTGAATAGGTTCGCGAGGTTCATTGTTTTTCTCTCCGCCGAGATGAGATGAGTTGAGATTATTTTCTAGTATAGCAAACAATTCGCTTTCTTCACTCTCGAATTGTGAATGGTATTCACTCATAAAAGCGGAATGCCGGAAACGCAGAGCCATCCGGCCGACCTGGAATAAGTCCGAGCGAAGAACTTGAGTGCGCCCATCGGCAGCGGCATGAGCGCGCGCTGCTTCAAAGAGCGTGATTTCTGCCCGCAGCGAATCGATCCGAAATTGCCGGATCAGCGCAAGCCCGAGCTGGGCGATCGGGTCTGAGATCTCCACCTGTGGAAGGAGCTCGCGCGCCGCCTGGATTTCTTTCGCGGCCTGGGCGGTCTCGGCGGCATATTGAGCCATCACCTGGCGGGGATTCCGGAGGTAAGCCTGAGCCCTGCGGTAAGCCTCAAGCCGCTCGCCTGGTTCGAGCAGGCCGCGCACCACTACTCGCAGGCCGAAACGATCCATGATCTGCGGGCGAAGCCGCCCCTCCTCCGGGTTCATCGAACCCAACAAAACGAAGCGTGAACGGTACGTCGCAGCGAGCGGGCCTCGCCGGACTGTATAACTGCCTTGCGCAGCGGCATCTAAGATCGCGTCGCTAATTTCGGCGGAAAGCAGGTTTATTTCATCGACGAATAGCAAGTTGCGGTCTGCCTGGGCCAGTATGCCGCGCCGCAGGTGCACCCGCTTGTAGACAGCCGCCCGTTCATCCAGCCCCCCGATCACATCTTCCAGCCGGGCGTTCAACGGCAGCTCGACCAGCCTGACTCGGTCCATCACCGCCAAAGGCTGCCCCTCTCCATACTTCCGAGCGCAGTCAGGGCAGACGGCATCTATTCCGCCGCTTTCCACATCCTCTGGAAGGCACCCGTAATAGCACAGGCTGCGGCTGACCTGTGGCAGGAGATCGACCAGGCTGCGAACCGCAGTTGTCTTTCCGGTGCCGCGCGCGCCGATTAAAAGCACACCTCCAACCGCAGGATTGATGAGCGTCAGAAGTAGGGCCAGCTTCATCTCAGCCTGGCCTACCAGTGCCAGGAACGGGAACGGAAGGCTCTCAGCCAGGCCTGCATCGCCTTCCCAATCGACCGGTCGAAGGTTCCGCCCCGAAACCCGGTCGATCAGTTCGCGCAGAGATCGCACAGGCGGATAAGCTTCCTCCTGAGCGGATTTCTCCTCCGGCAAAGCCTCACCGGATGAAGAAACACCTTTCGAAAGCAGGTTTTCACTCATTTGCTTTCAAGCGTTGGTTCTGCTCAGCCTGTTGAGCCCGGTCTAAACGATAAGCCTGGCGGGCGCGACCGGCCTCCATGCGCGCCTTCTGCGCCTCGGTCTCCGGGATCAAAGGCGGAACCGGGACCGGACGGCCATAGTCATCCAATGCCACGTATACCAGGTATGCCGTGTTGGTGTGGGTGCGAAGCCCGGAAATCGGGTTCTCGGCTTCCACACACACTTCAGCCTCCATGGAGGTGCGCCCAACGTAGCTGACCTCGGCGGTGAGGGTGACCAGGTCGCCGAGACGGATTGGCTGGCGGAAGGTCATCTGGTCGACCGCCACTGTGACCACCCGCTGCTGGGCGTGCCGCATACACACCAGCGCGCCGGCCTCGTCGACCAGCTTCATGACCCAACCACCATGCACGTTGCCAAGGTTGTTGGCATGCTCTGGCTGCATCAGCTGCGCCAGCATGACGCGTGATTCGCTGACCGTTTTACCGGGATGGCTGCTGTTCATAGCAAAGTGAGGGAATTATAACCGCGGCCGGGTCCTTTTCTTCACTGGATGTCGCTGTAAGTCCAGTAGCGGTTGATGAAGAAATTCCAGAACATCACGACAGCCACTGCAAACGCGAGGGCAAGGTTGTTCCCTAACAAGTCGGGCGTGATAAATCTCGCCTGCAGAAGAGAGAACCCTGCAAAAAAACGACGGAGTGGACCTTCTAACACGGCGATGATCGGCGTCCGGATCATCAATCCGACGACGCTGACGATTGTAAACTGCATCAACTGCTCGGAGATCTTCTTCGACCGGGAATCAGGGTAAGTCCAGAAGCGATTCCAGGTGAAATTGCTGACGATGGCGGCGATGAAAGAAAAGACGCTCCCGATAACCGCAGTCATCCCGAAAACTGAAGTCAGCAGGTTGAAGGTGCCGAAATCAACCACCGCCCCAATCACTCCAACCAGGGCAAAACGCATAAAGCGCTCCCGCTCGCGCGAATTCTTAACCAACGTAGCCACGGTTATTCGATTCCAAGCTTTTGTTTGAAGTAAGGGATTGTCTTTAGGATCCCGGCTTCCAAATCGATCTTCGGCTCCCATCCTAAGATATTCCGGGCCCTGGTAATGTCGGGTTGGCGGCGCTGCGGATCGCCTTCTCCCCGATCGCCTTCCTTGAAAACGATCCCTGCCCGGTTACCGGTCAGCTGGTTTATCGTGTTCGCAAATTCCAGGATGGACGTCTCGACCGGGTTGCCGATGTTTACCG
>DASWHG010000213.1:0-9405 GCA_036393315.1 Anaerolineales bacterium | reverse complement strand
TTCAACGGGCCAGCGGCTGCCCTCGATGAGGCGGAATTCGTCGATGTAGGGGTTCTCCTTTCCCTTCGGGTCGACGTCGATCCCGATCACTTTCTGACATTTCCCTTTCAAGATCCGCAGCTGCAGGCGGTAAGGGACCGGATCTTCCACGTAGGCGCCCCGCCCGCAGCCGACGTCGACCACCACGCTGGAAGGCTGGACCAGGGCGTTGACGCGGTTGTAGAACGCCACCGTGCCATCGACGTTTGAGAAGCCTCCGAAGCGGCTCTCGGGGTAGTACAAGCTCTTAAAATTCATCTGTAGCCAATGGGATGTCGGCCCGCGTAGCCCCCTCGATCTCCAGGAGGAAATCGGCTCCAAAAGCCAGGGAGGGTGTCTGGAATCCGGGAGGCGCCTGCCCAGCGAGAATCTTTTCTACGGCTGCCATGGCAGCAAGAGCCGTGAAAGCATAGCTCTCTGGCGTGCGTGCGAGGGTTACGGCCCGGTTCCCACCCGCATCGCGGACCTCGCCCCAAAGGAGCGTGAAACCACGGGCGCGCTGCCCTGCGGAGGGGCCTGGGGGTACGAGGACGAGCAGGCTTTTCAACGCTTTCTGGATGACGGACAAGGACAGCAGCCCCCCCAGATAGCGGGTCAGGGGAAATAACTTGCTCACGATCGCCGGCAACGCGATGAAGACCTCGATATTTGGGATTCCGGTGCTGTAGTATGCGGTCGATACGTCTCCCCATGGGATCATGACGGCAGGAACAGGACCTCTTCCAAAGTCAACCGGTCGGGTTTTGGAGGCCGCAGGGACAGGGGTAAGCCTGCCATCATGCCGGATTAAACCGCCTTTGGGGGCGCGTTCGACGGCCGAAGAAGCTGTGCCGCGCGAGAACCGGCTCCCAACCGGGCGGAAGGCGAGCGCCAGGTGGCTGGCCTCCGGCAAACGGCGCTTCAGGTGTGCCGCCAGGCAATCGGTGGCAACGACATCGAAACCGATGCCGGGCAGGAGCATGACGCCTGCTTCGAAAGCATCCTGGTGGCGCGCGGCCAGGGCTTCGAAGACCGCGATCTCTCCGGTAATGTCCAGATAATGGGTACGCGTCCGCAGGCAGGCGGAGGCCATCGCATCGTAGGTATGAGAAAATGGACCCGCGCAGTGCAGCACGACGGGGAAACCAGCCAGTGCCCGGTCGATATCGGTTGGATCGTCCAATGAGAACGATAGGCACCTTAAGCCGAGTTCTGCAGCTTGTTTTTCGAGTTTCTTCCGGTTTCGCCCGGCCAGGACAGGATGGAACCCGCGTTCGACCGCCAGGTGGGCGATCAGGTTGCCGGTGTAACCGTAAGAACCATAGATGAGAAAATCCTCTTTCCTGGAAATCATCGAGTTCCTTCGCCCCCGCTATCTCGCCGTGCGCAGGACAGGTTGGGGTTGGGAATGCGGGCCGGGGAAAAAACCGTCCGGCAGGGGAATGGGAGCGTAAGCCAACCCGGTGCCAACCGTCGCCAGTGGAACATAATAGAGCTGGATTTTGCTGCCGGGAGCCAACCTTTTATCCTGGAAAGCAAACAGCAGGTAGCTTCCATCCGGGCTGAAGGTTGGGTCACGGTAGCAGCACGCACCTTCGATCGGGTTGATCAAATCGGCCCGGTATAGATCCTCGTTGTAAACCCACAGATCACCAAACCCCTCGTTTCGCCGGTAGCTGATCAAGGCGAACAGCTTCCAACCATCCCAGGCGATGTTCTGCAGGACAGGGGTGGCATCATATCCGCTCATGGTAAACCTCTTCGCCGGGAATTCGTCCAGCCTGCGAATGGACTGGTCGCAGTGGGTGATGTCCAGGAGGTGCACGAGGTCGACGAGCTTCCCATCATCCAGACCTGGCCTGACGATGGCTAACTGCTCACTATCCTGCGACCAGCGGGCCGATTTCACAGTCACCCTCCTCCCGGCTTGCACATAGGGTGCCAGGCCAGGACAGGCTGCATTCGTCCTAAGATCGCTTACCGTCTTGATTTGGTTCAGCCGTTCCTGGTCGCTGCTGATCACATAAAGGTCCCGGTGGACGACGAGCGCCAGGCTCTGTTCGTCCGGTGAGAACTGGAACGCCTCCAGGAGAGCGGGAACCTCCAGGCACAGCACCGGATTGGTTTCAAGAGACCCCAGGTGAGCGGACCGGATGCAGTTGCCGGAGAGGAAATAGACCGAATTTCCGCTCAGCGCCCATTGAAGTTTTGACTTCGAGAGCCCGTCCTGGGTGAGTTGCTGCAGGTCGCTGCCATCCAGATTTACCACCCAAACCTCCCCCTCGTTGAGGAAAGCGACTTTATCAGCTCCGCCGACGACCGGAGCCGTCCTCCTCGCTGGAAATACTGCTGTTGGTGAGTGAAGGGCAGGCTCTCCGACCTCGGAACTCGGTTCCTTCGTCTCCTTAAGGGATACCGGCCCAACATCCAGTGGCTGCGGATTCTCCTCGCAAGAAGACGTATCTGGATTATCTACCAAACAGGCTGTGTTCCCGTCTTCCGCCGGGGAGGGGGAAAGCCTGTCACCCGGTAATGGGGTGGGTGCGATAGTAATACCGGGGGAGACTGCTGGCGGTGATATGGAAGATGTGGTAACTTTAGCGAGTTCCTGCCCCTGCCTGCCCAAGAACCAACGGCCACCGGCTGTGGCAGCCAGGATCACTGCCGCGAAGGCGATGGAGGCGATCCAGACTGCTTTTGTTTTTCTATGGGTTTCTTTCATTACCTGGATTCGTTGGGCGTGGGCTCGGGTAAGGTTTTTAGCGCCAGTATCAACCTGTGCCGAACTGCCGGTCCCCGGCATCTCCCAGCCCGGGCAGGATGTAGCCATGATCGTTCAGGCAGCGGTCTACGGCCGCTAAGTGGATCGGGACTTCCGGATGATATTTCTCCATGTGGGCGATGCCCTCTGGAGCGCCGATAATGCCCACGAATTTGATCTTGTTCACCCCCCAGCGTTTGAGCACGTCGACGGTAGCGACCGCCGAACCTCCCGTTGCCAGCATCGGGTCGAGGATCAGGCACACAGAAACGGTCGGCTCAACCGGTAATTTGTTGTAGTATTCGACCGGCTTGAGGGTCTGCTCGTCCCGGTAAAGGCCGATGTGCCAGACTTCGGCCGTCGGCATCAATTCCCAAATCCCCTCCACCATGCCCAACCCGGCCCGCAGGATCGGCACCAGCCCGATCTTCTCCTGCAGCTCAACGCCCTGGATGTCTTCGAGAGGGGTTTGGATGTCGATCGGGATGGTGAGCAAGTCTGCGGTGGCCTCGTAAGCCATCAGCGCGGCGATCTCGCGGATCAGTTCGCGGAACTTCTTTGGTTCGGTCGTTTTATCACGGAGCAGGGTCAGCTTATGAGCGACGAGGGGATGGGTGGAGGGGAAGACTTGGGCCATGGGTTTTCTCCGGTTTGGGATAAGACTATTATAGTCCCAAACCGGGTTATAATCATCCTATGAATGCACCCCCCCCACGACTGGTGAACCCTGACTCCCAGCCGGACGACCGTTTGGATCAGGCTCTCCGGCCACGGACACTGTCGGATTTAATCGGGCAGGAGAGGGTCAAAGAAAATCTCGCCATCCTGATCGCCGCCGCCCGTCAGAGGAACGAACCCATCGATCACGTCTTGTTTTATGGGCCTCCGGGCCTGGGAAAGACCACCCTGGCGCACATCCTGGCGAACGAGATGGGTGTCAATATCAAGATCACCGCCGGTCCGGCCATCGAGCGCCCGGGGGACCTGGCTGCCATCCTTACCAACTTGCGGGCCGGCGATATCCTCTTTATCGATGAAGTCCACCGTCTCGGACGAGCGGTCGAAGAAGTTCTTTATCCTGCGATGGAAGATTACGCCCTGGATATCGTGATCGGGAAAGGCCCATCGGCGCGTTCGATCCGCCTGAAGCTGCCCCGTTTTTCCGTGATCGGGGCAACCACCCGCCTGGCCCTGGTTACCGCGCCGTTGCGGGCGCGCTTTGGAGCCGTCTACCGCCTGGATTTCTACAGCCATGCGGCGATGCAGGCGATCGTGGAACGGGCGGCGGGGGTGCTGGGCGTCGAGGTCGAACCGGAGGGGGTCGACGAGATCGCCCGCCGCGGGCGAGGCACCCCGCGGGTCGCCTTGCGCCTGTTGCGGCGGGTGCGCGACTATGCCCAGGTGCGTGGGAATGGCGTCGTCGACCGCCCGATCGCCGATAAGGCCCTCGATTTGCTGAATGTCGACTCGCTCGGCCTGGACGAGATGGACCGCCGGGTCCTGCGAACGGTGATCGAGAAATACCGCGGCGGGCCGGTCGGCTTGAATACGATCGCCGCCTCGATCAGCGAAGAAGCCGATACGATCATGGATGTGGTCGAGCCGTACCTGTTGCAGCTGGGCTTTCTGGAGCGTACCTCCCAGGGAAGGCTGGCGACCCGCAGCGCCTACGAACACCTCGGGATCGAGATCCCTCCTCAAGACCAGCCGCGTTTACTTTGATATACCAGCAATGGTCCTCGCGCGTGTTCTCTTCATCCTTGGATTGGTCCTGCTCGCGCTAGGCGCTGTCGTTTACGTGCTCGCCCGCCTTGGCGTGCAGCCTGGCCGCCTTCCCGGCGACATCCGGATCCAGACCGGTGGCTTCACCTGCGTCTTCCCGCTCGTCACCTCGATCCTGCTTTCGATCTTGCTCACCGTGATCTTGAACGTGATCATCCGGTTTCTGAACAGGTGACACCCAGGGTTCTCTCGGCCTGATCCATCCCAGATCGGCTCTTGAACCTGCGCCTCCCCGCTGCAAATGAGGACTTCTGATTTTGACTACTACCTGCCCCCTGGGCGCATCGCCCAGACGCCCATCGAACCGCGCCATAACTCGCGTCTGATGGTCCTTGAGCGGGAATCGGGTAAGATCACTCATACACATTTCTGGGAACTAGACCAACACTTGAAGCCCGGCGACCTGCTCGTCTTGAACGAGACCCGGGTGATCCCGGCGCGCCTTTTCGCCCGCAAACTTCCGGGCGGCGGTCAAGTAGAGCTGCTGCTGTTGCGCCGGCAGGACGAAAGCACCTGGGAAGCGCTGGTTGGCGGGAAGGGCCTGGTCCCCGGGAGGCGGCTGCAGGTTGAGTCCGGGCCTGAAGCGGAGATTCTCACCGCCCTGGAGGGACCACGGCGTATAGTGCGCTTCTCTGAACCTGTGGAGCCTTTCCTGCCTTCGGCCGGACACGTCCCCCTGCCGCCTTACATCCACACAACCTTGCAGGATCCCGAGCGCTACCAGACGATTTACGCTCGCCGGCCGGGGTCGGTAGCTGCTCCCACCGCCGGCCTGCATTTCACATCGGAGCTGTTGGATAAACTCCAACTGGCAGGGATTGGGACAACCTTCCTGACACTGCACGTCGGGCTGGACACTTTCGCTCCGGTGGTCGAGGAAAACCCCCAGGAACACCAAATCCACACGGAGTGGTGCCAGGTGACGGGTGAGACCGCCACGGCGGTCAACCAGGCACGCAGGGTCGGGGGCCGGATCATCGCGGTGGGGACAACCAGCGTTCGCGCCCTCGAGACGGCTGCCCGGGTCGCATCTACTGGACAGGTGGTTGGCGCGTTCGAAGGTCCCACGGCCGTGTATATCCTGCCGGGTTACAATTTCCTCGCCGTGGACGCGCTGGTCACCAACTTTCACCTGCCGCGTTCGACCTTGCTGATGCTGGTCAGCGCCTTTGCAGGCAGGGAGACGATACTACAGGCCTACGAGACGGCCATCCAAACCGGATACCGGTTCTATTCATTCGGGGACGCGATGCTGATTTTGTAGCGCCCTCTGTTTGTAAAGAGTGTGAAGTGGTGATAGGACATCGATCTAGATAGGAAACCTCTTACCGGTTACTGACAAGTTATGAAAAATCCTGAAGAATTGATTCTAGCCGTGCAAGAATCGATCGTTGCCTGCCGGAAGTGCCCGAGGCTGGTGGCCTGGCGCGAGCAGGTGGCGCGGGAGAAGCGCCGGGCTTATCGCGATGTGGAGTATTGGGGCAAGCCGGTGCCAGGCTTTGGCGATCCCCGCGGGCGGGTGCTGGTGGTTGGGTTGGCCCCGGCTGCGCATGGTGGGAACCGGACCGGGCGTGTGTTCACCGGCGACAGCTCCGGGGATTTCCTTTACCGGGCGCTCCACCGGTCGGGTTTCGCCAACCAGGCGACTGCCCGGCACCGGGACGATGGCCTGGCGCTGCGGGATATCTACATCGCCGCGGTCTGCCGTTGCGCTCCACCGGCCAATAAACCGGCGCCGGACGAGATCGCCAACTGCCTCCCTTACCTGGCTGAAGAGATCCGGATCTTGGAGCGCCTGCAGGTGATCGTCGTGCTCGGTCGCATCGCGTTCGACAACATGCTGCGGATCTACCGGCAGCAGGGGCACAACATCCCGAAGCTCGGTTTTGCCCACGCGGCCGTTTTCGAACTGGGGGAGAATCTGCCCTGGATGGTGGCCTCCTACCACCCCAGCCGCCAAAATACGCAGACTGGCAGGCTGACCGAGGCGATGTTTATGGAAGTGTGGGAGAAAGTGCGCCGGTTGGTCCCCTCTAGGTAGCACCGTACCTCCCGGTTATAATCTTAACATTCACCCACTTTTACTCTTATGACTCTTTATCTGGAGCTGCTACATGCGAGCTGTAGATATTATCATCAAGAAGCGTGACCGCCAGGAGCTGACGGCGGAGGAGATCGATTTTTTCATCCAGGGGTTCACCCGCGATGAGATCCCCGATTACCAGGTTTCGGCCTGGGCGATGGCGGTACTGCTGAATGGGATGACGCCCCGCGAGACAACCGAACTGACCCTGGCGCTGGCGAACTCTGGCGAAAGCATCGACTGTTCTGCGGTAGTGCCCATCGCGGTCGACAAGCACTCCACCGGCGGTGTTGGTGACAAGACGACGCTGGTGGTCGAACCTGTGGTGGCGGCCTGCGGCCTGCCGGTGGGGAAGATCTCAGGCCGCGGGCTAGGCTTCAGCGGTGGAACCCTCGACAAATTGGAATCCATCCCGGGATACCGGACCGATCTTTCAACCGGCGAATTTCTGACGCAGCTGCGCGAGATCGGGCTGGTTCTGACCGGGCAGACTTCCAACCTGGCCCCGGCCGATGGAAAGCTTTACGCCTTGCGAGACGTGACCGGCACGGTCCAATCCATCCCCTTGATCGCTTCCTCGGTAATGAGTAAGAAAATCGCCGCCGGGGCGGATGCGGTCCTGCTGGACGTGAAGGTGGGTGAGGGCGCATTCATGGAAACTCTGGATGAGGCCCGGGAGCTGGCGGAGCTGATGGTTTCCATTGCGGTTTCAGCCGGGCGCAGCTGCACCGCCCTGCTCTCCGACATGAACCAGCCGTTAGGCCAGGCGGTCGGGAATGCCCTGGAAGTGCGCGAGGCGATCGAGACACTACATGGCCGGGGACCGGCGGACTTTCGCGAGCACTGCCTGGTGGTTGCGGCGCACATGCTGTTGCTGGGCCACAAAGCGAGCAGTGAATCTGAAGGTCGAGCGCTGGCCGCCGAAGCACTGGACAGCGGTGGAGCCTGGGAGCGCTTCAAAGCCCTGGTCGCCGCCCAGGGGGGTGACCTGGCCTATATCGAAGAACCGGATCGTTTGCCAAAAGCCAGGATGATCGAGACGGTTCCGGCGCCGCAAAGCGGGTATTTGAGCCAGATCAACGCGCGCATCATCGGGGAGACGGCGGTGGTATTGGGGGCCGGGCGGGCGAAGAAGGGCGATCCGATCGATCACGCCGTCGGCATCGAGGTCCTCCGCCAGGTTGGAGACCGGGTGGAGGCAGGCCAACCTTTATTTACCGTACACGCCAACGACGAAGGGAAGCTGGTTGAAGCGCGACGGCGCTTGCTGGAGGCGCATCACTGGAGCGAACGCCCGGTCGACCCGCTGCCGTTGTTCTACGGCGTGATCCGGGACACGGATCTCAAATCACAGGCCCCCTGATCCCCTTTCCTGGACCTCCTGGAGCAGCCGCTCTGGTTTGTGAGCGTAAGTATCCAGGGGGAGTTCACCGTTTGCCAAGGCCAGCAGTAATTCTGTCAGCGTACGATTGACCGGGGTAGGGATGCCCAACTGCGCCCCAGCCCGGACCACCGCTCCGTTGAGGTAGTCCACTTCGCTGCGTCCGCGCCCGGTGTGCAGGTCAGTGTGAAAAGAGGGCATTTTACCACCCCGCCCTCCGGCTACGGCTTTTTTCAAAAGCGGCCGTGAGAGCACAGCGGGCAGGCCGCGGGCCGCGAAAGCCAGGGCTCGCACCGGGGTGCCGGGCAAGTCCACCACCGGGATCTTCTGGGCGGCCATCACTCGCAGGGCTTCGCGCAGCTGCTCGATCTCGATCCGGTACAGTCCAGGATGAGCAAATACCTGCTCCGGCGGTAGGTCAAGGATGGCCGAGGTCGCATTGGACAGCAGGTTCGTGAGCAGCTTCGACCACTTCATGCCGATCGCGTCCGGGTAAAGGCGGGCATTGAGACCGGCCGAGTTGAGGGCAGAAACCAGACTCTTGGATAAAGGATGCCCACCCGCCACACCGGTGCCGCGCAGCCTTTCCAATACGATATCCCCGGCCGCGCGCCGCCCAATCGCGCTGGTCACCGTCCCAGCAATCACCTTCTCCCAGCCCAGGCTCGCTGCGATTAACGATTCGTTCTCGACCCCATTCTGCAGGCAAAGGATGGGAGGCATCTCGGCGGAGCAGGACGCCAGGCTCTCCACCGCAGCCCGTGTATCGTAGGATTTCAGGGCGAAGATGGCTGCCTGGTACGCACCCCTGGCAAGCGCCTCCTCGATTGTAACGGCTATCTGTGGATGAGGAATCCGGTGCTCTCGTTGTTGCAGGTCGAGCCGCAAGCCCCGCCGCTCCAGTTGTGCTGCGGCATCAGGCCGGACGAGGAAAACGACCGGGTAGCCGTGCAGCGCAAGGCTGCCGCCAAGGTAGGTGCCGATCGCGCCCGCCCCGAGAACCAGGAACTTAATTTCAGGAGAGGGAGAATCCTGTTCGGTCAATTATGTTTCCGAACTCTCGCCCCAACCCCGGGCGCCCAGCAGGAAGGCTTTTCCCGGCATGGATCTTTTCCCGGCGGGCTGCAGTTCGTCCAATGCCAACAATCCACGGCTGGTGGTGATGGCCGGCAAGCCGGAATAGACGGTTGTCCGGCCGGGTTCGGGCATCGTGCCATTGGAGTGATCGACCGGCTCTACGGCATGGGCCTGGTGGATCTTTAATGTCTCCCCCTGCCATATGGTATACGCTCCTGGCCAGGGATTGAAAGCGCGAACTTTTAAGGCCAGGTGCGCTGCGGGCTGGCTGAAGTCCAGCAGGCCATCTTCCTTCTTTAGCAT
>DASWHG010000212.1:0-2573 GCA_036393315.1 Anaerolineales bacterium | reverse complement strand
TCTCCGTTCGAGAAGCGAGCGCCGGCTTGCGGGCCGGAGAGTTCTCCAGCCGCGAGCTGACCCAGGTCTGCCTGGAGCGGATTGCGCGGCTGGAACCGCGCCTGCACGCCTTCATTACCCTGACCCCTGAGCAGGCGCTGGTCCAGGCCGAGGAGGCCGATCGCCGCCTGCAGGCCTGGCGGGAACAGGGTACAACTCCGCCCCACCCACTCCTGGGGGTTCCGGTAGCCGTTAAAGACGTGCTGAGCGTCGCCAACGTGCGCTGCACCTGCGGTTCGCGCATCCTCGAGAATTACGTCCCACCCTTCGATGCCACAGCCGTGGCCCGGCTGCGTGAGGCGGGTGCGGTCATCGTGGGCAAGACGAACACGGATGAATTCGCCATGGGTTCCTCGACCGAAAACTCGGCTTATGGACCGACCCACAACCCGTGGTCGCTCGATCGCGTCCCGGGTGGATCCAGCGGCGGCAGCGCTGCCGCCGTGGCGGCTCGACTGGTCCCTGCTGCGTTGGGAACGGATACAGGCGGAAGCGTCCGGCAGCCGGCCTCCTTCTGCGGCGTCACCGGCATCAAACCCACCTACGGGCGGGTCTCACGCTACGGCCTGGTGGCTTTTGGCTCTTCCCTGGACGTGGTTGGGGCATTCGGGCGGTCGGCAGCCGACGTCGCCATCCTGTTCACCACCCTGGCCGGTCCCGATCCCCTGGATGCGACCATGGCCAACCTGCCGGCGCCGGAAATCCGGCTGCCAGAGGATGGGAAGCCTGCAGAGGGTGCCTTGAGAGGGTTGCGGGTGGGAGTCCCGCGAGAATATTTTATCGCCGGGATCCAGGCTGAAGTCGAGGAGAGCGTCCGAGGTGCGGTCAGCGTCCTTGAATCGTTGGGGGCAGAAGTGTCAGAAGTCAGCCTGCCGTTCACGGAATACGCGCTGCCGGTTTACTACCTGATCGCCCCCGCCGAAGCCTCTGCAAACCTGGCGCGCTACGACGGAATTCGTTACGGCCCGCGGCTGGAGGCGGAAGAGATGTGGGACGTCTACCGGCGGACGCGCGGCGGTAAATTCGGGCCCGAAGTGAAGCGACGCATCATGCTGGGGACGTACGCACTCTCGGCCGGGTATTACGACGCTTACTACGGCCAGGCCCAGAAAGTCCGCACGCTGATCAAGCACGATTTTGAAGCTGCCTTCGAGCAGGTCGACGTGATCGCCGCGCCCGTCGCCCCGACCACTGCCTTTCGCATCGGGGAGCACGGGGACGACCCGCTCTCCATGTACCTCGAGGACGTTTTCACCCTGCCCGCCAATCTGGCCGGGCTGCCCGGCCTGGCCTTCCCGGTGGGTTTCGATCGCGACGGCCTGCCCGTCGGCATGCAGCTGATGGGGCCGCGCTTCCGGGAGGAAACCCTCTTCCGGGCTGCCCATGCCTACCAACAGGTAACCGACTGGCATACCCGTTCGCCCTCCCTGTAAATTTCTTTATCCTCGAGAGAAGCTCATGTCCAACTCCCTGCCGCAATCCATCCAGGAATTCATGCAATTGAGCTGGTCGCAGATCGAACCCTTTTACCGGGACCTGGAGCGCCGCCCATTAAACGAGACGACTCTGACCGCCTGGATGGAGGATTGGTCCGACCTGAGCCGGATGGTGCACGAAACGTATCGCCGGCTGTACGTCGCGACCACCCGGGATACCACCGACGAGGACAGGGAACGGCGGTACGCCGTCTTCCTGGACGAAGTCTACCCGCCTGCCCGGGCCGCTGCTCAGACGTTGAAAGAGAAACTGCTGGCAAGCAATCTCCAGCCGGCAGGGTTCGAAATCCCGCTGCGCAACCTGCGCGCCCAGGCAGAGTTATTCAGAGGTGAAAACCTGCCTCTGCTGAGCGAGGAGCTGAAGTTAGCCACGGAGTACGACCGCATCGTGGGAGCGCAAACAGTCGTTTGGGATGGCCAGGAGATGACGCTTGCGCAGCTCCAGATTGTCTACCAGGAGCCGGACCGGACCAAGCGAGAAAAGGCCTGGCTTTTAGATGCGGGACGGTGGCTGGCCGACCGGGAAGCGATCAACGATCTGTGGGCCAAGCAGCTGGAGGTGCGCGGCCGGCTGGCTGAGAACGCCAGCCTGCCCGACTACCGCGCCTACCGCTGGAGGCAGCTGCTGCGCTTCGATTACAGCCCGGAAGACTGCACCCGGTTCCACCAGGCTATCGAGGAAGTCGTGGTGCCGGCCGCGCACAGGATTTACGAGAAACGCCGGAAGAGACTGGGCCTGGAGGTCCTGCGCCCCTGGGATCTACTCGTCGACCCGTTCGGGCGGCCACCCCTGAGCCCTTTCGGAACGGTATCTGAGCTCGAAGAGAAGACTGCCAGCATCTTTCACCGGGTGGACCAACAGCTGGGGGATTACTTTGAGACGATGCGCCGGGAAGGCTTGCTCGACCTGGAAAACCGCAAGGGCAAGGCCCCGGGCGGCTATTGCGATGATTTCAAGGCGACCCGGCGCCCGTTTATTTTCATGAACGCTGTCGGCCTGCACGACGACGTCCAGACCCTGCTGCACGAAGGCGGGCA
>DASWHG010000211.1:0-3793 GCA_036393315.1 Anaerolineales bacterium | reverse complement strand
AAGGTGAAAACGCCATGACCGAAACGAACCATCCTCCAACCCCTGAACAGGACCAACCCTACCCCTTCAAAGCCGAGACCCGCCAGCTGCTGGATATCCTGATCAACTCGCTTTACACCGAGCGCGAGATCTTCTTACGCGAGCTGGTCTCGAACGCCACCGATGCCCTCACTCGGGTCGATTTCGAGATCCTCACCAACCGCGACGTGCTGGACTCGGGGGTCGAGCTGGCCATCCGGCTGAACGCCGATCCCGGCGAAAACACCCTGACCATCACCGACACGGGGGTCGGCATGACCGCCGAGGAACTGGTCGAGAATCTCGGTACGATCGCCCACTCGGGCGCGCGCGCTTTCATCGACGCCGCCAAAGAAGGGAGCGCCAACCTCATGGATATCATCGGGCAGTTTGGCGTTGGATTCTACTCCGCGTTCATGGTCGCCGAGTGGATCCGGGTCACCTCGCGCTCTTACCGGCCGGAGGCGCAGGCTGCCTCCTGGTACTCGACAGGCGCCGATACGTACACCGTCGGCCCGGCCGAGAAAGCAGAACGGGGCACGACCGTCACAATCCAGCTCAAGAGCGACGCAAGCGAGTTTGCCCAGGAGCACCGCCTGCGGGAGATCATCCGCAAGCATTCGGAATTCATCCCTTTCCCCATCTACATTGGCGACCAGAAGGAACAGGTCAACCGCCAGACGGCCTTGTGGCGCCAAAACCCGCGCCAGGTCGAGAAGGGTGCCTACGACGAATTTTACAAGCAGCTGACCCTGGATTTCGAGGCGCCCCTGGCCCACGCTCACATGGCGGTGGATGCGCCTGTGCAGATGTACGCCCTGCTTTTCATTCCCGCCAGCCCGGAGCGCGGTCTTTTCTCCCTGCGCAAAGAAAACGGGTTGAAGCTGTACTCCCGGAAAGTATTGATCCAGGAATACAGTAAGGACTTGCTGTCCGAATACCTGCAGTTCGTCCAGGGCGTCGTCGACTCGGAAGACCTGCCCCTGAACGTCTCCCGGGAATCGGTGCAATCCAACATGGTGATGGCGCAGCTCAAGAAGCTGGTCACCTCAAAAGTCGTGGACAAACTTTCCCAGCTGGCGAAGGAGAGGGTCGAGGACTACTGGCGCTTCTGGGAATCGTACGGCCAGTTTATCAAGCAGGGCGTCGCCATGGAGCAGGTCGAGCCCGAATCCCTCTACCCTTTGCTGCGCTTCCATACGAACACCCTTACTGGCGAGTGGTCCTCCCTCGACGACTATATCCAGCGGATGCCAGAAGGGCAGACCGCAATCTACTACCTTATGGGTGATGACGAGCGCTCGGTGGCTTACAGCCCGCACCTCGACGTGATGCGGCGGCACGGGTACGAGGTGCTGCTGCTTACCGACCCTATAGATGCCTTCATGCTGATCCGGTTGAACAAGTATGGGGATTTCCCGCTGGCCAACGTCGCCGCCGCAGACCTGGAGCTGCCAGAGGGCGAGGCGCAGCAGGCGGAGGGGGAATCTTCCTCAATGCAGGAGCAAGACTTCACGCCGCTGGTGGAGCGCTTCAAGCGCCACCTTGGCGACCGGGTAAACGAAGTCCGCACGACCGGACGTCTCTCCGATTCCCCGGCCCGCCTGGTCGATCCCGAAGGCGCGCTCAACCAAGAGATGCAGCGCGTCTACCGGCTGCTGAACAAGGACTACGAAGCGCCCAAGAAGGTACTGGAGATCAACCCGGGCCATCCGATCCTGGCCCGGCTCAGTGCGCTTCCGGAAGACAGCCCGGTGGCGCCCCTGATCGTCGAACAGATCTACGACGACGCTCTCTTAATCGAAGGCCTGCACCCGGATCCGGCCAGCATGATCTCCCGCATCCAGAAGCTGATGGAGACAGCCCTGGAATAGGGTTGTCTGCAAACACTTATCCCTCAGACCTTCTCATCCGGCGGCGGCGCGTACCGTCTCCATCTTCCCCTGTAGACTTCGCCTTTGCCCGCTGCGCTTTCAACCAGGCCATGCAGTTCTCGTCCACGCCCATGAGGACGTCTGCAGCCAGCACCGTCTTGCGGATGTTCTCCTCGAGGGGATTGGTGATGGCGCACGTCATCCCAGCTGCGATCGCCATGGCCACAAAGGTGGAATTAAGTGTGGGGCGGTCCGGCAGACCGAAGGAGATGTTGGAAGCGCCGCAAACCGTGTTGACGCCCAGCTCTTCCCGAACGCGCCGGACCAGGGTGAAAAGGGCCGCCCCGGCCATGCGCACCGCACCGATGGGCATCGCCAACGGGTCGATCAGCACGTCCTGGCGCGGGATGCCGTAAGACTCGGCCCGCTCGACGATCTTCCTGGCGATGGCAAAACGCTCAGCCGGATCCTCGGAGATCCCGGTCTCGTCGTTGGTGATCCCAATCACAGCCGCCCCGTACTGCTTCACCAGCGGCAGCACAGCTTCCAACCGCTCTTCCTCCCCGGTGACCGAGTTGACCAGCGGCTTGCCCTGGTAGGCAGAAAGCCCGGCCTCCAGGGCAGCAACGATCGAAGAGTCGATGCTCAGCGGGACGTCCACAATGCTCTGTACGATCCGGACCGCTTCCGCCAGAATGGCCGGTTCGTCGGCCAGCGGGATCCCGGCGTTGACGTCCAGCATCTGAGATCCGGCTTCCACTTGCGCCAACGCGTCAGCCCGCACCCGGTCGAAGTTCCAGGCGGCCATTTCGGCCGCAAGCATCTTCCGACCGGTCGGGTTGATGCGCTCGCCGATGATCACGAAAGGATGGCCCGGACCGATCCGGACTTCTCGCTTGGGAGAGGTAAGTATGGTTTCCATCAGTCAAAAAACTCCTCTTGTTGTTTGTTGGGAATGCGATGCTGCTGCCAGCGCCGCGGCAGCAGGCCGGCACCTTCGATGATCTCGGCGACCAGCTCTTCCTGCCGGTACGCCATGACGTGGACCCCGCAGACCCCGTTGATCTCCTGCAGCGCCTGGATGAGCTCCACGCAGATCCGTTTGCCCTCCTCCCGCTGTTTCTCAGGCGGGACCCCCTTCAGTCGGGCGATAATCTCGTCTGGGATAACGACCCCAGGCACCTTCGCCCGCATCCACTCGGCTGCTTTCGCGGATCTCAGCGGCCCGACTCCCGCCAGGATAAAGACCCGCTCGTTCAGCCCGAGATCCCGCACGGACTGCATAAACTGGCGAAAACGGGGCAGGTCGAAGCAGTATTGGGTCTGGATAAAATCTGCTCCGGCTTCGACTTTCTTCGCCAGCCGGAGCGGGCGGTAGTCATACGGGGGTACGAAGGGGTTGGCGGCGCCACCCAGGAAAAAACGTGGTGGAACCTCAAGTTTTCTACCGCTGAGGAAGCGTCCCTCATCTCTGAGCATGCGGGCTGTGCGCAGCAAGCTGATCGAGTCCAGGTCAAAGACCGGTTTTGCCTCCGGTTGGTCGCCGGTCTGGACGCCGTCGCCGGTCAGGCACAGCACGTTGCGCACGCCCATCGCCGCTGCGCCCAGCAGGTCGCCCTGGATGGCGATACGGTTCTTATCCCGGCACGAGACCTGCATGACCGGCTCGTAGCCGGCCCGCGTCAGCAGCGCGCACACGCCCACGCTCGACATGTGCACGTTAGCGCCCGAGGCGTCGGTGGCGTTGATCGCGTCACAAACTTCTGCCAGCACCAGGGCGCGATCGTAAACGGAATTGGGGTCGGCGCTGTCGGGCGGGTTGAGCTCGGCGGTTACCGCGAACCGGCCGGAACGCAGGACGCGCTCCAAACGGGAACCGGACCTCATTCCACCCAACCGTC
>DASWHG010000210.1:0-6799 GCA_036393315.1 Anaerolineales bacterium | reverse complement strand
AGGCAGAAGAGGGAATTTCCTCTCCCATCTATTTACCTTTGGTAGCCGGTCAATCTTCGAATGCGAACCCTCCCAACTTCCAGGAATCTTTATTCGGTATAGAGTTACATAGCGCAGGCGACTGGTCGGAATTTCAACAGTCCTCCGGCCTGGTTACCTCCTATACCCGGATCAATGGAATCCGGTGGTCGGATGTCGAGCCGGTAGAAGGCCAGCGCAATTGGTTGGCGGTCGCCGATCAAGAAGAAAAGATCCAGACGGCCGCAAAGAACAACATCCGGGTGGTCCTGGTTGTCCGCGCCACCCCCAGTTGGGCACAGAAAGTCCCAGGGGCTGCCTGCGGCCCAATAAAAGAAGATAAGTTAGATGCATTTGGCAATTTCATGCGTGATGTCGTCGCGCGTTACAGTGCGGCGCCATATTATGTGAAGTACTGGGAGATTTATAACGAGCCGGACATCGCACCTGAGTTGGTAATGGGGCTAGATCTATTTGGCTGCTGGGGAGACTCGACTGACGAGTACTACGGCGGTGGTTATTATGCGACAATGCTGAAATCGATCTACCCGAAAGTTAAGCAGGCCGACCCGCAAGCCCAGGTGATCGTGGGCGGCATGTTAATGTCCTATAACCCGGCGACGGGGGTGATCGCTCCGGAAGAGGAAATTTTGGCTTCAAAGTTTTTTGAAGGGATTTTAGCGAACAACGGTGGAAATTACTTCGATGGAGTGGGGTTTCACAATTACGATATCTACAAGGGTCACCTGGGCGCCTACTTCAGTCGAAAGTGGGATAGCTACTGGAACACAACGGGACCTGCCCTGATCGCAAAGGCGCACTTTTTAAGGAATCTGATGGAGGCCTATAACGTTTCCGGTAAATTTTTAATGAACACAGAAACGGCTTTGCTATGTGGACCTGCACAGGATCCCCCAGGAGGCCCGGGATGCGAGAGTGATCCTGGATCGGTTTTTGAGCAAACGAAAGCATACTACGTCACGCAGTCCTACGCGGCAGCCATCGCGGAAGGCTTAAGGGCGAATATTTGGTACAGTCTTTCCGGCTGGCGTAATTCTGGACTGCTCTATGCTGACTTATCGCCGCGTCCAGCTTATTTGGCCTTTCAATTCATCCGCCAGAAACTGGAAGATGTCATTTTTATCGGCGCGATCACCAGCCAAGACACGGGCGATACATCAGGCCTGCTCGGATACAAGTTCCAGCGTGCTGATGGCCGGCTGATTTGGGTCATTTGGTCGAAAGATGGAGTGGCGCGCACGATCCCGCTAACCAACCCGCCGCTGGGAGTATGGGATGCCCTTGGAGATCAGGTAACAATGCTGGATTCAACCTCACTGACCGTCACGGTGAAGCCCCTCTTTATCGAATGGAACCCCTGATCGGTGACTTGACACATACTACCATTTTACGCAATATGGTACACTCATGCCTGTCGAATTAACCCTGGTCCTTGGTAGGCGACCGCCATGGACCTTCCAATCGATGGGCTGTTGAATGGACGAGAAGACTCTTAAAACCCTGGAATACCCGAAAATCCTGGAACGCCTGGCCGCCTACACCGCTTTTCCGGCTTCAGCGGAGAAAGCACGCGCCCTGCGCCCCTCCACGAATGTCGAAGAAGCCCGCCGCCAGCAGGCGGAGACCGCCGAAGCCGTTCGCCTGTTTGGCGCCCGTACCGATCTGACGATCGGCGGCGCGCGCGACGTGCGCGCTCCGGTGGAGCTGGCCGTGCGTGGCGGCGTCCTTGCTCCGGGGGATCTATTGGACATAAAATCTACCCTGATCGCCGCCCGCACCCTGGCCCGCACCTTCGAGCGACTGGAAAACCAGTTCCCCTATCTCTACGATATCGCCGCCCAGCTGCCGCCTCCTTTGGGCCTGGTCGACGCCATCACCCGCACCCTCTCCGACCGGGGGGACGTGCTCGACTCGGCCTCCCCAAAGCTGGCGACCATCCGCCGGGATATGCGTATTGCGCACGACCGCCTGCTCACCAAGATGCAGCGCATGGTCAGCGATCCGAACACCTCTTCCTTGCTGCAGGAGGCGCTCGTCACACAGCGCGATGGCCGCTACGTGCTCCCGCTGCGGGCCGAGTTCAAAGGCCGGCTGCGCGCCATCGTGCACGACCAGTCCGCCTCCGGGGCTACCCTGTTCGTCGAGCCGCTCGCCGTCGTCGAGCTCAACAACCAGTTCCGCGAGCTGCAACTGGCCGAGCGCGATGAAGAGCGCCGCATCCTGGCCGAGCTGTCGAACCAGGTCGCCGAGCACGCCTACGAGATCAACCACTCGGTGGAAGTCATCGCCGAGCTGGACCTGGTCTTCGCCCGGGCGAAATATGCGGAAGATCTGCGCGCCAATGAACCGGTGCTGCAGCCTCTCCCGGCCCGTTCGAAGCTTTCTGGCCAGGGCAGCCACCCTGGGAGCATCATTCGCCTCTACCAGGCGCGCCACCCGCTGCTCGACCAGAGCACAGTCGTGCCTATCGACGTCGAGCTCGACCCGCACACCTATGCCTTGATCATCACCGGTCCGAACACCGGCGGCAAGACGGTCACCCTCAAAACGGTCGGCTTGCTGGCCTTGATGGCCCAATCCGGCCTGCACATCCCCGCCCATCCCGGTTCTGAGATCAGCCTGTTTGACGCCGTTTTCGCCGACATCGGCGACGAACAATCCATCGAGCAGTCCCTCTCCACCTTCTCAGGCCACATCACCAACATCATTCGCATCCTGGAGCAGGCGGATTCACGCTCGCTCGTCATCCTGGATGAGCTGGGAGCGGGCACCGACCCGCAGGAGGGCGCGGCCCTGGCCCGGGCTCTGCTCACCCATCTCCTGTCGCGCGGCATTACGACCCTGGTCACCACCCACCACCCGGAGCTGAAGGGCTTTGCCCACGCCACCCCAGGCGTGGTCAACGCCAGCGTCGAGTTTGACCTCGAGACCTTGCAGCCCACCTTTCACCTGACCATCGGGCTGCCCGGGCGCTCGAACGCCCTGGCGATCGCCCAGCGCCTGGGCATGCCGGATTCCATCATCGCCACGGCCCGGTCCGACCTGGACCCAACCGACTTGCGCGCCGAAGACCTGTTGGACGAGATCCACCGCCAGCGCGAGCATTCTCGCCAGGCGCGCGCGGCCACCGAAGAGGCCCGTCAGGAAGCCGAAGGCCTGCGCGCCGAACTCTCCGAACGCCTGGAGCGGCTCGAGGATGAGCGCCGGGGTGTGCTCGAAAAGGCCCGGGCGGAGGCAGAAACTCGCGTCCATGAACTGCAGGAGCAAGTGGAGTCCGTACAACGAGCACTGGCGCGCGCTCGCCAGCCGTTGGACGCCATGCAAACCATCTCGGAGCAGGTCGAGGTGTTGGAGGAAGCCGCCGATCAGCCGGTCGAGCGCCGGGCCCCCAAAATACGGGGCGAGCTGGCATCGCGCCCCCTGCGCCTGGGCGACAGAGTCCGGCTGCGGACGCTCAATACCCAGGGCGTGTTGACTTCGATGGGGGAAGAGGAGGCAGAGGTCCAGGTCGGCATGCTGCGCGTCCGGGCGCGTCTTTCCGAGATCGAATCGCTGGACGGTTCCCCGGAACCGGAGCCGCCTGCCCCAGCCGGTCGCCGTAAGAAGTCCACCGAACCGCCCGCCCCAGGGACCTCATCACCCCACACCATCGTGCTGCCCGCCTCTCCCGGGATGGAACTGGATCTGCGCGGCCAGCGCGCCGACGAAGCCCTGGACGCCCTCGATCGCTATCTGGACGCCGCTTACCTGGCCGGCCTGCCCTTCGTACGCATCATCCACGGCAAGGGCACCGGCAAGCTGCGCCAATCCGTCCGGGAGGTGCTGGGCCAGCACCCGCACGTCCGCTCGTTCGAACCGGGCGGTGAGAAAGAAGGCGGCGACGGCGTGACGGTGGCAAAACTGCAAACCGGATGATGTCGATCTGGCCAGCTTCGTCCAGCACTTGCGTTGCTGGGCGAATTTTTTAGGTGGAGAGTTCAATGGTGCAGAGGAGGAACGGAGATGGATGTGCAGGTGGTATACGTTTCCAAAGTAAGGATCGTGCGCGTGAAAGGCCCTTACCGGCGGGCCTATTTGCCGGCCGTACCAGAGCCGGTGGCCTTCGGCGTGCATGACGAGATCGCCGCTCACTACGGCACGGACATGTCGATCCACCAGCCGCACGCCGCCACCCTGGATTACCTGGTGGCCGCGGCGGCCGGTTGACTGACGGGCACCTTCGGTGGCGCGCTGGAAGCGCGCGGGATCCCGGCCGGGGAAGGCTACCTGTATTCTGAAGCGCAGGGGGAGATCGAGAAGGACGGCAAGGTCCTGGTCGTCCAGCGCATTCACGTGACATACCATCTTAGACTGGCGCCCGAAAATCGCCAGATGGCCGAGCGAGTGCTGGCCTTCCACGCCGATTTTTGCCCTGTGGCCCGCACACTGCGCGGCTGCGTCGAGATCAGCACATCGTTGGAGATGGAGGATCTTTAGCCTGAGCGGCGACCAGGGATGCAACGCCCGAGCGCAGAGGCCCACAACCAATCCATGGATGAAAAAATAACCTTCTACAACACCCTCGGTCGGCGAGAGATGAAGTTCGAGCCGGTCGAACCTGGCCGCGTCCGCCTGTACACCTGCGGCCCTACGGTTTACAACTACGCCCACATCGGCAACCTGCGCACCTACGTCCTTTGGGACGTGCTCAGGCGCATGCTGGACTTCTTCGGCTACCAGGTCCGGCACGTCATGAACGTCACAGACGTCGGCCACCTGACCTCCGATGCCGACAGCGGTGAAGACCGCATGCTGCTGGGGGCACGGCGAGAAGGTAAGACCGTGTGGGAGATCGCCCGCTATTATGAAACAGTCTTCTTCGACGATCTGGCTGCATTAAACATCTGGCCGCCCGAGTTCATCTGCCGAGCCACCGAGCACATGCCCGAGATGATCGCTCTGGTGCAGGATATCCTGGACAAGGGCTATGGGTACGAAGCCGGTGGCAACGTCTACTTCTCCGTCGACCGCTTCCCCCGCTATGGGGAGCTGGTCGGGCAGGTTCTGGACCAGCAGCAGGCTGAAGCGCGCGTAGACCCGGATGAAAATAAGCGCAACCCCTTTGACTTCGTCCTGTGGTTTACCGAATCGAAGGTTCCGGACCAGGTAATGAAGTGGGAATCCCCTTGGGGAGTCGGGTTTCCAGGCTGGCATGTCGAGTGTTCGGCAATGGCGATTAAGTACCTGGGCGAGTACATCGATATTCACTGTGGTGGTGTGGACCACATCCCGGTCCATCACACGAACGAAATCGCCCAGTCGGAGGCCGCCCTCGGCCACAAGTGGGTCAATTACTGGCTGCACAGCGAGTTCTTGATGATGAAGAAGGACCGCATGTCCAAGTCTTCCGGCCAATTTATTACGTTGGCAGAGATCGAACGGAGAGGGTTCCTGCCGCTCGAGTACCGCTACTTCTGCCTGGGGGCGCACTACCGCAGCAAATTAACGTTCGACTGGGCAGCCCTCGAAGGGGCTCGCAACGCCCTGGATACACTTCGCAACCGCTACCTGGATTGGTTGGAAGAGCCTTCGGAAGGCGGATCTGAGGACGCCCGGGCTTACGCCCAGGAGTTTGCCAGGGTGATCGCGCGGGACCTGGATACACCCCAGGCGCTGGCGGTCCTGTGGAAGATGGTGAAAGACCCTGAGATGGGAAATTCATCGAAACGTGACCTGCTGTTGGACTTCGACCGGGTCCTCGGTTTGGGGGTTGCAGGCTGGGGGCGCGATCCGCTGACAGCAGAACTGCGGCAGCTGATCGAGCAGCGTAATGAAGCTCGGGATCGAAAGGATTTCGCTGCCGCCGATGCTTTGCGCGAGCAGCTGCTTGCCGCCGGCGTTGTCGTCAAAGATACGCCTCAAGGCCCGCAGTGGTATTATTCTCGCAAGCAGCCCTCAGATCGTTGAGCGATCTGCGTCTGTCTTCCAAGGGCAGTCGTCCGCCACAACTCGGCGAAGCGCAGGATGCGCCTGCGGATGTACCAGATCTGTGGATCGGCGGCCTTCCGCCGCTCCATGACCAGCTGCATGGCCTGCTCGGGCGCGTAGCCGAGCGCGATCAGGATGGCCGAGCCCATCGCCACACCCCGGTGCGCGCCGGCCGCGCAGTGTACGTAAACCTTACCCCCTCCTTCGAACGTTTTCAGCGCAGCGATCACGCCCCGCTCCAGCAAGCGCATGGGAATCGGGATGAACGGCGTGTCGAAGGTCGGCAGCCACAACGCCGGGATAGGCGGATCGTGGTGGTCGGGAAATGGCCGGCGCTCGACGCGCATGTTGATCACCAGCCGCACACCCAGGCTACGCAGAGTATGGTAAGCCTCGGATCGCGGGGTCGTTCCGATAAATAGATTGTCCGTGATCTGGGAAAAATCCATGCCCCTAATCTTACCATAGCCAGATTCCATCCCAACCGCCCTGAGCACGGCTCTCTCGGAATCCGGCGTGGTTAACGATACGCTTTAATGGGCGCCTCCTCGAAAAAGGCGGGTTCTACCCGTACCCACCGCACATGGCGGAAGCTAGTAAGCACGGCGGCGCTTCCTGGTTCACCACGCCATCAGTAGGGACACGCGGGCGGCGGCTCGATCCTTGCGCTGGCGAAGGCGAAATCGCCAACCTGCTGGGCTCGGAACTGTTGTCGCCTCATCAGCTCGGCCACACACCTGCGGCTGAAGTGTTTAGTTCGCCTTTTGTTGGGATCGTCCCAACACGGGCCGTA